>RDXH01000075.1 GCA_004292745.1 Oscillatoriales cyanobacterium | reverse complement strand
TACACCCGTTCGACTTGCATGTGTTAAGCAGACCGCCAGCGTTCATCCTGAGCCAGGATCAAACTCTCCGTGTTGTTGAGTTTTTTTAGGCTCGTCAAGGCATTTTGGGGCGACTTTGACATTTCTGTCTCATTCCCTTGATTTGACCTTGACTTTTTTCTCGTTGTTTGCGATATTGAGTGCAGGCTTTCGCTTTCACTCTCTATCTGTTAATTTTTTGACGAGGTTAATATTGCTTTAAGCTTTCAAACTATTCTTTTTTCTAGGTTCAGCGCGCGTTTCGGTGAATCGCTTCTCTTCCGGCGCTTTATTAATATACTTACTTCGCAAGGTGTTGTCAAGCGTTTTGTGAAAGTATTTTTGAGTTTTTTTATGACCTATACACTGTAAGGGTTTCGGCTTTTGGACCAGGCTCCGACATCCGCTGGCTGATGCCTCTTTTCAGGCAGGGGTCTTTTTTTGGGGTCCTCCGGTGGCTTTTTGGGCTCTTAAGCTGCCACGCATGGGTAGAATAGCTCTACACGATGTAGATGTTCTATATATAGATGTTCGATCGCCCGCTCATGAAAAAACCTACTCTTCGCCCTAGTGCCTTATTCATTACCTGTGCTTCACTGCTGCTGGCTTGCAGTCAGACGAACACTCCCCAAACCTCTACCACAGCATCTCCGGCGACTTCGCCATCTGTCGGTACTTCTCCACAGGGTTCGGCTGGGGGGAATTCCAACACTATATATATAGGGATTGCGGTGGCCCAAACTAGCAATGTGGCTTTACTCGGCCAGGAGCAAGTGGCTGGGGCGAAAATTGCTGAGAAGTATTTCAACGACAAGGGCGGTGTGGATGGGACGCCGATTAAACTGGTGTTCCAAGATACTGGTGGAGATGAACAAGGGGCGATCAATGCTTTCAATATTCTGATCAATCAGGATCGGGTGGTGGGTATTGTGGGGCCAACTCTGTCGCAGCAGGCTTTTAGTGCCGATCCGATCGCCGATCGCGCCAAAGTTCCCGTACTCGCACCATCCAACACCGCTAAAGGGATTCCCCAGATTGGCGATTATATTGCTAGAGTCTCCGCGCCTGTAGCCGTGGTAGCACCTAACGCAGTTAAAGCCGCCCTCAAGCAAAATCCCAATATTAAGAAAGTAGCTGTATTTTTTGCTCAGAATGATGCCTTTAGCAAATCTGAGACGGAAACTTTCCAGACAACGATTAAAGATATGGGGCTGGAATTAGCAACTGTCCAAAAATTCTTAACTACTGATACAGATTTCCAATCTCAAGCCACTAATGCGATCAATGTCAAGCCAGATTTGATAATTATTTCTGGGTTGGCCGCCGATGGAGGCAATTTAATTAAGCAATTGCGGGAGTTAGGTTACAAAGGGGTTATGATTGGGGGCAACGGTCTGAATACTTCTAATATATTTCCTGTTTGTAAGGCGCTCTGTGATGGGGTTTTGATTGCCCAAGCATACAGCCCGGAATATGAGAATGAAATGAATAAGGCTTTTCGCGATGTTTATCGCGCTCAATTTAAGAAGGAACCGCCTCAGTTTAGCGCTCAAGCTTTTACTGGTGTTCAAGTTTTTGTTGATTCATTAAAGGCGATAAATTCTCAGTTTAAGATTAGCCAAAAACCTTTGGCAGAATTGCGTACAAATTTGAATCAGCAGTTGTTGGGTGGAAAGTACGATACGCCTTTGGGAGAAATTTCTTTTACGCCTGAAGGTGAGATTAATCAGAAAGAGTTTTATGTGGCACGGATTAAGATGGATGCGGATGGCAATAATGGGAAGTTTGAGTTTTTGAAGTAAAAAAACTGGAAATTCAGCTATCAAAAACATGAGTAAGACTGTTTTAGAAAGAATTCAGAAATTTAATCACGGGCGCAACCCGGAGCTACTTTTGTTGAAGTACCAGGCAATGAAAAGTAATAGTTTTGTATTTTTTCGCGGTACTTGCCATTTATTTTATGAAGATTTTGATATCAATTCTGTGCTGAATGATACGCCACCTGTATGGGTATGTGGTGATTTGCACTTGGAAAATTTCGGCAGCTATAAGGGTGATAATAGATTGGTTTATTTTGATATAAACGATTTTGATGAATCCGCTTTGGCTCCGGCTAGTTGGGAAATAACTCGTTTTCTGACTAGCGTTTTAGTTGGTGCGAATACGCTGGGGGTGAATCAGTTGGAAGCATTGACTTTGTGTCGCTGCTTTCTCCAAGCTTACACTGATGCTTTGGCTTTGGGAACTGCTCGAACTGTGGAGAGGGGGACTGCTGAGGGGATGGTTGCAGATTTATTGGATAGTTTGAAGTTACGCCGGCGGAAAGATTTTTTGGATCGGCGGACGGAGGTGAAAAAGGGTCTTCGCCGCTTGATTATTGATAATAAGCGGACGGCGGCTATATCATCGCAGGAGCGAGAACTCGTTGAATTTTTGATGAAAAATTGGGCGGCTAAACAGCCAAATGCGGAGTTTTTTAAGTTGTTAGATGTGGGGGTAAGAATTGCTGGTACGGGAAGTTTGGGGGTAAAGCGCTATGTGGTTTTAGTGGAAGGGAAGGGTTCTCCAGATGGGAATTATTTGTTGGATATTAAACAAGCACTTCCCTCTTCTTTGATGCCGTACTTGAAGTTTTCCCAGCCTGAATGGGCTAATGAGGCTGTCAGGATTGTGGCTATCCAAAAGCGGATGGAAGCTATGCCACAAGCTTGGGTTTCGGTGGTGGAAATGGACGGAAAACCGTTTGTTTTGCGGGGGTTGCAGCCAACTCAAGATAAGGTGAGTTTGGATCAGTGGAATGGGAAGTTGGGGCGGTTGAAAAAGGTGCTGAAAACGATGGGGGAAATTACCGCTTGGAATCAGTTACGCAGTAGTGGGCGGCAAGGATCTGCGATCGCAGATGAGTTAATTAATTGGGCGGAAAATGCCGATCGCTGGCATGACCCTCTGTTGGACTATGCTCAAGCATATTTTACTAAAGTACAAGCAGATTATCAAGATTTTTGTTCGGAAATTACTCAGAAAAAGTCGGCTGCTTAAAAGAGGTAATGTGGATCTCACTCAATTTATTCAACAATTTTTGAATGGTTTGTCGATCGGCAGCGTGTATGCTATTTTTGCCCTGGGATATACGCTGGTTTTTTCTATTCTGGGAATTATTAATTTTGCTCACGGTGCTGTATTTACCTTGGGTGCTTATTTCACCTATGCGTTGATGGGAGGTGCTGTCGGTTTTAATGGGTTGTGGGCTAATGCTCGAATTCCCGTGGAATTGCCTTTTGCTGTGGCGTTAATTTTGGGAAGTGTCATGGCTGGTTTGGTGGGAGTAATTGTTGAACGAATTGCTTTTTTACCTTTGCGCCGCCGACACTCTGATTCTCTGCTGACTGTGGTTTCTAGTTTGGGTGTAGCAGTTGCGATCGCCAATATCATCCAGTATCTTGTCGGGGCGGAGATTTACACTTTTCCTGCTAACACTTACGGCTATTTGCCTGCTGCAATTAACTTCGGAACAGTGGATAAACCGATTCCGATTCGGACTGTTCAAATAGTAATTTTTGCGGTATCAGTTGTGATTGTGGCTGTCTTAACTTACTCGATAAATTTTACTAAGTTTGGTAAAGCAATGCAGGCTGTGGCTGAAGATGCTACTACTTCTAGTCTGTTGGGGATTGATACTGATAGGTATATTGTGTTGACGTTTTTTGTGAGCAGTTTTCTGGCTGGTTTGGCGGGGAGTTTGGTGGGTTCTAGTGTGAGTATTGCGGGGCCGTATTTTGGTATTGCTTTTGGTTTGAAGGGTTTGGCGGTGATTGTGCTTGGGGGGTTGGGGAGTATTCCTGGGGCGGTTTTGGGTGGGTTTATCATTGGTTTGGTGGAGGCTTTTGTACCTGGTGATTTTTCGGCTTATAAGGATGCTGTGGCTTTTGCTATATTGTTTATTATGCTATTGGTTAGGCCGCAGGGTTTGTTTGGACGGCGTTTGATTCAAAAGGTGTAAGTTTAGTTTGTTACCCGATTGATGATTCGGCGATTGAAATCGCTTCTACAAAAACGAAGTCCGCCTTCGCGGACTAAGAAATAAAGCGGGTATTTAAGTATTGGAGTTTAGACTAAGCAGGTCAAAAAGTGCGATCGCTGTGAGACTGGCGAACGTTTATCAAGAACGGCAATGGTTGCTGGTGAAGAATAGACATCTCCCAAAAAGAAATTGTGTGCCGATCGCTCTTGAATTACAATTGAGTTTTACCCTCCAAAACATGAGCCAACTCCGGGACTATCTTGAAAAACATCCATCCGAGACTCAAAGACTCTTGGGTATGGACTACGACCAACTAACGGAACTCATTATCAGAGCCGAAAATCTCTCCGAGCGTCAGAAAATAGAGCGAGAAATTCAGAAAACCCGCATCATTAAACCCGGTAGTGGTCGGCATCCTAAGTTGGCGACAAGAGACCAAATCCTGATGACATTAGTATACCTGCATCACCTACCCACCTTTCAAATCCTCGGGGTACAATTTGGAATTGGTGAATCAAATGCTAATTATATTTTTCACCGCTGGGTAAAGATTTTGAGGGAGTTATTGCCAGCTTCGTTGTTAGAACAAGTAAAAAAAAATAATTCAGACTCTGCCTGGGTGCTTGAAATCTTGACAGAATTCGAGTTAATAGTAGATAGCTATGACCAGCCCATACAAAGACCTACAGATGCTCGGGGGCAGAAAAATAATTACTCGGGAAAGCAGAAAAGACCTACTAAAAAGAACCAAGTAATAGTCATGCCATCCGGCAAAGAAATTGTTGATGTAGTAGTTGGAGAAACTGGAGCTACGGCAGATATAAAAATTTGGAGAAACCAACGGTCACTGTTAACATCACAAAGATTTCAAGGGGATAAAGCTTACGTAGGAGAGCCATTAATTAACATTCCTCATAAAAAACCTCGCTCTCGACCTCTAACTCCGGCTCAAAAGAGAGCGAATAAGTCAAAGGCTCAAAAAAGAATCTTTGTCGAGCATCTAATTAGATTACTAAAAATATGGAGGGTGGCATCAGAAAGATTTCGCTTAAAACCGAAAAATTACGAGAGGGTAATTTTGCTGGTATGTGGATTAGTAAGATGGCGAATAGGTGCGCTCGTTATGTATCAATAAAAAGCCCTACAAACTGAAAAAAAATAGTAAAATTTAGGTCATAAAATTGGGCAGTTTTTATCGCTCGACCGTTGAAACCCTTATTTAAGCGTTGGTTTCGGGAGTTGCGCCACTTATTGGGCGCAACTCCCGAAACCAAGCGGGGGAAGGGATTGGAATTATGGGAGAGGTCTAATGGACACAGAGAGAAGGTAAGACCACTTGTGGCACATCTCCGTGAAGTGTCAAGAATCCCCGTGCGTTCACGCCGGGGAGTATGTCAACTAAACCTACACTCTGCCTAACTTAGTATAAATTTTGTGAAAAACCAGTCCCTATCTAAGATCCAGTGGCTCTGGACAGTCCGGCATCGCCTATTGGTCTCTGTTTTGTTGGCTATGGCTGTGGGGTTTCTACTACCACCAGACTATCTCAAGCTGACGAGAGCTCTGTGTATTTGGGACACCGGCCTGGTCAGCTTCCTGGGTTTGACTTTAGTGCTCATGGTGCAAGCCACCCCAGAAATGATGCGCCACCACGCACAGCAACTAGATGCGGGCCGTGTGGTAATTCTCGGCTCCATCTTAGCGGCCGCTTGTGCTAGCGTGCTCGCCATAGTCTTCCTGCTGCACGATACCAAAGGCCTGGACTCCAAGTTGCTAGTTCTGCACTTGGGGCTTTCGGTTTTGACCATAGTTGGGTCTTGGCTGCTGGTGCATACTATCTTTACGATGCACTATGCCCGCAGCTACTACCAAAACCCCAGAAAGTCGAATCACAACAAACCTGAACCAGTCAAGGGTTTGGATTTTCCGGGGGACGAGGCACCTGACTACAAGGATTTTCTCTATTTTTCCTTTGGGGTGGGGATGACTTGCCAAGTTGCTGATGTGCAGACGACTTCTCGCTCTATGAGGTCTTTAGTTTTGTTGCATAGCGTGCTGTCTTTCTTTTTTAACACCGCGATTCTGGCGATGAGCGTCAATATTATTGCCGGATTGAGTTGAAAAGAATTACATGATTGACACTCCGGGCGCGTGAACGCGCGGGGATTCTTGGATCAATCAGTCAACTTGCCCGTTGATGTCACCACCAGCGAGTTCTTGTCGGTCAGTCCCCAAGCGTTAATTCCGGTGTGCCCCACCGTATTTAAATTAATTCCTGCACGGGCTTTCAATCCTTTTGCCAGAATATTCAAAGCTGCATTATGGTCGCGGTCTAACACTGTACCACACAGGCAAACATGAGTTCTGATTGAGAGCGACTTCTGAACGCGATTGCCACAACTTGAACAATCTTGGGAAGTGTACTGAGGGGCAACAGCAACTACTGTTTTACCGTACACTTTCCCAAAATATTGCAACCATTGGGCAAATTGCGACCATGCTGCATCGCTAATTGATTTAGCAAGTTTATGATTTTTCACCATATTTCTCACTTGAAGGTCGACCTAGGCTACAAAATCGCTAGATTTCACCACGCACAACGCTGTCTTGATGGCGAAGTCTTTTCGCTGCCTACTGACTTTTAAGTGTTTTCTGCCTAACTTATTTATCGCTTTCTTACGATTACCCGAACCTTTCTTTTTCCGAGAAACTCGTTTCTGTAACCGTTTTAAAGCTTTTTCACTTTTACGCAAATGTCGAGGATTTGGAACTGTTTCCCCACTGCTATCGGTATAGAAATGGTTTAATCCCACATCTATTCCAATAGCTTTTCCCCTAGGGACTAATTCCTCTGTTCGCTCTACGTTAGTACAGAACTGAGCGTAGTAACCATCGGCTCGACGAATTACCCTGACTCGCTTAATCTCGGTAGGCGCATAGAAGTGCAAGTCCCGACTGCCGATTAACTTAAACTTCCCAGCAGCAAAGCCATCCGTGAAAGTCAGGCATCTTTTGTCGGTAGAAAGCTTCCAGCCTGAAGTCTTGTACTCTACGGAACGAGTGTGCTTTTTTAATTGAGGGTATCCCTTTTTCCCTGGTTTTTTTGCCTTGCAATTCGAGAAGAAACGTTGAATAGCAAAAATGGCGCGTTGGGCCATCGCTTGACGCGCCATTGAGTTAAGTTTTCCTGCCCATTCAAACTCCTTCGCCATGATGGCGCATTGTTTGTAGAGATCGACTAACTTAACTCCCCGATTGAAATCATGTTATCTTATTCAGTCCGCGTCCGGCTGACATCGTTTGTATAAACCTGGTTTCAACCGCCGTCTGATTTCTTATTTTTGTTTCCAATATTTGTAAGCAGCACTGGCTAAGGTCACAACCCCAGTAATTATGGCGGCTTCATCGACCTCAAATTGCGGATGATGTAGGGGATAATTTGGTCGATCTTTTAATCCAACTCCCAGGCGAAACATGGTTCCCGGTGCGTGTTCTAAATACATCGAAAAATCTTCGGCGCCGAGGGATGGTTCTGGTAAAATTTGGACGCGCGATCGCCCTAAAGTTTCTAAAGCCGCTGCTTCGAGTAATTGGGTGAGACAGGGATCGTTTTGCACTCCCGGTACACCACGTTTATAGTTGAGTTCATATTTTGCGCCGTAAGTTTGACAGACACCGGCCACAATTTGTTCGATCCAAGCTGGTAGTTTTTCGTAGGTTTCAGGATGGAGCGATCGCACGGTGCCTAATAATTTTACGCGATCGGCAATTACGTTAGGCGCTCGTCCCCCACTAATTTGCCCGATGGTTAAAACCACAGGCCTCAATGGATTTTGCATTCTACTAATCGCCTGCTGCAAAGTAGTAATAATCTGCGAAGCTATCCAAATTGCATCGATCGCCTCGTGGGGACGCGCGCCGTGGCCTGATTCACCCATGACAATCAATTCTAGGTCATCCGCCGCCGCCGTCAGTGCCCCGTGGCGAATTCCCACACAGCCGCCGGGAATCGTCGGAAAAACGTGCACTCCCAGGATGCCCTCAACGTCTTTCATCGCCCCATCTGCAATCATCCAACGCGCGCCTTGGGCTATCTCCTCCGCAGGCTGAAACAAGAAGCGGACGTGACCAGGTAATTTTTCTTCCAACTGAGCTAATATCATCGCAGCGCCCAAACCGACGGTGGTGTGGATGTCGTGGCCGCAAGCGTGCATGACTCCTGGGTTTTTCGAGGCAAATTCCAGGTTGGTGCGTTCTTGCATCGGCAAAGCGTCCATATCGGTACGAATTGCTAGCCAGCGCGACTGGTTGCTATGGCCTTTGATTTCGCCGATGACACCGGTTTTGCCAATTCCTTCGATCGCATGAACTCCACTGGAAGCCAAAACACCAGCTACATAGGCGGCGGTTTGATATTCTTGGCCGCTGAGTTCGGGGTGCGAGTGGATGTGGCGGCGGATTTCGATTAAGCGAGGTGCAAGGGTAGTGGCTAATTCAAGAATGCGGGCAAGCATGAATTTATTTGGGGATGGCGGTACAAACGATTTTCAATTAGGTTAACGCAAATGTCCCACGAACAGGCAACCGGGCTTAAGTTGCGATGTTGATATATCCGGGCTGACTTTTGATGCGATCGATCCAAGATTCAATTGCTGGAAATCGTCTTAAATCGAATCCTCCCTCCCCAGCAACATGAGTATAAGCAAATAAACCGATGTCAGCAATGGTATAGCGATCGGCTACAAAAAAGTCATTTGTTTCTAAATGCCGTTCCATCACTCCCAAAGCAGCATAACCCGGTGCTTGTTTTTGCTGAAGTGCTTCCTGGAATTCCTCACTTTTACCAGTCAAATACCAAAAACGAGAAGTTGCAATAAAAGGTTCGTGGCTATATTGTTCAAAAAACAACCACTGCATGACTTGAGCTCTTTCAAATTTATCCTTCGGAAAAACTTCAGTCCCTTCGCTCAAATAAAACATAATTGCATTGGATTCAAACAGCAATTTTCCTGGTTCTATTTCTAACACCGGAATGCGCCCGTTGGGATTTTTACGCAAAAATTCATTAGTTCGACTTTCTCCTTTCAGGATGTCAATTTCTAGCGTGACAAAGGGAAGATGAAGTTGAGTTAACAGCAAGCGGATTTTGTAGCAATTCCCCGACATCGAATATTGGTAAAGTTTCAACATTCGAAGCATGACCGCAGATAAGTTATTGGTTAAAAGGAAAGATTTACTACGGTCATGCTTCGCCCCTACCGATATATTTGCAAATTCGGGATGCTCCCGTTAATGTTCACAATTTATGATTGTAGCATTATTCTGTTGTGGCTACGGTAGCTATGGGTAAATAAGTATCAATTAAGCTGGCATCTGACGCTCAATTAACAGTTATTCTGCATTTTTGTTATAAAAATTAAAAACAGTTGACATTTGGTCACAAGTAGACATAGAATATTGTGAATATAAATTTTTAGAACCATCAAATCCTATGAACTGGGACAATAACTCAATTGTAATTTATTCAAATTTTCCATTTCATGTAGAAGATTGGTCTCCCCGATCTGTGAATCAAGGTATTGGTGGCAGTGAAGAAGCGATAATTTACTTAAGTCAAGAATTTGTTAAGTTAGGCTACCAGGTTCATGTTTTTAATCGATGCGGTGAGATGGCAGGGGAATATAATGGTGTAGTGTATCAGTCTGTTGACAAATTTAATCCCCAAGATAACTTTAATGTCTTAATCTTTCATCGCTATTGGACACAACCGATGGGAATGAAAGTTAAAGCCAGAAAAATTGCTGTGTGGATGCACGATAACCCGCAATTATTTCCTCCCATAGAAGAGTCGCAGCGTTTAGAATTTGTGGGAAGTTTTGATAAACTTTTTATGTTGTCAAATTTTCATAAATCTCTACTGCCAGACTGGATTCCTGAAGACAAGATATTTTTAACCACCAATGGAATTAATGTCGCCGATTTCAATTTAACAGGTATTGCGAGAAATCCCAGGAGATTAATTTCGATTAGTGACTATACAAGAGGTATTGAAAATTTACTCACACAATGGGATCGAGTTCTCAAAGAAGTGCCAGATGTTGAATTACATATTTTTTATGGTTGGCAAGGAATTGATGCTTTAATTAATTCACCTTATCTTGATAAATTTCCACACTTGCCAGACAAAAAACAACAACTTTTAAAACTTTTCGCTCAGAAGAATGTCTATGAACATGGCAGAATTGGACACGAGCAGTTGGTTGAAGAATTATGCCAATCAGGCATCTGGGTTTATCCTTGTCATACTGCGACAGAAATTTTCTGTATTAGTGCTTGGAAAGCACAGGCTGCTGGTTGTGTTCCGCTGGTGACAACCTATGCAGGTTTAGATGAAACAGTGCAATCAGGTGTCAAAATTAAGGGGCCTGCGGGTGATGAAGAAACTAATAATGCTTTTATTGAAGCACTGATAGATTTGCTAAAAAATCCTGAAAAACAAGAACCTTTAAGACAGGAAGCATTAGCTCTTAAAGATTCATTTAGCTGGGCTCTAGTCGCTCAACAATGGCATCAGGAGTTTATATGCGCTCCTTAAATCCATTATAAACAGTCCTGGACGCAACGGGAGCATCCCGATTTTGTACGATGCTCTAGCCTGACGGCAGACAATTTATTAGTGATACCATTTTTCTTTCATATGTGCTATGGATGAAGTCTTAGCCCCCCTTAATAAGGGGGGGTTGGGGGGCTAATATCTAGCGCTACTTTATGAAATTGGTATGATAACCAGAGATTTACAGCGGTCATGCTTCGCCCCTAGGAATATATTTGCAAAACACAGATGCACCCGACGCAACTAGCACGTTTGCGATCGCGGCTCGATCGCCCAAACTCCATCACCACAACCGGTTCTATACGTTCTGCCGATCGCTAATTGAGGTGTCTCAAGAGCGATCGCATTATTTAATCAAAAGCAGATGGTAGTTTATTTGTCAGTGCGATCGTTCGAGCGATCGAAACCCGCAACTTCTGCCAAAGTATAAAGCGGCCGCCCCTTTACCTCCTCATAAATCCGCCCTACATACTGACCCAAAATCCCAATACTCACCAACTGTACCGCACCTAAAAAGAAAACCGCCATCATCACAATCGTCAAACCAGTTAATGCCGAATTTGGATAAAAAATCCGCCAATACAAAATCAAAAACGCCATTAATACAGATACAAATGCCGCAAATAATCCCAAATAAATCGAAAGTCTCAGGGGAACTTTGGAAAAAGACACTAAACCATTCATTGCTAAACTCAAAGATTTTCTAAACGTATACTTCACCTCGCCGGCAAAACGCGGATCGCGTTCAAATTTAACTGCTGTTTGCTTAAAACCAATCCAAGCCCGCAATCCCCGAATGTAACGATTTCGTTCTGGCATGGCGTTGAGTACATCGACTACACAACGATCCATCAAACAAAAATCTCCTGTATCTATGGGAATATCAACATCGGCAAGATGGCGCAAAATGCGATAATACATATAAGCTGGCAACCGCTTAAACCAACCTTCTTTATGCCGTTGAGTGCGTTGAGCGTACACAACGTGATAGCCTTGTCGCCATTGTTCTACCATATCTATAATCAACTCCGGCGGGTCTTGCAAATCGCCGTCCATTACTACTACAATTTTACCTGTAGAAAAGTTTAAACCAGCAGTCACGGCTATTTGATGGCCAAAATTGCGGGCAAAACTGAGGTAAGAAATGCGTGCATCTTTTTCATGCAATTCTCGCAGAAGTTCCAAAGAGCGATCGCGACTGCCATCATTGATTAAAATTAACTCTACTGGGCCATCCATCCTAGCCATCACCTCACTAATTCGTCGGTAAAGTTCCGGGAGAGTTTCTTCTTCATTATAAATAGGAATTACCAAGGAATATTTGGGTATGCTTTTCATGATAGTCGATGTTTTAATTCTGCTTTTTAAGTATTATATCAATTCCGGTTGTATCGGAATGATTAAACCACAGAGAACACAGAGGACACAGAGAAAGAGAAGAGAGAAATAGTAATTCCGATGTCAACGGATTTGATATTAAATCACAGATCTATTTTTTCATAAATACGCTCAGGGGTGCAACGGAAAATTTTTGTACATAAGTTTGATTTTTGATAACCATTTCTTTTCCTGGTGGGCGCTCTTTTTTGCTAGCTTGGTAAATTATTGCGCAGGGAATAAAGCTCTTGTAGGGTTCAAAATTTAATTTTTTCTCGACTACAGGATCGATGGTAGAGATATGTTCAATCCGAGGTGCCGGTTTTCCCGGTTCTTGAAAAAGTACCCACAAGGGATATTCCCAGGAATTTTTAGTCCAAAATGATAGTCCTATATTTGTACAGTTTTGAGTTTTGATAAAATCTACTGTTTGATTGTAAGAATACTCGATTTTCGGCCTACTTGTAAAGTAAAGTTCATTTCTGCTGGTATTAAGAATGTTGCTTTCTCCTAGCAAAGGTCTAAATTTGTTATGAGAAATCCAAGGCAGGGACATAAATATCAAAATTCCTACCATATAGTTGGCTATTTTATAATTTAAAAATTGTGATATTGTTATTCCAAACAAGGGTGCAAATAATACAAAAAATGTCATGTGGTGGCGACTTTGCCAGGGCTGAAATTTGAGGATTAAACAGAGTAGTAAAAATGTGCTTATGGTAGCCAGTAAATAAATTATTATTAGATTTATTTTTCTGATTTTTTCGTTATTTAAAATTAGGATAAAAGTAGCAATTATTAGCCCAAAATGAATGGGATTGGTAGCATTATTTTCATTGAATGACGGTGTAGTCAGAGCATAGACTTGTCCAGGAGGCCAGGTGATTCGCGGATCGTTTGGCAGAATACCTAATATTTTGTGCAGCATTTTAACTACTGCGACAATTAAGCCATTAATTTTGGAAATACTGGTGCCGGTGTGCATGGCTAAATTTCTAATTATATTTGACCCAAAAGTGGGGAGGCTAAATATTTCGATTTTGTATTCTTTAGTAAAATCTTGAGGCGCACCGATCGCGTATCCAAACAAATCATAATTTCGCCAATAATGACCTAGATTCAGGAGAATAGTTACAGATGCTATCATCAAAATTGGTGGCAGCATTTTTTTATCAAAACGCTTAACTCCTACTATTAAAAACCAGATAATAAAAGGTAATGAAAATATGTAAGCTGTGGTTTTTGTCAAGCAAGCTAGACCCAAACTTGCACCTATTTTGAGAGTGTTAGATAGAGTAATTCCTGCTGACATTCCCGCTAAACCGCAGGAGACAAAACACACTACCCAAAAACATACAGCATAGTCATTTTGCGTGCTGGAACCTTGGAGGATTCCCATTGGTAAAGTTGCAGCAAAGACGGTGGCAAAAACTTGACCCCGCAAGTTTGCTCCCAGTTGCTGAGCAATTAGAGAAACGCCGATCGCACTGCCAACCATACTTAACCATTGTATCAGATTTGCAAAGCGATCGCCCCCGCTTAAAATCTGAAAGTGCATAATCGCAAATTCTGCTCCAGGCGGGTGATATAATTGCGGTACATAGGAGGTTGGATAATGCTCGACACTCCTATTTTGCATCCAGTGAACCACCCGACTCATGTGATATGTCATGGAATCCCAATTGTTAGGTGGCGAAACTATAGCTATTAAACCAATGGTCAGAAAAATCAATGATATACTTGCTAGTAAACCTACTAAAAAGCGAGGTATTTTAATTTGATGATTTAGGAAATGATAGGGCTTGATATTTAAAGTTTTTAGATAGATGATTAAAATCACAATATCTGCGGATAACCACAAATAAAATAGCGAATTAAAAGCGATGGATTTGAATAAACTTAAAATTTCCGTAGATAAAGCAATCGTGACTCCCCATGCAATCGCAGCCGACAAAACCGCACTGCGCCAACAATTATTTATTTGATGGAATATCAAAAATAAAATTAGTAAATAAACTAAGGGAAGCAAGCCGAATATATCTGTAATCATAATGTTTATACTACGGTGGTTATGTATTAAATTGTGTTAATACTGAAGGCTTCCCTCACGCAAGCGTTGTCGAAGTGTTGAAACCGCTACCGACTTATCCCCAAGTCGATCGCCAGGGGCTTGCATCTCGTTTTTTGGTCAGATTTTTTAGGTGTGGGAAAAGGGGCTAACGTCAACCCCTACCCCTCCTAAAAAATAATTAGTGTTCTTTTCGATCGTTGAGACAGGGGGAGTAATTTTTGACTATCAACAAACAGTTCCGTCCATCAGCGGTTCTCACATAACTGAGATTATCACCGATGTCTTTCATTAATTTTAGACCCCGGCCACCCGGAGCTTCAATATCTACTGTTTCGGAAATATTTTTGATTTTTGTTTCTAAATCAAAAGGATCGCCCCAATCCCAAATTTTAATCTCTACAAATTCAGGGAACACCACCACCTGAATTTCCACAGGTAAATCCGCTGGTTTGCCATTATGGGCGTGACGAACGGCATTTGTAAAGCCCTCCGCCAAAGCCAACTGACACCTGAGCCACACACTTGTGGGAATTCGCGACTCGTACAATTTTGAAAACCACGACAAAACGCTGTCTAATCCATTTAGACCTGTATTGACTTGAAGATCCGCTTTCTTGAGCATCGCCAACTTTTCGTAACCTTTCAATTCAATCAATCTCAGCCCATGAAGAATTTCAGTGACTGGTGGGCAAAATACAACAATACAAAATACAACGACACAAAATACAACGGCGGGAAAATTAAATGATAATTTGAGGGTAGTAGTTTCGAGGGGCAGGCCGTGTACATATTTGATACACTTATCGGTTAAAGATGATACCATACGTAGGGGGTCGATGTCAACCAGCACTAGGGCAAAATAAAAGTCTATAAAAATTTATATTTTGAATATAAACTTAGTGAAGTTCGATCGCGCCGAAATTTCCCTCAAATTTAAACGTAAATTGAACTCAAAGGCCCGCTGTCAACAGCAATTACCTAGAAAGCGATGTTATTAGACTATACTCAATCTCAGACCAACGCGCTGACAGGATATATTTTGAATGACCCCCAGACCTTGAAAGACTTGTAGTACCTGAGTGCCATGTTTCAAATTCTGGTTATAGACGATGATACTGCGGTTCAAGAACTGCTCAGAAGAACCCTGAAAAAACAGGGTTACGAAGTAACGGTAGCAAGTAATGGCGAAGACGGTGTAGCACAGGCGCAAAAACTGTGTCCGGCTTTGATAATTTGCGATTGGATCATGCCACGCTTGACAGGCATCGATGTGTGCCGTCGAGTCAAGGCCGATCCACATCTGTCAACTACACAATTCTTTTTGCTGACTTCTTTGGGGTCGATCGCCGATCGAGTCAAAGGACTTGATGCCGGTGCCGATGATTTTATCTCCAAACCCATTGAACTCAACGAGTTGCAGGCGAGAGTGCGGGCCGGACTAAGGCTGCACCAACTCAGCCGAGACTTGAAAATTGCTAAGCAAAGTCTGGAAGCAGAACTAGCTGAGGCGGCGGAATATGTGCAGTCTTTATTGCCAGATCCGATGGTGGAACCCGTCAGCATTGAGTCAAAATTCATTCCTTCCCGTCAGTTAGGAGGAGATTGCTTTGACTACAACTGGCTAGACTCGGATTATTTGGCGATTTATTTGCTAGATGTAGCCGGACACGGTTTGCGGGCGGCCCTGCCTTCTGTGGCAGTGTTGAATTTGTTGCGATCGCGCGCCTTACCCAACATTGACTACTACAAACCCAGCGACGTTTTGCGGGCCCTGAACACCACTTTCCAGATGAGCTATCAAAATGACAAGTATTTCACCATCTGGTACGGGGTGTACAATCGGATCGATCGCCAGTTAGTCTACGCCAGCGCCGGCCATCCCCCGGCGGTGTTGATTTCCCAGTCCCCCACTAGCAATGCCAAAGTCCAGCAACTGAAAACCCCCGGAATGCCGGTCGGGATGTTCCCAGAAGCCCGCTATGTCGATAACACCTGCCATGTCGAGGATTTGAGCACTCTCTACATCTTTAGCGACGGCGTTTACGAGATTCACCAACCTGATGGCAATATCTGGGGGCTCGATCCTTTCATTGATTTGTTAGCAGCTTACAACGGTGCAACTGCCGACCAGTTAGAGTTAGTTTTGAGCTACGTTCAAAAGTTGAACGCTAAAGCCGTGTTTGATGATGATTGGTCTTTACTCAAGATCAATTTTGGGTAAGGGACTTCTGGCGGCCCCATAGCTCGATGAAATATGCAGAAGTCCGCAAGGTTTGACTCTTACGGACTCTTAAATATTTGACTTCAATTTTCCAGTCTGTTAGCCAAGCTTTAAACTTAGGATCGATTAATTCTAAGTTTAAGGCAGAAGCCGAGCGGTTGGGAAGATGAAACCAGCAATTTTAGACACTTCTAGTTGGCCTGCATAGATTGACCGAGATTTAGTTGACCTCAGAAGTTAGCAGCCAAAAGATCTAGTTATTTAAAGCGCAATCTTGCTATTAAAAGCATCACGGGTGGCAAATATCTCAAAAACTCGATCCATACTGGTGAGTTCAAATAAGATGCGGATTTGCTCGTTGATAGAACAGACGACTAACTGACTCCCAGCGGCCCTGACTGTTTTGAGCGCCAAGACTAAAGCGCCCAAACCAGAACTGTCCATAAATGTCACGTCTTGGAAGTCTATTAATACGACATCGGCTCCCGCTTGCACGAGGTCGCTAATCTCGAGGCGGAATTGACCAGCCTTGGTGCCGTCTAAAATACCAGAGGGTTGAATTATTTTAACTACAGGACTCATATTTTGCGGTGGGAATGTCAGAATTTCTAGCCAGACTACGTTAGTATAGCTGCGAGACGGACTCCGATCCAAATACCTAGCATAGACCTAGATATCTAATCGATCGCTCCTGCTGGGATCACCTTGGCGCGGTAAAGCAGTTTTTCGCCTTGTCTGTATCCGGTATAGCGTACTGTCACCTGTTCTCCTGGCTGGGCTGTTCCGGCCAGCAGTTGATGCTGTTGCGGATTATAAGGGATGGAAGTTCCCACAGGGGCGATCGACTCTACTCCCCAGTGCAGCAACAATTTTTCGACAGGCCGTACCAAAGGCAGTAATTTGACTGCTGGTAACTGCTGGTTTTCCTGGGCTTTCCTCGCTGCTGTCGGCCACTGCAACATCCAGGATTCTAAAATCTGCAAGCTAGAAAGCTGGAATTCCTCCATCAAAGACGATCGTTGAAGATCCAGTGTAGCTTGCAGCCGCTGATATTCTTGTTCTAGGGCTGTCGATGCTGGTGGCTCTAACATTACAGAACCAGGGGCAAAAGTTGCCAGCAGTTCGTTTAAGGAAATTTTCAAGGCTTGACTGATTTTCAGCAGGATATCTGCTGACATTTGCAAGGCTAAGCCCCGACGCAAACGGCTGAGCTGAAGTTCACCAACTCCTGCTGTTTGACTGAGTTCTCGATCGCTCTCTAGCCCTGCTTGCTGCATCAGACATTGTAGTTGAGGAGCGTAATCTGGAATCTTGCTTACCACAAAAAAGCCATCCCAATTAATAACTTAATATATTCTTTATAGTAATCGGTCAAGTGCCACAACTCCATTTTGAGAGCGGGTCAGAGAACCCGCTCCACCATTGTGGTCAAAATAGTTAATCAGTAGCGATTACAAAGCTACTTTTTCTGGGGTAGCCGAGGCTGTAGTTGTCGCAGCAGCTTGCAAGTGTGCTTCTAAAAACCACAAGCGCTTGTCAATTGTCCGCGAAATTTCAGTATATAAGTCAGCGGTATCAGCATCGCCGAGTTCCCCTGTTTTATCTATGGCTACTCGCAGATGTTTAGCATAGGGTGCGTAGCGATCGGCCAAAGCAGTCACATACTCTTTGCCATCTAAAATATCAAAAGGAAATTCTGGCAAAATCGAATCAGCCGCCGCTGTACGGGCTGTTCCTACAGCCAAACCCCCCAAAGCCGTCACCCGTTCCGCCACCGTATCAACATAATCTTCGAGTTCTGTTGCCATTTCATCAAATAGCAAATGCAACTGATAAAAGTCCATGCCTTTGACGTTCCAGTGAGCTTGCTTGACTTGGGTTTTCAAGTCGAGAGTCGTTGCGAGGGTGGCGTTGAGCAGCCCAACTATTTGAGAGCGGGTTTCTGCTGGCATATCGATACGAGTTGGATAAAGATGTTGTTTGTGGTTGTTAGGACTCATAGCTTTTGTACCTTGTGATTTTTGACTTAAAAAATTTAGAGTGCGATGTTTCCTGAGCTCACGCTAGGTGCATCTGCAACACAGAACGGGGAGCACGGCGGACTTTGCAGCGGATGGTTTCTAAACCGAGGCGCTGGCAAGCTTCGTATCGGTGGCAGCCGGAAAATCCGTAATACTGACCCTCTACTTCTAGCACGTCGATCGGCTCGTTTAAGCCTACCTCGCGGATGGATTCCATGAGGGCGCTTACTTTAATTTGGTCGTTGACTCGCGGCAGGGGGCGGCGAATCTGACTGAGGGGTATTTCTTCGATCCTCATTCTGGTTATCTCTCGCTTCTGATTAAATCATACTCGTAATGACTTCGACTTGACAAGGAAGATGTATAGGACTAACGCATGGGACCCAGAAACCGGATTTTTTTACGAAAATACTTGATTGTTACCTACAAATTAGGTGAAAAACCCGGTTTCTCCGTCGGAGTGCCTCAGTCCTAATGTATTGACGTTTGAAAGCCCTAAAGTTATAATTTTATTAGGCAAAGCCTAGGGGTAGTCGTTACGACTGCCGCATCATAACCGCTGAAGAGGCGGTTTTGCTGTTTTTAAGGTCGCTCGAAGCAATAGTATTTAATACCTAATTGGTCTATTTGACTAGGTTCTAGGTCACAGTCTACAAGTAATCTGTTTTCCCTCAAAGATAAGAAAGCTCGATTATCAGGCTGGTCTTGGCTGCGCGCAACGGGATATAAGCACAAATCAGTTAGTTGCATTACTAGGTTATTTTTTGTTTTACTATCTATACCGCGCAGCAGTCTCGAAAAATCCGTGTTAGATAATGGCGAGTATTGACTAGAGCGGTTGGGATCGAAAGGGTTGCCATGCGATCGCAACTCATTAAAATATTGCTTAAGTAGTCCGTCTTCTTTTTTACCTGCGGCTTCAAAATAGACCATCAGTGTACCGTTTTTGAGTTCTGCATATTTGGCTGCACGTTCCACTATAATTGAAAAGGCACTCCTCATCATTTCCCAAGTGTTTTCACCGTATTTTTCCAAGTAACGTTTTAGGTAGCCTTGGCGGGAAACAACACAAGCGTGAACAACGATCGGACAACTAATAATAGTATTTGTCAAGTCTCCGATAAAACGCTCTTGCTCTGAATCCGAGAGTTTACCTAGCCAAGCAAAGCGTCTTTTTCTAGAGCGGATCTCATTGCCGTGTAATGGTATTTCTAGATCGATATTCCAGCGATTTTTGAATTCAACTAGAAGACTATTAATCCTACCTTCGTTGCTCCTCTCAATTAAAACGCCACCCATTGCAAAGAAGGGAGAAGAGTCATCGGGACTTGGTTTCGGACTTCCAGACTCGTCAAGGTAAAGAGCAAATTATTGAGGTTTTGTTTCCAGGGTATTGATAACCGACTTAGAATTAATGGGAACTTCGGCGAGGGGAAACTGGTTAACCATAATTTGCCTCTTGACATTATTGTCATATATTAAACTGTCGATCGCCCAAACCATTGCACAAATCCCCCGTACCGACTCGCAGGTGTGCTAACCTACAATCAAAACTCCTAAATTTCCACTATCTGGAGACAGATAACCGTGTCAGTCCAAGCGCCTCAAACTCCCAAGTACAAATGGTTTAGCTCAATTTCTAGCGCTGCGATCGCAGCGTTGTGCCTGTGGCCGCTCCCTAGCAATGTCGCCACGGCCCAAAGCCCCCAAAATCGAGAAATCAAAATCGGTGTCGTGCAACGGTTTGGCACCAAAGCAACGGATAAGTTGACCCTAAAAGCTATACCTGGTGATAGTTTAACTGTAAGTTACAAAACTCCTAAAGGCATAGAAACCGCCCAGGTTCCTAGCATCAAGCTAGAAATCGCCGCCAAACCGCTGGAAACACCAGCAGTCGAAGAACGAGTGGTATTAAGTTCCCACCGCAGTTTTGAAAGTGCAGAAGATAGTGCTAATCAATGGCGATCTAAGGGAATTGAAGTCGAAATTGCTCAACCTTTGCGGTGGCAAGTTTGGGCAAAAAGAGATAATTATAACTCTCCTTTAGTGCGACGTTTATTATTGCAAAGTTTGCAGGAACAAGGGAATAAAACTGCTTTTTTGGATAGCAAAGTTTTGCCCACAATCCCCCAGGCATTTTGGGTTTTAAACGGTTTTCGTTTTAACCGCAATGAGTTAGATGTGACGGCGGGTAAAAATGTGATTGAGGTTCTGGAACAGACTACTCAAGAGGCGACAGCTACTGAAAAAGAAAAAGCTATTCAACAAACTCGCCTTTATGGTGGGAGTTTGCATCTACAGAAAAATGCTTATGGCACTTATACTTTGGTCAATGAAGTGCCGACAGAAACTTATTTACGGGGAGTAGTGCCGCACGAAATTGGTGCTTTTTCGCCCTATGCTTCCCAGGAAGCACAGGCTATTTTGGCGAGAACTTATGCCCTGAGAAATTTGCGGCGTTTTGCGATCGATAATTACGAGTTGTGTGCTGATGTTAACTGCCAAGTGTATAAGGGTTTGACAGAGGTTTTTCCGCAAACGGATAAGGCGATCGCCAAAACTAGCGGTTTAGTTCTCACTTATCGTCAGGAGTTGGTTGATGCCCTTTATTCCGCTTCTAGTGGCGGGGTTACTGCGCTTTTTGGGGATGTTTGGCACGGCTCGGAACGCCCTTATTTGCGCTCCATAGTTGATGCGCCTCAGAATATTTGGGATTTGTCGAAGCAGAGTTTGTCTGATGAAAACAATTTTCGTCGCTTTATGAGTTTGAAGAAGGGGTTTAATGAGGAAAAACAAGATACTTTTCGCTGGCGCGAAGAAGCTTCTTTAACATCAATTGCTGGGTTTCTCAAACAGTATCTGCAAAAAAAACAGCATCCTTTAGCTAATTTTAAAACTATTAGTCAGGTGCTGGTGGTGCAGAGGTCTCTCGGTGGTCGAGTTTTGCAAATGAAGGTAGAAACTGACTTGGGGACAATCGATATTGATAAAGATGAGATTCGCAATGCTTTTTACCCTCCCATCAGCACTTTGTTTTACCTAGATCCGATTTACAATCCAGACAAAACCCTCAATGGCTATGCTTTTGTCGGAGGTGGCTTCGGACATGGGGTGGGAATGAGTCAAACGGGTTCTTACAATTTGGCTAATTTGGGCTGGAGTAGCGATCGCATTCTCAGCTTTTATTTTCCAGGCGCTCAAGTTGTCCCGCTTAATGATGGGATTACATTTTGGCGACCTGAGAATCCATAGGCATCAACAATAATTAGTGTAGAACAAGTATCCAACCTGTTCTTAAAAAGCTTTTTCCCAGATGTCTAACCTATATTTAGGGACATGGCACTGCCATGTCCCTAACTGACATTACCTCTGTTTGACCAGATTTCAGTGTAGCCATCGGCTCAAACAGCTATTGATTAATAGCTTGGAGTGACAGCCGAAGGCTGAGGCTGTTTTTAGTACAGCGATTCTTCTTGGTGAGTTTGGATGGTGCAATCAGACTTAGGATAGGCGACGCAGGTGAGGACAAATCCAGCCTCAATTTGGTCATCATCCAAGAAAGATTGGTCTGATTGATCGACTTCCCCTTTGGTGATTTTGCCGGCACAGGTGGAACAAGCACCAGCGCGACAAGAGTAGGGGAGGTCTAGTCCTGCTTCTTCGGCAGCATCGAGAATGTAAGTATCCTCGTCAACTTCAATGGTTTGGTTAATTCCTTCAGCTTCGCTGACGAGGGTAACTTTGTAAGTTGCCATGCACTAATCCTCTCAAAAATTCAACAAAATATATAAGCTTTCCTAATGTAAACTTCAAAGCTCTATTAGCTCTGAGGTTTGCTCTTAGGTTGGTTCCCTCTCTGATAGTAGGGGAAATAAGGGAGGTTGCAACACTCATTTACAAAAAATTTGAATGGGATTAGTTATAATTTTTTCTAATTTCATCTTGATTACTTATACCTGCTGTAGTTTGTCGGCATGAGGAGGAAATGTATAGTTGAATGGCATCAAAATTTGGGTCGAAAATCCCGCGATCGCTTTTTTGCACCAATTCAGGATTTGGGCGATCGAGCTGTAAAGCTTTGTGGCGCTTGTTTTTAGCAATTTTTGAAAATGTGACATCTAAAATCCTATGACTAATATTGATACTCGATCGCCTTGTTCGGTCCATGCTCCAATTAGGGTGGGGATTGTGGGCACTGGTTTTGCTGCTAAGTTGAGAGCCGAGATGTTGCAAACTGACGCCAGAGCTCACTTAGTAACAGTGGCGGGTCACACCCCCGACAAGACGGAAGCATTTTGTGAAGCATTCGGCGCGGAGGCTGCGGTTTCTTGGCGCAAGTTAGTGGAAAGGAACGATTTGGATTTGGTGATTGTGTGTACGGTGAATCGGGATCACGGGGCGATCGCGATCGCGGCCCTGGAAAACGACAAGCACGTTGTGGTGGAATATCCTCTATCTTTAGACGTATCTGAGGGAGAAAGGGCGATCGAGCTAGCCACCCAAAAGCAAAAACTCCTGCACATCGAACACATAGAATTATTAGGTGGCTTACACCAAGCCATCAAAACATCTTTGCCGTTAATTGGCAAAGTTTTTTACACCCGCTACGTTACTATTACAGCTCAACGTTCGGTACCCAAGCGGTGGACTTATCAACATTCGCTCTTTGGGTTTCCCTTGATTGGTGCAATATCTCGACTCCACCGATTCACAGATTTGTTTGGAGAAGTGACAAGCGTTAACTGTCAAACTCAATTTTGGGATACTCAGCCCGATTTTTACAAAGCTTGTTTGTGCAACGCCCAGTTGCGCTTTGCGAATGGAGTTTTGGCGGAAGCTGTTTATGGAAAAGGCGAAACTTTTTCGCAGTCTGAAAACGTTTTTACAATTTACGGGGAAGAAGGAACGCTGGTTTTTACTCCCGAATCCGGTGAGTTAATTCAGGGAGAAAATAGGCAAAAAATAGAAGTGGGAACTAGGCGCGGTTTGTTTGCCAAAGATACGGATATGGTGTTGGAATGTTTGTTAAATGGTACGCCTTTGTATGTGAATAATGCTAGTAGTTTGTATGCTTTGAAGGTTGCGGATGCTGCGAGGCGATCGAGTGAAACAAGGCAAAATGTCGCGGTTATAAATTCGTAAAACAGCGATCGTAAACTATGCGATCGCTAATAGATAGTAAGATTAAATGAACCGCGAAGGCGCTAAGGACACGAAGTCAGAGAAAGAAGAAGATGCAGTTCTTCCTTCGCGCTCTTTGCGTCTTCGCGGTTTAATCATTAGATATTGGGACAAGTCAGGTATAAATTCTGCCCAGCAAATCCGCCGACTAGCCATCTCCTGTGCTGATTGGGCGATCGCGATCGTAGACTCAGGTTGGTTGTGACAGGTATTAATAACTTCTGCGAGTTGTTGTGGCTGGCCGGGAGGAACCAAAAAGCCATTGATACCCGGTTCTATTAATTCAATAGCACCTCCAGATTCAGCAGCAACTATCGGTGTACCACACAGCATAGCCTCGACAATCACTCGGCCAAAAGGTTCAGGTGCGATCGAAGTATGTGCCACTAAATCGCAAATTGCCATTAACTGCGGAATATCCGAACGAAATCCTAAAAACTTAACTCGATCTGCAAGTCCTAATTCTGCCAATTGTTTGTGTAATTGCTGGACATATTCGTCCTCGCCAAAGAGCGCATCACCCACTAAAATAGCTGTGACATCTTTTGGACAATAGGTAAGCGCTTCAATTAAAATATGTTGACCTTTCCAAGGTGACAATCGGCTGAAATGACCTACTATAAATTGTCCATCAAGTTCTAGCTGTGTTTTGAGTTGGCTAATATTAGTGCGATCGCTCTGATAGACTTCAGGCTCAAAACCATTGTAGACGATATCGACGAGTTCCGATCGCCCTCCTGCTGCTAGAAAAGCATTCTGACTGGCTTGGGAATTAGCAATCACCAATGATGCAAAGCGATTAGCCAAAGTTACAGCTACTTTTAAGTTAGTTGGACTGAAATGGTCTGTAGATAAAATGTCATGCAAATGATAGACTAAAGGGCGACGACTGAAAAAGCTAGCTAATGCACCAACAACTAGAGCTTTTTGAGTGTTGGCGTAGATCAAATCGTATTGACGAGCTTTTTGAACAACTTTAGCAATCAAAGGCAGTAGCGCAGTTACACTACTTAAACTCTGTATCAAGCTGCTTTCTTTACGAACTTTGATCGCGACCGTCGCTAACACCTCAACAGGAATTTGTTGTTGCTCTAGTAATTGCCTAAAAGCACCATCTACAAATAAGCCAACTAGACAGCTATCCCGATAGGGTTTGGCAATATCTATGAGGCAAAGTTCCGCACCACCGGGCTTTCCGCTCTGGTCAAGAAATAGTATTTTCATCCGTTTTTTACCTATTTCTTTTCATATATAGCAATCCTAAATGATTCAGATAAATTTGTAGGGGTAGTGCCAAGAGTGCCTACCCCATATCTATCTGATTGGGGCAACCACGGGGGGTTTGCCCCTACAACAATTACACAATTCATTAGGATCGCTATATTCTACAGGACTCACAACGTATTCCAGCTTTATTAAGTAGGGACACTCAAGCGAGCCCATTGGTGTCAACTTAAGCCGAAAGCCCGCCAGGGAATGAATTCCCTGTCTAATAGCGAAAGTCCTCGATCGAGGACGGCAGGAGTTCTTCAGTCCTCGATCGAGGACTTTAGCTTTGAGACAGGGGTTTCAACCCCTGTCGGACTATCGGTTTTACCTGGTTGTTGACACCAATGGGCTCCTGGAGTGTCCCTACAACCCGAATAGATCGATCCTCATGCTAACAACACTTTTCTAACTTTTTGCGCGATTTTTTGCCACTCAAAATTCATAGAAGCATATTCCTGACACGCTTCTCTAGAAGGCATCGGGACTTTTTTAAGTAACAGTTGTTCTAATTTATCAGCAATCGCTGTTGCTTCTATAGACGTAGTAATCAAATTTGGTGAAAACGGCTCTAAAATTTCCGGCATTCCACCCACTGGAGTACATAGCGCTGGAGTCCCACAGGCGAGAGATTCTAGCACAGCTAATCCAAATCCTTCTAAAGATTGACTGGGCATCACACTTAGGTCGGCGGCTTGGTAAGCTATAGGTAGTTGGTCATCGGGCAAAAATCCGAGAAATTTAACGTTGTCATTGAGTCCCAAATCTGTTGCTTGTTGCTGAAGATCTGCTTGTAATGGCCCTTTTCCGGCGATCGCCAACCAGATATCAGGAATTTGAGGTTTAATTATCGCTACAGCCATCAACAGCTTATCGAGTCCAACTCGATGCACTAAGCGACGTGCTGTAAATAAAATCGGGCGATTTTGGGGCCAGTGGATCTGCGATCGGGCTTCTGGGCGCGATCGGTCAAATTGAAATCTCGACAGATCCACACCGCCGGGAATTACATAAATTTTGTGCCACGGAACTTGATATTCTTGATGTAAAATATCACCAAAGGCTTTGCTGAGGACAATCAAGCGATCGCACCGATCGTAAACTCTGTCTTCAACCCAATGTTTCAACAACACACTTAGTTTACCAGCACCTTCCTGCTTACTTTCCAAAGCCCAAGGTCCATGAAAGGAAAAAGTAACAGGAACCCCCCTAGGTAAAACCTGCAAAAGCGGAAAACTATATAGTGCAAAATGCAGATTAATTGCATCGGGTGTTGCAAATTTTCGCTTGATAAAATTGGAGCGAATCAGCCAAAGCCGTTCCCATAGTCGAATATCTGGTTCAGCTAAATTAGTTAGTTTTATGCCTGAGTTTAACAGAGTTTCTGGTAGACCAACTCCACACAATTCAACTCGATCTTGACTGGCTGCTAGTTGATGCGTGAGCTCATATACATATCGATCCAGCCCTCCCGGTGTTTTCGGAAACCATCCGATCCCGACGCAAAGAATGTTTGCTGCTGTAGCAGGGTTACTTGTATACTTTTCCATTTGGTTGTGGGCAAAGATAGGTTAAATTTACAATAACTGAGACATCCCGATTATACCTGTATATTACTCAGTCAGATTATGCAGAATCAATTGCTGTTGCTAGTAAACAAAGTATGGCAAAAACAGCGGTTATTTATCCAAAAACTGAAGAACTATCTGAATTATTTTAAGCCGATCGAGAACGATCGCCAATATCGGAGGATGAGTTTCCGTTCCCAGGCGATCGCAGGAGTAATCATCTCTACTTTAACTGCACTGTTTGTAACTGCACTGTCTGTAACTTCAAACCCTTTACCCAATATCTCCTACAAAACATCTTGGATCGGTAACACCTTTGGCGGTGGCAGTAAGTGGGTACAAATTCAAATCAGTGCCATGTACGTGGCAAGCGATGGCACTGTTTATACCAATAGCGTGTGGGATGAAGCGGGTAGAGAGGCAGGAATTTATAAAGATGGAGATGCGATCGCCAAAGCTAGTAATCTTCATGGATGGGGAAGAACAGGAGGAGAAGC
>RDXH01000074.1 GCA_004292745.1 Oscillatoriales cyanobacterium | reverse complement strand
AAAGTTGACAATCCTCAAGCAGTTTTACAAGAGATTTTGAAGTGGACCGGCGGACAGCCGTTTCTGACTCAAAAGTTGTGTAAATTGATAGTTCAAGGGAAAGAAGAAGAACCCCCCCCTACCCCCCCCAAGGGGGGAAATAAGAAGGAAGAAGGAGCAAAGTTGTTGATTAGGGAGATTGTGCAATCTCAGATTATTGATAATTGGGAAGCTGCTGATGAGCCAGTACATTTGAAAACAATTCGCGATCGCCTCCTCAGAAATCAGCACCGCGCTAGTAGGCTATTAGGACTATATCAAAAAATCTTGCCCTTCTCAGACCAAGGAGAAATTTGTAGGGGTAGTGCCCCCGTGCCTACCCCCCCGTGCCTACCCCACACAGATGATTTAATGGGCGTTTCAGGGCCTGGGGCGGGCACGGGGGCACCGCCCCTACAAAGAATGAAACAGTCTTGGGGGGCTGGGGGTATCGGCACAGATGATACTCCAGAACAAACTGAATTGCGGCTCAGCGGATTAGTGGTAAAACGAGGCGGAAAATTAACGGTATCTAACCGAATTTATGCAGCTATATTCAACCAAAATTGGGTAGAAAAAGCACTAGGCGACTTGCGCCCCTATGCCGAATCGCTAACAGCATGGATAGTGTCAAATTGTCAAGATGAATCTCGGTTGTTGCGCGGTCAAGCATTGCAAGATGCGCGAGAATGGGCCGCTGGAAAAAGCTTGAGCACCCAAGATTATCAGTTTTTAGCAGCTAGCCAAGAGGCCGAATTTGCCCAATTGCGCGATCGCGAACAACAAACTCAAGCAGAAATAGAACTATTGCGTCGGGAAAATCAGTTATTAGAACAACTAACCGCAGAGCAAAAACTGAGGAAAGCTACTCAACTTAAACTCTGGCGTGAAGAACGACTGAAAGTACAAATTTTCACTGTAAGTTCAGCATTACTGATTTCAATCTTACTTGCTGCTTTTTGGATAAAACCCTCAATTGAGGAAAGAAACAACAAAATCCTGACTCTCAGTTTGTTTTCCGAAACCCTATTGGCAGCGGACAAAAAACCGGAGGCTTTAATAGAAAGCCTTCGGGCTGTCAAAGAAATGAGGGGTTCGCTTGGAGTGAGTTCAGATATCCAAATCATGGTTTTAACCGTACTAGAACAAGTAGTTTACAGTTTTAATCAACGCATAACTTTTCCCACTTCAACCACTAAGTTAGCTTATGTTACTTTCAGCCCAGATAGTCAAATGCTGGCGATACCTAGCGACGATCGCACGATTAAAATTTGGTATACTAACGGCAGTTTAAAAGCTGTATTAAAAGCTGATAGCGCTAAAATTAAAAGTATACATTTCAGCGCAGATAGTCAGAGGCTGATTTCAGTTAGCCATGATAATATAGTGAAAAATTGGCAAGTTGACGGCAAGTTGATTCAAGCTTTACCAGGGGATAGCGACCAAGTTACTAAGGTAGATAATGAGATAATTTCACCTAAAATTTTAACTTTAGATGGCGCAATGTTTGCCACCGCAAATAACGATAAAACTGCCAGCATTTGGAGCAAAGACGGTAAACTGCTGAGTATTTTTAAACATCCCAGCCAAGTTACAAATATTAGTTTTAGTCCCGATCGCCAAATGCTGGTATCGGCGAGTGCAGACAAAATGGTGAGGCTGTGGAAAATTGATGGTACATTGCTCAAAACTTTAAAGGGACACAAGAGTGCGGTGGGGAGTGCGAGTTTTAGTCCTGATGGTCGGGCGATCGCCAGTGCGAGTGCTGATGGTACGGTGATATTGTGGAATTTGAATGTGGATGATTTGCTGGCGCAGGGTTGCAATTTAACTCGCCATTATGTTCAGGTTAAGTCTTTGGTTAATCAAAGCGATCGCCACTTATGCGACGGAATTAGCGATCGAGAAAAAGTGCGATCGCCTATCCACAAGCCCTAACTGGCAAATATTAATCGATCGCCATAAGTACGCCAAAAATAGTTAAACTTGGTAGCACATCATAGGTAATAGGCCAACCCCATCGGTGTATTCTATTCTCGAACAAAAATATCAGCGACTGCAAAAAGAGTTAATGGGCGGTGTCATCGCCCTTGGCGGCATTTTCTGCACGGGTACTCTCTGGTATTGGCTGGTGGAAAAATGGTCTTTGTTGGATGCGGCTTACATGACCGTATTTACCCTAGCAACAGTGGGCTACGGCGAACTTCATCCCCTCGGTAAACGGGGGCGAATGTTTACCATGTGCCTAATTTTGATGGGTGTTATTGCTATTGGTTTTATTGTTAACCGCTTTACAGAAGCCCTCATTCAAGGATATTTTCAGGAAGGAGCAAGAATTAGGCAACAACGGCGCTTGGTAGATTCTTTGATTGGGCATTACATTCTCTGCGGTTTTGGGCGCACTGGGCGTCAGATTGCTGTGGAATTTCAGGCAGAAAATATCTCTTTTGTGGTGATAGATTCGGCGGTGCAGTCGGTGGAGGCAGCTTTGACCCTGGGATATACGGCGGTGCAAGGAGACGCTACTTTGGACGAAACCTTGCTAAATGTGGGAGTCGATCGGGCAATTTGTATCGTAGCAGCTTTGCCTTCGGATGCTGAGAATTTATACACTGTGCTGTCAGCGAAAACCCTGAACCCGAAGATACGGGCGATTTCCCGTGCCACCACAGAAGAAGCCGTACAGAAGTTGCAGCGGGGTGGTGCCGATGCTGTCGTATCCCCCTACATCACCGGCGGAAAGCGGATGGCAGCGGCTGCTTTACGCCCTCAAGTGATGGATTTTGTGGATGGGATTCTGACGGGAACCGAAAGTTCTTTTTACATGGAAGAATTTCTGGTAGATTCCAAGAGTTGTGTCTACGTCGGACAAACTTTGAGAGATGCCAAATTGCGATCGCAATCTGGAGCCTTAGTTTTAGCAGTGCGACGCGCTAGCGGGACTTTGATTGTCGGGCCAACCGGAGAAACCGCCATTTGTGGAGGAGATATGCTGATTTGCTTGGGTACCGCGGAACAATTGCGCGCCCTCAATCAAATCCTCAGTCCCTTAAAATCTCGTCTGACTCGCCCACCCAACCATACATAAGTCCTAGGCCAACCATAGACAAAACAAGCGTTCTACAGCATTCACCAGCCGTAAAACCCTTGTTTAGTGTGTATCTTCTCAAATGGAGAATAGCGGGCTCGAACCGCTGACCCCTACAATGCCATCGTAGTGCTCTACCAACTGAGCTAATTCCCCTTTCGTTGCGCGCCTTTCATAATGCCTTAACTTACCGATGTTTGTCAAGCTTTTTTGCATAATGAATTTATCATCCTTGACTGACAAGGTTTTTAGCCTTTTTTTTTACGCCTCCTCCCTTCAGGGCAATTTTCCATCTGTACTATAGATTAATATGTGTGTTGAGATATTTCGGTCAAATGACTCAAACAAGACCCCATGAGGAAGTAGACCACTACCAAGGCTGCTGCTGAAGCCGCAACTAGGGTGCCGGCTAGCATTAGTGAAAATTCCCGTTGTGCGATCGCCTCCTGCATTAAGTGCAAAGACCACGCAACTAGAGCAACGTCAATTATTAAAATAGAAACCAGCATAAGTTACGTTTTGTAACAGCTCACCTATTGTAACAAAACTTTTGGCTGCGTGCCGATAAGCTAATAAGCATTTAACTATTGCTGTTAAACGCACAGGGAGCAGCGAAAACAACGCGAAAAAAATATAGCTTTTTTTAATAATTACAATATGCAAACTAAATGAGAGCTAGCTCAGCTTTCTTGGGTAGTTTTAGCGGAAAATCCTCGATCGCCCTTTTTTTTCCGGCCTGAGTGCGATCGCCAATCCTAGGGACGCACTCAAGTGATGATTTGGTATGGTGCGTCGCTAATGAATTCTTGCTCGTAGCCATCATCGCGGAGGGCGACGCACCCATGTACGGAATTAATTTCCTATAAGTCTTTGAGGCAAAATGATAAGTAGAAGGAAGAAGGAAGAGGTCACCCCCCCCAAGGGGGGAAGATCGATGTGAAGAATAGCAAGCCAGTAAGCTTTTGAGCGATTTGGATCTTGCATTTAATTAGGTGGACTTACTTACTATTATTTAGCTTCAATTTTCGATCTTTTCCAAACCAGAAACCACAGGTGCGATCGCATTTAATTTCAACACAGGATGTTCCCCTTCCACCTGTTGACAATTCCACTCATTTCTAAACAGTAAAACAGGCCTTCCCCAACTATCCTTAACCGTCACCGTATTAAACAGTCTCCCCACTTTTGCCAGAGCATCCCAACCACCATCAACCCAGCGAGCCACACCATAAGGCAACAGATCGATGCTAGTTTCTACATTATATTCAGAAAGCAGTCTAAACTGCACCACCTCAAATTGCAACTGTCCCACAGCCGCTAGAATTGGCTCCCGTTTTGACTCATCAACCGAATACATAATTTGCACAGCGCCTTCTTCCTGCAACTCCGAAACACCCTTACGAAACTGCTTGAATTTAGAAGGATTGGGATTTCTCAAATAAGCAAAAAGTTCCGGTGAAAAACAGGGAATCCCTTCATATTCCAATTTTTGACCAGTGTAAATCGTATCGCCGATCGCAAAAACTCCCGGATTATTCAAACCAATCACATCCCCAGGATAAGCAACGTCGATCGACTCCCGATCCTGAGCAAATAATTTTTGAGGTCTTGACAAACGCACCGTTTTACCACTACGAGCATGAGTCACATTCATGTCCTTTTCAAACTTACCCGTACACACCCGAATAAACGCCACGCGATCGCGGTGTCTGGAGTCCATATTCGCTTGCAACTTAAACACAAACCCCGTAAATTCTTCATAGGTTGGCGGTAATTCTCCGGCGCTGCTCTTGCGGGCGCTCGGCTTCAGAGCATAATCTAAAAACGCATCTAAAAACAGTTCTACCCCAAAATTACTCATCGCACTACCAAAGAAAACTGGAGTCATTTTCCCAGCAGCAACTAAGTCTAAATCTAGCTCATCCCATAACTCATCGAGCAGTTCCAAATCATCTTTAAATTGACTGTAAAGATCGGGTTCCAAAAGTTCTTCAAGGCGCGGATCACCCAATTCCATCACCGTATCCAGGGCGGCGCGAGAACCGTGTTTAGTCCGCTCGAACAAGTGAATTTTACGTTGGCGGCGGTCAAAAACACCTTTAAAGCGATCGCCCGTACCGATCGGCCAATTCACCGGATAAGTCTGCAACCCCAATTCCCGCTCAATTTCGTCCAGCAAATCCAAAGGTTCTCTGCTGGGGCGATCGAGCTTATTAAAGAATGTAAATATAGGCAGACTTCGCAGCTTACAAACTTCAAATAACTTCCGAGTTTGCGGTTCCAAACCCTTAGCCGCATCCTCCAACATCACCGCATTATCCGCCGCCGCCAGAGTCCGATAAGTATCTTCACTAAAATCTTGGTGTCCCGGAGTATCCAGCAGATTAATGTGATATTTTTTATACTCAAACTGCAATACAGTAGAGGTAATCGAAATTCCCCGCTGCTGTTCCATTTCCATCCAGTCAGAAGTAGCGTGTCGCTGAGTTCGACGGGCTTTCACAGAACCAGCTTCATGAATAGCACCTCCGTAAAGCAGCAACTTTTCTGTGAGAGTAGTTTTACCCGCGTCGGGGTGTGAGATAATGGCAAAGTTGCGTCGGCGCCGGGCAGCAGTTTGCAGTTCGGTTTCAAGTTCTGTGGTCATCCGGTTTTAGATTTTAGATTTTAGATTTGAGATTAATCCCACGGCTCTATCCGCGGTTTGTGACCCCTTGGTTTTCGGCGATCGCAAATAAGGTAGGGGAATCATCACCAGACTGCCATTATAGCCTGTGCTAAATTTATGATTAAAGGTAAACTTATCATAGAATTCAACAGAAAAGTAATATGTACGACTCCGACAAGCGGAAACTGCTATCACTACTGTGCCACGGCGCAATTTTTTTGAGTACGTTATTGTTTTCCATCGGAGTGCCGATCGCTGTACTATTAGTATCCGACGACCCCGTGGTCAAAGATAACGCCAAAGAAGCCATCAATTTTCACCTAAATGTCTGGCTCTACAGCAGCATTATTGCAGTGTTAACTATCATTACTTTTGGTCTAGCCGGGTTTGTCCTGATACCCCTAGGTTATCTGGTACATTGGGGACTGACAATTTTTGCGATTCTCCACGTTTTACAAAATCCCAACCAACCTTACCGCTACCCTTTTATTTTCCGCCTGTTCTAGACACTCAATCGCGCTTTATCATCAATTTCAAAAACCAGGTTTCTTGAAGAAACCTGGTTTTTAATTATTTTAGGACTTGTATAGCAACCGCCAAGGTGGTTAAGGCATTTATGCGATCGTTCCTTGAGCGGAGTCGAAGGGTTCAATGACCAAAGCGCCTTGGCGACTGCTATAGCATAAGGAATAAGGAACAAGGAAGATTTTAATGCCCAATGACCAATGCCCAATGCCCAATGCCCAATGCCCAATGCCCAATGCCCAATGCCCAATTTTTATCGCACTTCAGCAACTTTAGCAGTATCCGGTAAAGACAGAACCGCTTCTTTAGCATTCAATTTTTGATTCAATTCGCGAATCCGGCGCGACAACAAACGGATAATATTCACAGCAATTCCCGGAGTTTCATCAATAGCATCATAAAGCTGCATTTGAGTCAACATCAAACACTCGCAAGGTTCAAGAGCCGTAATAGAAGCCGATCGCGGTTCCGCATCAAACAGCGACATTTCACCAAAACAAGCACCAGCTTTTAACTGTGCCAAATCCCGATCGCCAATGTGAACGCGCACCGTTCCCGATACCAAAATATAGAGCGATCGACCTTCCTGTCCTTCCGTAAAAATTGTGTGTTTAGAAGGAAAAGAAAGTTCATCCATTACCGATGCTAGACGCACGAGAAAATCATCCCGCAGTTCCTTAAAAATCGGAACCGCCCTCACAAATAATAGGCGTTCAACGCTGGTTAACATAGTGCAATGCAGTGATTAATTTAAACTTAAACAGGGAATTGGGAATTGGGCATGGGGCATGGGGGCATTGGGAATTGGGAATTGCTTATTGGCGTCGCCCTGAGCGGAGTCGAAGGGTTATTGGTTATTGGTTATTGGTTATTTGCCAGATACTTTGACACACTTCGACTACGCTCAGTGTCCAATGCCCAATGCCCTATTCCCAATGCCCAATGCCCCATGCCCCATGCCCCATGCCCCATGCCCCATGCCCCATGCCCAATTCCCCATATTACCTTCTTCCTCCAGCGCCCAACTGGGTCATCATCTCTTCGACTTGACCTGATACTAGACGATCGGGGTCATTTTGCAGCCTAGGTAGCAATTCAAGCAAAGCCCTGGGCGAGGCTATTTTCAAATAGGCTAACACTGCTTCGCGCACAAAACCTGTAGGATGGCGCAGACAGACCAAAGTTTGTTGAGCGGTGAGAGTCCAGCGGGCTTCCCTAGCCAAATGAAAACAACAAGCCAACGTCCAATCCGAAAGGAAGTGACGCAATTCTAGCAAGCGCCGCAAACGATCGCTAGGGGCTAGAGGTTTGTACACCATCAATTCCGAGAGATTGCTCAGTTTTTCTCTTTCCGAATGCTGATCCAATAAGTTGATGAGCGATCGCTTACTGGCTATATCAACAGTATTGTCTAAAATTTCCAATCCCCTAGCAACCAGAGAAGGTTGACCAGAAGCGATATTAAAAGCCGCCGCTTGCACAGTATCTAGCGGATACAGAAACTTCATCAACAAGAAACACCGATCTGTAGCATCAGATTCTAACCCAGCCAGTGCCCGCCTCAAAAGTTGAGCCGTATCCGAAGCAGGTTCATCGGCGCTGTTTGCATCTTCCGTTGAGAAGTTGCCGTAGGTTGTTACGGAAGACAAATCCACCATACCTGCGTAAATTTGACCGATAAACATTAACTCCTGTTCAATGAGAGTTTCGAGTCCGCTGCGTCCGATGCGGTCTAAAACGCCTTCTATGCCAGCTTCTGAGGGCATTTTTAACAGGATGCGGAGGATATTGCGCCTAGTCGTTCCCCAAGCAGTGATTAAATTACCAACCAGAATGTCGATCGCCTCTACAGTCCCAATTTGACCCAAAGCCGTCCAGGCCTGCAACCTCACCAAATCCGATTTGTGGATATCTTCTGCTAAATGAACCAGTAGCGGAATCGCATCATTGTGAAGTTTGACTATCGCCCCCAAAGCAGATTCCCTGGTCGATTTGTAACCTAGTCCGCGGATCAGAGAAGGATAATACTCTTCCGAATGAGTAGCAGAAATCACATCCAACAGAGCGCACCGCACCCGCAAAGATTCATCTTGCAACAGATTCGGTATATACAAACGCAATCCTTGGAGATAGTCAGCCTCTCCCAGAGCCCGCGTCCCCATCACACGTTCCCGCTCTTGCTTGTGAGTCAGCATTTGTCGCAGAGTATTAGTAGCTTCTGCTTTTTGCTGGCGATCGCCCCTTCTCATAATTAAAGCAGCAGCAGTCCCCCGAACTACCGGGTCTACAGTCGGCTGCAAATACGATCGCAAACTGTCGATATTCGGTTCTGCATCTGTCAGCCAGATGTACCGTAGGGCCAAAGCCAGCACTTCCGGAGGCAGAGATTGGTCGCTCAGGTTACGAACAGCCTCCAAATATGCAGGGTTCGGGTGTTGCAGCATCGTTTCCAGGCTTTGGCGCTGCAAGGATGGCGGCAACGATTCCAGAATCGGCGCCAAGACTTCACCCACATTTTTAGGGTCAATTTGGGTCAACAGTTCTATACAAGAACGCTTGTCATCTTCCCCTCCCGGCTGTTCCAAAGTTTCTACTACTGCCCGTTTCAAGGCTTTCAAGTCCACGTCAGTGACACCCAAGCGTCCCCGTTCTGCACTTTTAACCAACAAACCAACGTATTGAGAACGGATCAGCCAGACCACGAACAGCCACACCAGCGACAGCAGAACGATGACAGCAATAAAAACCAAGCTTTGCTGGTCGTGAAATTGATTTTCGCTTTCGTGAGGGAGTATGTAGTTTGTCACCCACAGTAGAATCAGGATGCCGACTCCAGTCACTCCGCAGGACAAAGGTTCGCCCACACCGTTGACCAAAGTTTGGATTCCCGATCGAATACTATCCGGGATTGGTTGGAACAACACCGGACTCACCGTTTCCAACAGCGTGTAGTGCAGCAGTTCGTCTAGAAACCTCAGAAATACCAGTCCGATAAAAACTGGTACTAAGTTTCCCAAAGACACTCCCAGAGTCAGCACTCCCAGTATCGCTATCCCCGCGGGTAGAATCATCGCTGTGACGAATACTCCAATTCTTTCCACCAAGCGGCTGGATGCAAACCACTGAGTCCCCACTTGAAACAACCCTTGAATCCCTTCATAAATGCCCAGGAAGCTAGCTATCCAACTAGCCCCATCCCCTGGGTTTTGGTATTCTAGCTGGCTATAAAATTGGAAATCTACTAAGACGTAGAGGACTTCTGCCAGTACGAAAAAGCTAACTAGGGGTACGGCGTATTTTTGCAGCGGGCCTGTAACTTTGCGGGCGGTAAATTCTTGATTGTCGTCTTCGTCTTCGTCATCTGTCCAATGGGCTGTTTCTGGGAATGCTTGGCGGTATTTTTCCGTGAGGTAATACAGCAATATCGAGCCTGTGGCAACCATTAACCCCGATATCAGGGTCACATTTTTCAAACCCACTACGTGCAGCAACACCGGTAGAGAAAATCCGCTGACTACTCCAGCTACTAAATAGCCACTGCTGACGAGGGGATAGGTGCGTTTAATTTCTCTGATGTTGAAGAGTTGGTTGGATGTGATGGAAGTATTGAGGTCATTGAGCACATAACAAGCTTCCACCCACAGCCACATCAGGAATATTGTAATGAAGGCGATGCTGATTCCAGCTATCTTAATATCTTCGTAGCCGATGCCGAATCGAAACAGGAATAGCGGTACCGACATCATTCCCAGAACGACTACCACGGTGCGCCGCAAGGGCAGGATTTTTTGCAGCCAGGAGTAGACAAAGCCTAAACCAGAACCGATGAAGGCGCTGGCTATGTAAATCCAGGGCATTTTGTCGGCACCAAATTCGTCTAGAAACAGACCTACTGTGCTGAGTTCCAGCCAGATTAGCCCTACGGAAGTTAAACTGTAGACAAGGAACATCAGTGCGGTTCGCTCTACTTCTTCCGATCGCAGGTTTAGCGATCGAAGCATCCCTTGTCTGACACCCCCTGAACCGCTGATTTGAAAATTGTCCATGCAGCGTTGATTTCCCTCTGTGGTAGCTTATTCCTGACGAACTTCCCAAGTCATCAGCTATCAGTCACCAGTTTATAACTAATGACTGATTGACACTCCACTGTCAACTGTCAACTCTGAGGGCGGGCACTCACAGACACCGCCCCTAGCAATAGTCAACAGTCAACTGTCAACTGTCAACTGTCAACTATTTATACTTTCTTCGGCGACAGCAGCATCATCATACTGCGGCCCTCTTTTTTCGGGGCTTGCTGCACTTCTGCAATTTCTTGCAAATCCGTGGCCATGCGTTTGAGCAAGTCCTCTGCTAGGTTACTATGTTGGATTTCCCGACCTCTGAACATGATCGTGGCTTTTACTTTGTCCCCAGACTTGATAAAGCGGTCTGCTAGTTTGAGGCGCACTTGATAATCGTGTTCTTCAATTTTGTAGCGCATCTTCACTTCCTTGACATCGGCAGTGTGCTGCTTCCGCTTTGCTTCGCGTGCTTTTTTCTCTTGCTCGAATTTGTACTTCCCGTAGTCCATCACCCGGCATACCGGCGGGTCAGCTTTGTCGCTAACAAGTACGAGGTCGAGTTCTTTTTCCTCAGCGAGGCGCAGTGCTTCTGAGGGAGTCAATATCCCTAGTTGCGCGCCATCGGTATCGATCACCCGGATTTTGGGGTATCGAATGTTTTCATTAATCTGGGGGAGGTTACGATTTTGTCTTCTTTCAATCACAGGCATGAATTGTTGTGCAAGCAATAGTTTAATAGTGAGGCTTTTGATACTTTTTTGCTAACTTTTGCTAACAAATTTATTAGTTGAGATCAGTTCTCAACCAAGGCGTATCAACCGATGTCAGCAGAAAAATCTCGCAAACACCATTGATCTAATTGATCTATAACATAGGAGGCCCGTCAAGGACTCCAGAAGGAGTAACGCCTGAAGCCCCTTGCCTTTGGGGCGGGGTAAACATTATACTTGCCATTCTACTCAGTCTAGTTAAATTTCTGCTTAGTTTTATTTTAACTTCACACGCGCGACTCCCGCTTGCCCCTGAAGCATGACACTACGGTCAATAATTTAGGGTAAAACTGTTAATCAACCTCCAGAACTAACTAAAACCCCTTTAGCTCTCCTCTCTGGCCATGCGCTTGAGCAAGTCCCCTATTCCTTCTCCCCAGGCCTGTAGAATAGGTATTGTTGATTGTAAATTTATGTTGCGAGAGTAGACAAAATTGACAAATTCTCTTCACTGGCACCAACGGGTTGGCACTCAAAGAGACTGGGTATGGCGGGGTTGGCAAACTCGCTATACCTATTTGCGTCCCTCTCGTTTCCCGAAGCCGCCAAATCAAGGCACGATCGCCATGGCCGATTCCACCACGCCAATAATTTTACTGCACGGGTTTGGGGCTTCCATCGGCCATTGGCGACACAATCTCGCAGCCCTCGCCGAATCTCACACAGTTTACGCCTTGGATTTGTTGGGGTTTGGAGCTTCCCAAAAAGCACCCCTAAATTACTCTGTATCTGTATGGGTCGATCAAGTTTATGACTTTTGGTTGACTTTTGTCCGAAAGCCGGTAATTTTGGTGGGAAATTCCATCGGTTCCCTGATTTGTCTCGCCGCGGCGGCGGCTCACCCCGATATGGTGGCTGGCATCGTGATGATTAGCCTCCCAGACCCCTCTGTGCGAGCCGAGGCCGTGCCGTCGTGGCTGTTACCCGCGATCGAAACCGTTGAAAAACTCTTTGTTTCACCGCTCATACTGAGGCCTCTGTTTTACTTTGCCCGTCGGCCTTCCTTTGTCCGTCGCTGGGTTTCCTTTGCCTACTCTAGCCCCGAAGCTATCACCGACGAGTTAGTAGAAATTCTGGCAGGCCCCGCAGGCGATCGGGGTTCAGCCAGAGCCTTCTGTGCTTTATTTAAAGCTGTTGGCAGTTCACAGTTCGGCCCTAGTGTCAAGACAGTGTTACGACAATTAACAATTCCGATGTTATTAATTTGGGGTAAGCAAGACCGGATGATTCCGCCCCGGTTTGCGAAGCCTCATCAATTTGTCGAATGCAGCCCGAATTATATAAAGTTAGTTGAATTAGATAATGCGGGTCACTGTCCCCAGGATGAATGCCCCGAACAAGTCAATCAAGAAATTTTGGACTGGATGAGTAGCGCCAATTTGAGGTGAATCCGTATTCTTGTTGACTTTAGATACTCGCCTAGTGATGATATTGTGGCAAGGGCGATCGGCAAAACTTGTGAGAACTCGATCCCAGCCGATGGTATTCTATTTCACTGAGCCCAGTCCCTCGATCGCATTTGATGTCTGAAACTGCTCCCTTGAATAACAGTAAAATCCTACCTGCTAATTTCTGCGTTCGAGCTTCAAGAAATAGCTCGCTTATTGCTGCAAAAAATAAATATGTTCCCTTGTACCAGCAATCTTTCTATCAACTTCTAGCCAATAGGTCGCGAGCCTTTGGGAGAGCGAATATTTGCCAAAATCTGGCATCTGTGAGCCTATTAAGGCGTAAAAAAGTCAATTTAGCCAAAAACTGAAGTCGGCGATCGCCCTAGAGTCTTTCGGCTAAATACCGAGGGCTGAGGACAACAATGCCCACCAAAGCTTTTGGCAACAACGCAATTGAGGAAAAACTGTCGTGAAATTCCACTGGCTACTATCCAGTTTCTTAGGTGTATTTTTGCTCACCGGAGCCGCCGAAGCAGCGAGACTACAATCTTGGCGGTTTGATGCTTCACAGAACCGGCTGTACATCACAACCGAAGGGGGAGTACAACCCAAAGCTCAACTAATTTTCAACCCCACACGCTTAGTAATCGATTTACCAGGAACAAGTCTGGGCCGTCAGTCGGTAAATCAGGCATTTTCAGGTGCGATCGAATCAGTACGATTAGGGCAGTTTGATGACGATACCACCAGAATTGTGGTTGAGTTGAAAGACGGATATACGATCGACCCTTCTCAAGTAAAATTCCAGGGAATCTCTCCCAGCGAGTGGACAGTAGATTTGCCAACCCCTGTACGAGCCGAAAATCCCAATTCAGAACAGGGCGGCGAGAGATTGTCAGTGGAGCCTTCAGCACCATCATCCCCAACTTCCCCAACTTCGGAAGCGACAGTTGTTCAAAACGTTCAAGTCACAGCCGACGGTTTTTTGATCCGCACCGCAGGTGGCCGCCCGCAAATTAACTTTGAACAAAGTCGGGCTGGAGACATCGCTACCCTAGATATTGAAGGCGCCACCCTCGCTCCTGGGCTGAGCAACCAACAGCCTCAAACTAACGGCAAACACGGTGTTGAACGGATTGAAGTCCGGCAACTACCCACCGAACCGCCCATTACCCGCGTGACTTTGCGGATCAAAGGTTCTAACACACAATGGCGGGCATCTTTGAGTAGTTTGGGCGGGATTTCCCTACTACCTGCGGGCGCAAGGCCGTTAACCACCCCTCGCCGCCTGACGGTAGACCCTCCTATACGCTCCTCTGTTAGCGCACAACAGCCACCACTCGCCGAACCAAATCGCAATCCAGTATTTTTGCCGAGAACGAATACCGGCTCTACCGATTTACCCCAACTTTCTAATAGCCGCAGGGTAGTTGTCATCGATCCAGGTCACGGCGGCCGCGATCCAGGTGCCGTCGGGATTGGGGGGCTTCAGGAGAAAGATATTGTTTTGGATGTCGCGTTTCAGGTGGCGCGACTCCTGGAACAGCAAGGAGTCCAAGCAGTGATGAGTAGAACTGACGACAGCGAGATTGACCTGCAACCAAGAGTTTCTCTGGCTGAGCGGTTGAATGCTACTTTGTTTGTCAGCATTCACGCTAATGCTATTAACATGAGTCGGCCGGATGTCAGCGGGATTGAAACTTACTATTACGACAACGGACTAGATTTGGCCAGGACTATTCACGCCAGTATTTTGGAAGGGACTGGGGCGAGTGACCGCCGGGTGCGTCAGGCTAGATTTTATGTTTTAAGGAAGACGACTATGCCTTCTGTGTTATTGGAAATCGGTTTTGTGACTGGCGCTGAGGATGCTGCGAAGCTTTCCGATCCAGCTTACCGCAGTCAAATGGCGGCTTCGATCGCCCGTGGCATTTTGCTGTATCTTCAGCAAAGGTAATATTCGGGAATTGGGCATGGGGCATGGGGCATGGGGCATGGGGAATTGGGCATGGGGCATTGGGCATTGGGCATTGGTAGCAACTGCCACTTCGACTACGCTCAGTGACCAACTGGCAACAGTTAACAGTGAACAGTGAACAGTGAACAGTCAACAGTCAACAGCCAACAGCCAACAGTCAACGGTTAACAGTCAACAGCCAACAGTCAACTAACTAACAAACAATTAACAAATGACAACAGACTCTGGACAACAAAGAATCGGTATTTTTGATAGCGGTGTAGGTGGTTTGACTGTTTTGAGGGAGTTGTACCGACAATTACCCAAGGAATCAATACTTTATTTTGGAGACACGGCGAGGGTTCCCTATGGCACTCGTACTGCTGCGGAGATTGTGCAGTTTGTGCGGGAAATTATGACTTGGCTGGTGGAACAGGATGTGAAAATGGTGATTATGGCCTGCAACACCAGTTCGGCTTTGGCGATGGAAATGGTGCAGGCTGAATTTGATATTCCGGTGCTGGGAGTAATTCTGCCGGGGGCCCAGGCTGCGGTACAGCAAGGGAAGCGGATCGGAGTCATCGCCACTCCTGCTACAGCGGCTAGCAATGCTTATCGCAATGCGATTTTGGAAATGGAAAATTCTTGCCGAGTGTGGCAAGTTAGCTGTCCGGCTTTTGTGCCACTGGTGGAGCAAAACCGCATTTACGATCCTTACACTACTGAGGTAGCGCGGGAATATTTAGCTCCTTTGATTCAGCAGCGTATCGATACGCTGATTTACGGCTGCACTCATTATCCACTGTTGGCTCCAGTGTTGCGATCGCTGTTACCTGCTGGGGTCAATTTAATCGATCCGGCGGTGCGGGTAGTGGCTGCTGCTGCTCAGGAATTAGAGCTTTTAGGGCTGCGGAATTCAGGTACTGCTTTGCCTACTCGTTTTTGCGTCAGTGGCCAGCCAGAGCAGTTTGCCGAAGTGTCTGTGCAGTGGCTAGGCTGTACTCCTGCGGTGGAGAAAATTGTACTGCCGACGGTGGTGCGATCGACCGTACTGATCGTCGAATCGGTTGAATAAACTCCATCCCATCTCAACAGCAGTCTCCTCCCGTTAACCTTCAGTATAACGGGAGGTAGATTCAAGAATCCCCATGGCTTAAGACCCAGGAGTGTCAACTTTGATCCTTCTTGCTTCTTCCCTCAAATCCAGCTTGGCCCGCAACTCCTCCTTAATCCTATTTAAAATAGAATCATCATCCAAAGAAGACAAAATCTTGGTGACAACAGCCTTGGGCCCATCATCTCCCCAAGAAGCACCATTAGCCAAATAAGCCTTAGTAACTTGACCGATTCCGTAGCAAGAAACTCCCCCAATCGCAGCTTGCGTCATAGCTACTGAAACATAAGGTCCTAAAGCTAAACCCCCGGTTGCCGGTGTCGCTAAACCCAACAATCCTTTCAAAGAACTCAAACCAAAATTCGCCACCAATTCCCCTGCTGTAATTCCCCCCATACTAATGGCAATTTTTTGCAACAATTCCACTGCTCCCGCTTCCGTCATGGCAATGCCGTAAACTTTAGACAGAGTTAAGATCATCACCACGTCAATTACAGCACCGCTGAGGATATCAATTACAGTAATTGGATTAAGGGCGATCGCCACTGCTTTAGTCATTACCCCATTCCAGATAATCCGATTAGCAGCATCCTCTCGAATTTCCATTTTCCGCTGCACCAACTGCTCGTTAACATCCCCTGCACAGAGCATAGTATTCAGCGCGACCAAAGACTTACCTTCCCGGTCTAAAATCTCCAAAATCTTTAATTTTAAATCCTCAACTTGCGGCAAACCGCGAGTCATTTTCACGCCCATACTGCCATCGGGACGGCGCACTGCATTCGCCGTTAGAGGTGATGCAGCAGCCATCACAATTTCATCAGGAGATAACAATTCTTTCACGCGATCGTCCCGAATTTTGTGATAAATTGCCAATCTGTCTGCATCGGGATATTGGTCAATTTTATTAAATACTAATAACATCGGCTTTCCGGCTTCTCGCAATTGCGAAAGTGCTTGATATTCCACCTTCGTAATGTCGCCCGCCACCACAAACAAAATCAAATCTGCTTGTTTCGCAACGCGCCTGGCCAAAAGTTCGCGAGTTTCGCCATCAACTTCATCTATTCCCGGAGTATCGATTAATTCAACTTGCGACAAACGGTAAATAATCGGCGAAAGTCGTAGCGTAGCGGGGCGTAAGCCATCGGGCAAATTTTGATTAACTCCATCACCAACATCCCACTGTCCAATCGTTGTGGTGCGAGTCACGCCGTGAGTCGGGCCTGTTTCAAACACATTTTGACCCAAAAGCGCGTTCAAAACCGAAGATTTACCCCTCCCCACCATTCCAAACACAGCGATTTGGACACAAGCGCGCTCTAGCTTATCGAGCATTTTCTCCAACCCCCTAATTTCCGGCTCTAGTCCAGTTCGTTCGATGGGAGTCAAGTCGAGATTTTCTACGATATCTCGCAGAGCATCTGTAGCATGGCGGAGGTTGAGTTCTGCCTGAATATCTGCGAAGCTTAAAATTGTGTCATCTAATTCTCGATCGACATTGGAGAAATCCGAGGCTTCAGTCATAAAAATAATACGGGATGCGGGAAACGAGCGAGACTTTAGTCCTTCCTAGGGAAGCGGCGCGGGGGACTTCAGTCCCCGTGTTCTTTAGTTGGCTGAGTGATGTGGATCTTCTATATATTTTTTCACCACTTCACTACTAATATTACCTGCCGTACTCACAAAATAGCTGCTCGTCCATAAAGATGGCAGCTTTTTTAGTTCCGGGAACTGTTGACCGGAAAGTTTGATTTATCTTGTGAGTCGTCAGTGGCGAAATCAATGGTTGCCAAGTCGTTGCCATCAACACCAATGCAGCAAACATTGATGTCAGTCACGGAAGCTTTTAAATCTTTCAAAGAATTAAGAGATTTGTATCTCAAAGGTCAATTGCATTTCAAACCCAAGCCACCGGGATACCTGAAAGGATCTAAAAAGTTTCAACCACTACAATGCTATTCTAGCTTTCTGTGCCTGCTTCGTACAATGATTAATCTCTCTCTAATTTCTCTCTGCGTACTCTGTGTCCTCTGTGGTTAAATAATTCCAAACAGATAAAAAGCAGAATGATTAATCTCTCTCTA
>RDXH01000006.1 GCA_004292745.1 Oscillatoriales cyanobacterium | reverse complement strand
CGCCTTTCGGATAGCTCGGTTTTACGCAGTTTGTTCCAACTTTGCCCAGATTATCTCAGACGATCGCACAAATCACCGCCTATAATTGAAACTAGCCTCCCATCAATTGAGCAATCGCCATGAGTCAAGACAAGGAAAAAATCACCTATTCACAGAAAACACAGCGCCTCAAGGCGATCGCTCATTTTATCAAAACCGTGACACCGATGATTTGGACGATCGTCATTCTGGTAGTCATCATTCCCCTGTTAGGTAATTTTATCATTTCCAAGTCCTTAACAAATACTGCAACCACAGCAGTCGTAGTCTCGCCGCCACACGATTTCAGTTGACAACAGTTTCCTCGATTGGTACTTCGATTACTTCAACCAAAAAAAGATGGAGTTTACCGTACCTTTCAACTTCCTCAAATCAGCCGTACTCAACCGATTTGATATGAATGCAGCCTCTCAAGCTGTTTCAGAAAAATTAACCGAAGACTTTCAAAGAGAATTTGCCAACCGCGTCTTGGTTCCCAGAAACTCTCAAATGCGATTTCAATTAATCACTCAAGATACCGTTAATTTGTATATCGCAGAAATCAGCAAAAATGTCAAAGTAGTTCAAAATAATTATAACATACCTCAAGCAAAGTGGGATAAATATCTCAATGATATTGCCACCACAATTAGCAATAACGGAAACCCCTCAAATTTATCATTAAAAGTATTAGTGGGTGGCAGCGGTTATTTAGTTGCCAAGCCATTAATCTTGGGGATTGCTAGCAAGATTGGTAGCAAAGTTACGGCAAAAGTTGCCACAAAAGCCGCCGCCAAGATGGCCACAAAAACAGGCGGTACTGTTGCGAGTCAATTAGGAGTAAGTTTAATCGATCCGATTGTCGGCATCGGGATTATCATGTGGGATTTATGGGATTACGATCGCACAGTGAAAGTCGAAAGACCCATTTTGCGGGAACACATTGTAAGTTACTTGAAAGATGTCAAAATATCACTCCTAAAAAATCCTGAAACCGGAATCATGGCAGCAATTTATCAATTAGAAAGTGGCATTTTAAAATCACTTCCATAGGAGTTACGCACGGGGTTGAGAAACCGGGTTTTTTACAAAAATACTCCGTTTTTACTCGCAGATTCAGTAAAAACCCGGTTTCTCTGTCAGAGTCCGATTCTCTCCCTCTGTGTCCTCTGTGTTCTCTGCGGTTAAATCATTCCGATACAAGACGTGAAGATAAACTTTCCCTTTAATTATCTCACGTTCTCAAAAACAATTTAAACCTCGTAAACACCACCACAATTAACGCCACAATCGCCGTATATCCAAACCCCCTCAAAAAACCCATAAATGGATCGGTTGCAGTCATCTCAATAATCACAGTTTCCCAGTTGTTTAACACCAGAATCGGCCACACAATATTCGCAAATCCCACATAACCAATCATCGGATTCACCCCATTGTCAATAAATAGCTGCAACCAGCGTTTATGGTGAAACACATCGATAATTATTGTCAAGCCAATCAACATAAAAATTGCCATTCCAGTCGTTACAAAAAAGTAACTCATTGTCGCTGAATCTTTCTTGATACCACCTTGATAAGGCTCAAATAGTAAACCCAAAACTAGCCAATAAAAACCCCATTCGTAAAGACGATTTAATAAATTTTCCGTAACATTTCCTGGTTTTTGCAAAAAAACTAAACCAGACAAACACAGCACAAAAGCTACTAAAGTCGTCTGCCACACCAATCTAGCTTGTAATCCCACTAGCAACACTAAATTAATCGTAAACATCAAAACCATGATGCAGAAATATCGCCGCTTTTTCCAGTGAGAATAGCTAGCATCTTCTGGCGAATGATATTCTATCCACCGACACAGCAAATCCCCGACAATAGTACCGGGAATGACAACAAACAAATACTTCAAATAATCAAACTGAAAAATCCAAGGTGCAGGAGAATACAGCCAAATTGACTTAATCCAACCATCAGTTTGGGCAGATAGTCGTAGCGCTAACAGCAATCCTAATAATCCCACTCGCAACCAGGTATTTGAACGAGTAAACAGCCAAATTACCGATCCAAAAACTGCCATATTTGCCAGCACAACTAAGATAATATCGCTACGATTGAAATCAAACCCAATTCCGTTGGGATATTTGATCCGAGATACAAATAAAAATCCAGCACTCCAAGCAGCAATGGTTATGACTTTTTGCAACCAGGAAAACTTCTTAGTTGGCCAGCGAAGAAACATGAAAAATAGGATTAAAAATCCACAGAGGCCTAACCACCATTTTTGCGGGCCTGGTTCGTTGGGGTCGATGACAGTGGGTCGAATATGTTGCAGGAATATCGCAAATGAACCTAGGAGAAATCCTCTTTGTAAAAGAGAACTAATCACTTTATTTATACTCTCTCCTTTAGCAATGCGACGAGATAAAGCAAGTGGTATAGCGGCCCCCATTGCAAACAGAAAAAAGGGGAAAACTAAATCTACCCAAGTTAGTCCAGCTAGTTGAGGATTGAAGGCATGGATGGGTGGCGGTTCTTGGGCGTGATACATCCATGCGGGTAATGTTTTGCGGGCTATTGTCCCTGATAAAACCATTGCTAAAACGGCTATGCCACGCAGTGCATCTAGGGCATCAGCGCGTTTGGCAACCGCAGCTATAGGAAACACTTTTTCGTTTTTTTTTGTGTCTTTTGGCTCTGATTTTGTGTATTCCAATGTACTCACCTCTGGTATTTTTAATAACTATATATTTCATTAAATTTACTTGCCAATAGTTCGGTGTAGCCAGTTTCCTGAAGCCATTTGGATGAGTTTTTTTGTGGAGTGTTTGTTGTTGATAGTCAAGCGGGAAATTCGATAGGGGTTCTGGGGAAAAAAGCGTAGTTTTAATTTTAAACTGTCGTATAAATATCCTGATGTGTAGTATTTGCCAACATGATTTTCAACTTGTTTGTTGACAGCACCAAAGGGGTAGGCTATGTGAGATGCGACTGTTTGATTTGGGTCTAAGTCTTGGGTACATTTTCTCAATCTCATTTGGTCTTGTGATAATTCTCTTTCTAAAGCTTCTAGGGAGATTTTGGTTAAATTTTCGTGATTTAGTCCGTGGGATTGAATATCGTAAAAGCCTTTTTTAAATCCCTCTCTCAAGTCTTGACAATTGACTTTTTTGATTAGTGAATTATGAGTTCCGAAAAAGCCGGAGTTAATAAATACTACTACTTTAATTTTTTTACCGTATTTGTTTTCTAGTTTTTCTAAGATAGGTAGTAAGTGTGTATAAATGCTTTTGTTTCCATCGTCAAATGAAATGATGACTTTTTTGCGATCGCGATATTCAGCAGGCACTATTTTTGGGGTAGTTGCTAAAAAATAATCATAAAGTTCTTGGGTTGACAAAAACCAATAGTTATTGACCACTAAAGATTCTAAAAAAGGTTCTAATTTTTGCTGGCTATAGTCGCCGGGAAAGTCCCGGCGTCGCGGAGGTATTTCTTGGGGATTTTGCAAATCAACAATATCGTGAAAACCAAAAATTGGAATTTCTACTGTAATTAATTCTAAGATTACTTGATAACTAATTAAGGTGAGTAAAAATGCTAGAAAAAAGTGAAAAATGCGTTTTTTACGGATGGTAATCGGTTGAAAATACTCAGGCAATTTATCAACTAAAAAATTTACCATTGACAATGACGACCTCATGAGGTAGTGGTGTAGGTGGTTTAGTAGAGCTGGGTCTGCATTTAGATTGTATAGGATTGCTGCGGTTTTTTCCAAAGATGAGCTAGGTCAATTCCAATAGTATAGTAAAATCTATGCCGATCGCACCTAGGCCACAACCATAGCCGAAAATTGACAGAGTGCGGGAGTTGTCTTGTCAAAAAGTCATGACGTCAGATATATTTGCAGCTATTGGGCGATCGTCAGCATATATAGCCTTTCTCAGTTAGGTGGGCACTGGGTAATGGGTAATGGGGCATTTGAGCTCCAGCGTTGTCGAAGTATGGGACATGGGGCATGGCATTAGTGTCAACTTAACGTCAAACCCAGTCAGAGACTGTTGTTTGACTATTAAATCTAGATAACCCTGACGCCCCCCGATCGAAGGGGGGGGACAGGAGTCTTATCAAAGTCCCCGCAACGATTCGGGGGATGCGAGGGGGATCTGGACTAGGATATAAACGAGATTTTTCAAGGCTTTCAGGCTTAAGTTGACACGCTTTGGGGGCATGGGAACCCCCCCTGACCCCCTAGGGGGGATGGGGGATGCGGGAAGGGTATAGGGCATTACCAATTACCAATTACCTATTACCAATTACCTATTACCAATTCTCGATCGGACCTATTCTTTCACTCCAAAGGCTATATATTTTTTACTTGTGATTTTTGTACTAAGGTGATACGATACTTCTGCGAAAGCTTGATTCCATAATAATGATGAAAATCACGGTAATTCTGCCTGTATACAACGAAGAAAATTGCATAGCACAAACCTTTGACAGAATTTACGAGTTTTCTCAAATAAATCACCCATACAATTTTATCATTGTCAATGATGGCTCGACAGATGATACGCTAAAAATTATCGAAAATAAACTCAAACTATTCCCCACAAATCATATCCAAATAATTTCTTACAGCCCTCGTCAAGGAAAAGGCTATGCAGTAAAAAAAGGTAGCGAATCTCTAAAATCTGACTGCATTTGCTTTATGGATGGTGACTTAGCTTACTCCCTAGAGCATCTAGAACCCTTAATAGAAAAACTCGAAAAATTTGATGTAGTAATTGGTTGCAGAAACCTCGACAAAGACAACTTCCGCAATCTCACCTTACTCAGAAAAATATCAGGTCAAATATTTAACTTTATTTCCCGCAAAATCCTCAATCTGCCCTATCGAGATATGCAGGCAGGACTCAAAGGATTTAAAAAAGATGCCGCCCAAGAACTCTTCAATCAACAGACAATAGCTGGATTTTCTTTTGATGCAGAACTCCTGTTTTTAGCACACAAAAAAGGATATACAATAGGTGAAATTTCCGCGAGAATTTCCGAACAACATTTATCCAAAGCTTCCAAAGTAAATATAATTAAAGATTCTCTCAAAATGTTCTCCTGCTTGTTAAAAATTCGCTATAATAATCGCGTTGGTAACTATGACTAAATACATTTTATTGAGCTTTGACATAGAAGAATTTGACATTCCCGAAGAATACGGTCAACCCCTCACTGAAGATATCAAATTTGCAGTTTCTAAAACTGGGTTATGCAATGTTATTTCACTTTTGGAAAAATTAGATATCGCAGCCACATTTTTTGTAACTGCTAACTTCGCACTCCACAACCAAGAAATAATCAAGCAACTTTCACAACAACATGAAATTGCTTCCCATGGGTTTTACCATTCCCAATTTTCCGTAGATGATTTACAAAAATCTAAGCAAACCTTAGAATTCATAACTAATACTAAAGTCATCGGCTTCAGGATGGCAAGACTCCAGCCTGTTGACGACGCAGAAATAGAACAAGCAGGCTATGAATACAACTCATCCATGAATCCCACCTACCTCCCCGGTAGATACAACAATCTCTTGAAACCTAGAACTGCATATTATAAGAATAAATTACTCAACTTGCCCATTTCAGTTACTCCCGCGATCCGATTTCCCCTATTTTGGTTGAGTTTTAAGAACTTGCCGCTTTCAGTGATACAATTAGCAGCCAAGCTCACCTTAGAAACAGACTCCTATCTAAACATCTACTTTCACCCCTGGGAATTCACTGATATTTCCCAGTTTCAACTCCCCAGTTATGTCAAAAAAGATTCCGGTAGTAAAATGATTGACAAATTAGAAAAATATCTGATTTGGCTGAAAAATCAAGGTAAATTTATTTCTATTGCCGAGTTTAAAAACAATTTTAATAAATTTAATAATTAGTGACTTGATAAAAAAACATGAAATTTAAACCTCTTTACTACTGGCGGCATCAAACAGGATTGCATCAAGCAATAATCATTGCAGTAATTTTTTTCATCTCTGTCTTAGCTTTTAGTATCATTCGCTATGATAGCTTTTTAGCTACCTACGATCACGGTTTATTTAATCAAGTATTTTGGAATAGCGTACATGGCAAACTCTTCCAAAGTTCCCTCTCCTCCGCGGCCTCCGGTGCATCTCTGCTCGATCGGGAACTATCCTATCCATCTTACATCCATTTAGGGCAACATTTTGTCATCGATTTTTTGTTGTGGATGCCACTTTATGCCCTGTTTCCCTCTTCCGTTACTCTCATAGTTTTGCAAGTAGCTTTAATTGCCGCTGCTGGCATAGTTTTGTATTTTTTAGCGAGACATTATTTGCCTATTCCTCTGTCAATAATGGTCGTAGCTAGCTATTATGGAGCCAATGCGGTAATTGGTCCAACGCTGGGAAATTTTTACGAACACTGCCAAATTCCTTTGTTTTTATTTAGTTTATTATTAGCCTTAGAAAAGCAAAGGTGGTTGGTGTTTTGGATTTTTGCAGCCTTAGCATTAGGAACTCGTGAAGACACCGGCATTACTCTGTTTGGGATTGGATCGTATTTAATTGTCAGCCGCCGCTATCCACGGACTGGTATAGCTTTGTGTGTCCTGAGTTTTAGCTATGTTTCGCTGATCACTAATGTTGTGATGCCTCTGTTTTCCAATGATAACTCTAGACTTTATTTGGCTTTGTATTTTAAGAAATTCGTCAAGATAGAAAATCCTTCGACGCTACAATTACTGTGGGCAATAGTCACCCAGCCTCAAATCATAATTCAAGTGTTTTTTGCAGATTTAGAAAGTTTAGAAAGGCGAATAAGATTTGTTTTGGGTTTGTGGCTACCATTGGCTTTTATACCTGTTTTTTCCAGGCCAGCTTGGGTGATGTCTAGCTTTCCGTTGTTAGTGCTGCTGCTGCAAGTAGAAAATAAAGCAGCGACTTCTATCAATACTCGTTATACTTTGAGTTTAGTTCCTGTTTTGATTTATGCTGCAATATTGTGGTGGTCTGAGCATTCAGAAAAATTTAAACCAAGGCTACACCGCTTTTGGATGGGATGTATCGGATTGTCCCTATTGTTTACTTTGACTTCTAATCCTAATCGAGCTTTGTATTTCCTTTCTCCCTATGCTTTCAATCCTGTGGTTTATCAATCATTGACTGAGCAATTAGCCCATGGTGCTGATTTGAAAACTGTGATGGAGTTAATTCCTCCAGATGCTAGCGTTTCCACGAGTGGTTACATAGTTTCTCACCTATCTGGGCGTCGGAACATCATTCGTTTAGAGGTGATGAAGTTGCGGGATGAAGCCGGAAACGCGGTGGATGTGGATTATGCTGTATTAGATTTGTGGCAGTTGCAGCAGAATAATTTAAAGGTGCCGGTCGATCGAGGTAGAGTTAGGGCGGGAGTGCGTTTTACAGACGAGGCTCTGCGGAACGGAAGCTATGGTATTGCTAAGGTATTAGATGGGGTGGTTTTGGTGCAGAAAGGGATAACTTCGGCACCGGAGGTTTTGTCGGCTTGGGTGAAATTGCGACAAGAAATTGAACCGTTTTTGAACAATAAGATGCAAAATAAGCAGAAAACTGTTGAGTAGTGATTGTCGATCGCCTGGGAGCGAGTAAATTTGGTATAGACGGTCGATCGACCCTCGATGGTAATTCTACTTTCAGCATCAGACAGTCAAAACAATCATTAAGAATCATAACTTTGACAAGGGACTCCCATAGACTTCTCTAATAATTATTGGGTAACAGGCTCTAGAGTCTGTTCAAGACCAGCTTTTTAGCAGATGTATAACTATCTAAGCTGAGGAATATTTGCCAGAAAGCTAGAAGATAAGGTCCAAAAGGTTTGCTATACTCCAAAATATAGAAGCATATTAACCCTTTGAAAAATTTAAGGCCGGAGCTATGACATCCTATGCAACCTCCACAGCAAGAGCCGAGATGAGTGAGATCCGGCGCTTGAAAAATATACTCCCCCCAGAACTACAAAGTTGGGTAACAGTAGAAAAAACCATAGAAATTAATCCTGCCTTGATCCGTAGCGAAGAAATAGGCAAAGATCAGGTAGAAATACAAATAGACCTGATCCGCTGGGAACAGCTAGCAATGGATCAGCGAAACCTCCTATTTTGGCACGAAGTCGCCAGAATCCAAAACGACACCATCCCCAGAGATGGCTGGGAAATGGCCGCCCTCGCTATAGGTTTAGGTGGCGCTGTCGGCGAACTTTGGGTACAAGATGGCTTGCTGCTGGTACTAGCCCTCTCCCTGTGTGGCGTCTCCGGCTGGAGGCTGTACCAGAAAAATAACGGAGAGAAAAGCTTAAAAGAAGCCATAGACGCGGACGAAAAAGCCCTGGCCCTGGCGACTCGCTTCGGCTATACTCTCCCCAACGCATACAAAAGCCTCGGTAGTGCCTTAAAAACCCTGATCGAGCAAACTTCCAAAAAGCAGCAGCGCGCTAAATACGAAGCCCGTCTCCAAGCCCTAAAACGCAACGCAGCTAAAGCTAAAGCCAAGGTTAAACCGGTGGGCCGCGAAACTTCCCAGTCAGAAAACGTTTACAATTCGTGACCTCTTTCAGACACCAACGCACTTGACGGCTATGGTGTGGGCTTGCCAGAATCACATCTTGGCTGGCCTGGTTAGTGATGAAAATGTAAAGTTTGTGTAAATCTAGGCTGTTGTTAACAATAATAATTGGTAAAAATGGATGGCCTAGGACACAATAGGCTAAAGACATCAGCTTGAAATTTGAAACTAGGACTTCATGGTCACCCAAAACCCAGAGGCAGATTTTCGGGTAACTTACTTGGACGAAATTCCTTCCGTTCACATACCTGTGCGCTTAAGCGTACTTGAAGCCGTAAACTTTAAGACAACCTGCCAGCAACTTTTCTCTGAAAACTCGAAAAACACCGTTCCCAGCAAAATTGTCCTAGACTTCAGTGACACGACATTCATCGACAGTAGCGGGATTGGTGCCTTAGTCAGCAATCTAAAATTTGCCAAACAGCGGCAGTGCGACTTAGTATTGCGGAGTCTCAAGCCGCAGGTGATGGCAGTATTTGCTCTCACCAGCCTAGATCAAGTGCTGACTATCGAGCCGTCGCCAGTTAGCACAGCCCCCGCTGAAAACAACCGTGCAGACAGTCAGTTACCAGTTACGCACCCCTCTGTGCGATCGTTGGTAAAACGGCTGATAGACATCGTTGGGGCCATAGTAGGTTTGATAATTACAGGAATATTGTTTATACCCATAGTCGCAGCCATCACAATTAACGATCCAGGCCCGATCTTTTTTGCTCAAACCCGCTGTGGCTGGATGGGAAAAAGATTTCAGATTTGGAAGTTTCGCTCGATGTGTACCAACGCCGAAGCCCTTAAATCTCAAATCAAAAACCAAGCGTCCGGCGCTTTTTTCAAAAATGACAATGACCCCCGCATTACCAAAGTCGGGCGGATATTGCGAAAAACCAGCCTTGATGAACTGCCACAATTTTGGAATGTACTAAAAGGCGAAATGAGTCTAGTGGGTACCCGACCCCCTACTCCAGATGAAGTTGACCGCTATGAAGTACCTCAGTGGCAGCGTTTTGATGTCAAACCAGGAATGACTGGAGAATGGCAAGTTAACGGTCGCTCTCAAGTGCGTAATTTTGAAGATGTGATCCGCTTGGATTTAAAGTACCAAGAAAACTGGAGCCTGATGTATGACCTGAAACTAATTGTGAAAACCATAACTGTTCTGTTCAACAAAAATAGTGGCGCTGTATAGGATGCCTGAACAACCCTCTGCTGACCTTTTTGGTACAGCGGGGGTTTGTAAAATTCAGGCGCTCTATCATAAGTGATGAAAGAAATCAATAAAATTTTAACTAATCACGTCAATAAACAACGGAAGTAAACATTTACCATCTAAAGATAACTTTGGATAGGTTTTGCTAAGTTTTCTAAAGCAGTTGAAAAATCAAAACTCCTAACTCAAAACTGAAAATTATTTAAACGCCTTACCCAGGCGGGTTAAAGTATCAAAAGTCTCTCATTTCCAGTAGGAGTAAATGGTGCGAAAGGAATGCTCACCTTGAGGCAAAACGGGCTTCTTCAGCTCAAGCTTGACTTAACTAATATGTTGCCAAGACCTTGCCCCCCTTATTCTACCGCCACCGCTACGCTGAACATTTGCGTCGCAGCCAAGCTGAGTACATTTACTTGTACTGAGTTGGTATTGATCGTAGCTGAAGTTGTGCTGGGGGGCGACCAGGGGGAAAAAAAATGAAAGATCAGCAACCAAAGGCCCAATTGCATCTTCAAGTGGAAACGGACATGGAGGCTCTGAAACAAGTTTTGGAGTGGTTGGAAAATATTGTCCTGCCCCTGCTACCAGAGGATTTGGGGTGGCAGTGCAGCCTGATTGTGAATGAAGGGTTTACAAATGCTGTTCGCCATGCTCACAAAAACTTGCACTCCACGACACCGATCGACCTTGAAGTAACTATTTTTCCCAATTACTTAGAAATCAGGATTTGGGATAGGGGTCAACCCTTTGACCTAGAAGCAAAGCTCGACGCTATTATCCAAGACAAGCGCGATCCCTTGGAAAAAGAAGGAGAAAGGGGACTGCTATTTATACACAAGCTGACACAGCAGCTTCGTTATATCCGTACAGACGATCGCCGCAACTGTCTAGTGATGCGAAAAAACATTACCTGATGATGACTCAAAACCACCAAGGGCGACTGCTTTTGAGCCTAGAAAATTCCAGGCAGCGCCCTCTACTTTATGACGCGGAACTAGACCTAATCCAGGCGAATTAAGCGGGTACTAGCTTGCCACTAGCGGCCGCCGGAAAATTTGCTTCAAACGAAATATTATGCGTATTCTGATTTATTCCTATAACTACTATCCAGAGCCGATCGGCATTGCTCCCCTGATGACAGAACTAGCCCAGGGTCTAGTTCAGCGTGGTCATCAAGTCAGAGTAGTTACAGGAATGCCCAACTATCCCCAGCGCCAGATTTATGAAAAATATCGCGGCAAATTCTACCTTACCGAAGAACATAACGGTGTGACAATACAGCGCAGCTACCTGCGGGTGAATGGCCCTCATCCCAGTTTGCTAGACAGACTGCTGTTAGATGGTAGTTTTGTGATTTCTAGTGCTGTTCAAGCGTTTAGGGGCGATCGACCCGACGTGATTTTCTCCACAATGCCCCCATTGCCGATTTGCGTCCCAGTGGCTCTCTACGGGTGGATTCGCGGTTGCCCGATCGTCCTCAACGTTCAGGATATCGTCTCAGAAGCAGCCGTGCGCGTCGGTTTGGTAAAAAAGAATGGGATGTTAATTCAGATTGCTGACGCCTTAGAAAAATTTGCCTACAGCACTGCGAGCCAAGTCAGCGTCATCGACAGCGGTTTTGTCCAAAAATTGCACTCTCAGGGAGTACCCCCGGAAAAAATAGTTTGCCTTCCCAATTGGGTTGATGTCAATTTCATCCGTCCCTTACCCAAAGACAATAATTCCTTTCGCAAAACTCACAATCTCCAGGGCAAATTTGTCATTCTCTACGCGGGCAATATTGCTCTGACTCAAGGTTTGCAAACTGTTGTTCAAGCAGCGGCTCGTTTGAAACACATACCAGAAATCGCTTTTGTAATTGTGGGAGAATCCACAGCACTGGCACGTTTGCAAAGAGATTGCGAAACTTACAAAGCGACTAATGTCATGTTACTGCCCTTTGAACCGCGAGAAAAATTGCCAGAAATGCTAGCTGCGGCTGATGTTAGTTTGGTGGTACAAAAGCGTCGGGTGACTAATTTTAATATGCCTTCAAAAATTCAAGTGCTGTTGGCGAGTGGCAGGGCTATTTTGGCTTCGGTTCCTGAGACTGGGACTGCTCATAAAGCTGTGCAGCAAAGTGGTGGCGGGGTGGTGGTGACACCGGAAGATCCGCAAGCTCTAGCTGATGGGGTTGAGGATTTGTATTTGAATCCGGCTAAGTTGGAAGCCCTGGGTTTGCAAGGTAGAAGTTATGCTGTTGAGAATTATGGATTTGAGGAAGCTTTAAATCATTATGAGGCTTTGTTTACGGTGGTTACGGCTAGGGGTGGTGAGAAAATATTGGAGCCTTTGCCAAAGTAAAATAAATAAATAAATAAATAAATAAATAAAGAGGGCGGGTTTATTTAGATTGTTGGTCATAGTTATATATTCTTTGTGAACCCGCCCCTACAGGTTTTTGGCAATTGATTATATCGTATACAAAAACCTGTTTCAACGCAAGTCGATACAATTAATTACCAAGGAAAATCGGCTTCTATTAATGACTGTTGAAATGAAAAAGGAGGAAATCATACAATGGATAAATTAGAATACTATCGCGATACAATTAAAAAGATATTGACTGAATATTATCAGATGAAAGTCCAGGGGGCGATCGCACTAGATGAATTAGATCCAGATGATCGTCTGGCCTTTGATCAAGAACGAGATCAATATCTCTGGTTTCGCTCTGGCTGGAATGGCAAAGAACGGCTGCGCTACATGACGATGTATCTTCGGATTAAAGATGGTAAAATCTGGGTGGAAGAAGATTTAACGAATTTATGTGTAGTTGATGATTTACTAGCAGCCGGAATTTCTAAGGGCGATATTGTTTTGGGGTTTCATCATCCTAGCAAAAGACCTTTGACGGAATTTGCTAGTGTTTGATGAGAGACAAAAAAAGCAACGATTTTTGATAGAAACCCGTTTTCTTTTGCCTTAGTCCTGTTGAATATATTCAAGGATGCAGCCAGCGACATACTCAGCCAGCTTGACAGGAACAGCATTACCAATCATTTGTTCTAAATCAGACTTATTTCCCTTAAACTTAAACGTCTTAGGAAATGTTTGAATATAGCTTCGTTCAATAGTCGTCAAAGGGCGTAACCTTTCGTCAATATCGCATAAATCACCTTCATGCTTCTTGTATGTCTTGGGAATTGGACGATTCACACCTCGAACTGTCGGACTAGGTTCGTGGATGCTGAAAACTGCCCTTCTCTTATAGCTTCTCGGATGCCGATAAAAATACTCAATGCCTAAATCATCACCTAAATATTCAAAAACATTCATAGGAGTTTTAGACTGATGTTTTGTTAGATAAGAATTCAAAATGCCATCTTCTCCATCCAATTGACCAATCAAAAAGTATCGTTTTCTAGCTTGTGGAACTCCACAATAGCTGGCATTCAAAACTGAATAACTTAAACCATAGCCACTGGTTCTAAATGTTTCTAAAACTTGTTCTAGAATTTGGCTCTTTTGAATTCTGGCAACATTCTCCATGACAAACCATCTAGGCTTAATGCTAGTAACAATCTTGGCAAAGGCTAAGGATAAATCTGCTCTCCCAAGATTTTCATCTCTTTTGCCGGCACTGGAAAAATCTTGGCATGGAGGCCCACCAATGATTATATCTGGATTGAAATCACTGATAAATGAACAGATATCTGGTTGTGATAGGTCTTTCTCAAATATCGGATGTTGGAAGTTGTCTTTATATACTTGAATAGCTGGAAGCCAGTAGTCAAAAGCTGCTACTACATTGAATCCAGCATTTTGAAATCCGAGTGATAAGCCTCCACAGCCTGCAAATAAATCTACTGTTCTCATTTTTGCCAAGTTACTCTTAGAGCCCATGATATGTTAGTCGAATAGTTAATACACTTCATCATGACTACCAATATCTACAAACACAGCCTTGTCATCTTCTGTAAAGTAGAACAATACCCTTTCATCGTAATCTACACTAAAACTCCAGAATTCCTTAAGCTTGCCGGATAGTTTATGTGTTTTCAATATCGGATCGTAAGGATATATAGTAAACAGTTCCAATTTTTGCCAAAACTTTTCCTCTAAATCTGTGTTGCCTTGGATGCGCTTTTTGAAGGCGCGTTTGAAAGCCGAACTAAAACTAACTTCCACGATTATTCCTCTATCAGTTGTCTGAGTTCGTTAATATTAGAGGAAAACTTCAGTTCATCTTTTTGGTGTTCTACTTGCGCTAACTTGAAGTTGTTATATATCTGATCGCGGCGTTCTTCACGGATATATTGGTTCAACAACTGTTGAATTTCCTGTTTTTCATCCGTGGAAAGACCTTTGACTACTTCAACTACATCATTAAAAGTCATTGTTTGCAAGACCTCATTTTAATTATCTATTTTTAAACCTGGTGGATACGGAAAATTACTGTCAATAAGTAAGGTGACTTTATCCTGAGTCTTAGGGCTGGGTAAACCTCGCCGAACTATGGCTTTAGCGAACATTTCAGGTGTAATTTCAGGGCAATCAGAAAAATCAATATCTTCATCAGTCATGGCGTCTAAACGTTCCCAGTCAGTTTCCGATTTGCTCGAAGTAAATTCGTTGTTCATATTATAGTCCGGTCGGCAGAAACCGGGTTTTTCACCTGTTAAAGGCAGGGTGTGCAGTATTTTAGTAAAAAACCCGGTTTCTTTGATATTTATGGGTAATTCCTATATTAACTATTTTGCTCCAAAAGTGCCGATCGCAACTCCGAACAATAACACCCCAGCACCCACCAATACCATCGGCCCCGGCGCTTCCCCAAACACCAAATAACCCAAACAACTAGCGCCCACAGGTTCAAACAAAATAGCCAGACTTACCAAAGTTGGCGATACCCTTACCACAGCCCAATTCAAAATCGTGTGGCCGACTAATTGAGGCAAAGCAGCGGTTAATAAAATGTAAAAATATACAATGTGCGGATAGTCTGTATAACTGGTTTTGAAGACTAAGGGTAGAGGCAAAAGCACGATCGCAGCTACAGTATATGCGATCGCCACATAACCACCAATTCCCAATCCCCGCCGTTGAGCTTCCCGGCCACAAAGCAAATACAAGCTGACAGCCCAGGAACCTGCTAGCGCCAGGAAGTTACCCAACATGACGCTGCTACCATCACCGCTGCTACCACTAGCACTACCTAGAGCGATCGCGATCGTCCCTCCCAGAGCCACTGCAATGCCCGCTACGGACAATTTGCTGAGTTTTTCGCCAAACCAGAACCGAGACAACAGCGCTACCCAGACGGGATTTGTGGTGACTAGGGCGGTGGAAGCTGCGATCGAAGTATAAGAAAGTGAGGTAATCCACAGGGCAAAGTGCAGGGCGAGACAAAAGCCAGCAGCCGCTGCATAACGCCGAGCTCCCGGTTGCAGCGTATTCCACTGAATTTTTGACCAAGCCGGAAGCAGAATTAAGGCTGATAAAGTGAGGCGGGAGGCCGCGAGTACCAAGCTGAAACCGAGGCCACCACTGTTTGCTGAACTGTTGGTTAGTCTAATCAGAATTGAGGATGTTGAGACGGCTAAAATGCCGATAATTAAGATTGGGGCGATCGACCAATTTGGTATTTGTTTGGGGAGATTCATATCAATTCCGGTTGTACCGAAATGATGGTTTATTTTTGAGTGTTGACTCTATTTTACAATGCTGATGAAGTGCGGATTTGATATCTGTTACTAACAATATTTTTTTGTTTAATAACCACAGAGGGCACAGAGAGCACAGAGAATAGAGAGGGGACAGATTATACGAATTTCATAAAGTAGTGCGACATAACTAACCCCCCCAACCCCCCCGCGAGTTCGGGGGGGCTTTGAAGGGCATCTGTAGCAAATATTTATGAAATTGGTATTAGGTCTATCCCCGACTTTTTTTGAAAATGTCGGGGATAGATGGGGTTTGAGGACAATTTTTTTGAGGCGCGATCGCCACTTAATTTATTGTCCTTGAGTGCGGCGAATTTCAGTAATTTGGTCGGCAATATCCAAGATACTTTGTGGCATGGATGGGCCGGTAAAAATCAAATCTAAATGATGGGGCTTATTGTCAATTAATGTCAGCACTTCTGCTTCGGGAAGTAAACCCAAATTAACTGCTAAACTTAATTCGTCGAGAATGACTAGGGCATAACGGCCTTCGCGGACAACTTCTTGAACGTATTTCCACAATTGGGCGATCGCACCTAGTTCCAATTCATCCAAATCAGCATTATCAATGCAGCGTGGCAAATCGCACCGCACCCAATCTAAATTCTGCCCCAGCCGCATCGGATGCTGGTGTCCTTGATTAATTCCCCCTTTGAGGAACTGCACCGCCAGTACCGCAGTTCCCTGTCCTGCAATTCGGAGCGCCTGAGCCATGACAGTTGTAAAAAAGCAGCGGTGCGGGCCTGTAAAGACTTGCACCAGCCCTTCAACAGTGTAGGGCAAGCTGTGGGTTAAATTGAGGTTAGGAGTTTTTAACTGGGCAACCATAGGGCAATAATCTAATCAACAACTAAGTCTTGAGGGCGGCTTCGACCTTGATGAGGCGGAAGCCTTCGTAACAATATATAGTGTACTTGGCCGATCGCAAATCCGATCGCACACTAGATATACCAGTTATCGAAAGCTAGCGACAGTGGCGATCGCAGCCATTTTGCGCCAGATATCTCCAGAACAGGTAAACTTTGAATGTCGCGGCGGTAGGAGCAGGGGACAGTGAGATTAGTAATTTTGGGAGGGCCAGGAGCAGGCAAGGGAACTCAGGCACAACAACTGTGTAGCAATTTGAGCATTCCTTTGTTGGCTTTGGGAGATATTCTGCGGGAGGCGATTGCTTCTGAAACAGATTTGGGCAAGTTGGCGATGCCTTATGTTGAGACAGGGGAATTAGTTCCCGATGCAACGATGATTCAATTCATTCGCCGCCGATTGTTGCTGTGGGATGTCTTTAATGGCTGGGTGTTGGAGGGCTATCCGCGAACGGCTTTTCAAGGTGAGGAGTTGGATTTTTTGCTCTCAGATTTGGCACAAGAGCTAGATTGGGCGATTTGGTTGAAGGTTCCGAATGAGGTATTGTTGAGTCGATCGATCGAACGAGATCGATCGGACGATAGTCCAGAAATTTTGCAGCGTCGGCTCGATTTATTCTACGAGCAAACTCTCCCGATTTTAGATTATTATGAGTATCGCAACAAGCTGTTAATTATCAACGGCGACCAATCTCCTGAACAAGTGCAGCAAGATATTCTTAAAGTTGTTAATAATTAGTTGTTATTAGTTAGTCAAATACCAATTACCAATGCCCTATACCCATTGGTGTCAAATTAATCGTCAAATCCTGGATAAATCTCGTTTTTACCCCAGTCCCGATCCCCCTAAATCCCCCTTAAGAAGGGGGACTTTGAGAAGATTCCTGTCCCCCCCCCTTGTAGGGGCGGTGCCAAGAGTGCCCGCCCTCTTGGCGTCGGGGGGATCTAAGTTTAATAGTTAAACAGCAGTCTGTGACAGGGTTAGAAGTTAAGTTGACACCAATTCCCCATTCCCAATTCCCCATTCCCCATTCCCCATTCCCAATTCCCCATTCCCAATTACTTATGTCCAGAAAACGTGCCGATGGTAGACAACCAAATCAACTTCGTCCCATTAGTTTCGATCGCGAATTCAACAAATTTGCCAGCGGTTCAGTGCTAGCAAAAAGCGGCGATACTCAGGTACTTTGTAGCGTTACGATTAAGCCTGGAGTACCGAGGTTTCTGGAGAATACCGGAAAAGGTTGGCTGACTGCGGAGTACCGAATGTTACCAGGATCTACGCCGCAGCGACAAGAGCGGGAATTTATGAAATTATCGGGGCGCACTCAAGAGATTCAGCGGTTGATTGGCCGGAGTTTGCGATCGTGCTTGGATATGGAACTTTTGGGCGAACGTACCATTATTGTAGATGCTGATGTGTTGCAGGCAGATGCGGGGACTCGCACGACTTCTATTAATGGCGCGTTTGTGGCTGTGGCTGACGCTTTGAATAAGTTGGTGCAAAAAGGTGATTTGGTGCGATCGCCCCTTGTGCGTCAAGTGGCGGCCGTGTCTGTGGGACTTTTGGAAAACGAGCTATTTTTAGACTTGAATTATGTGGAAGATGTGGCGGCGGAAATTGATTGTAATGTGGTAATGAATGGGGATTTGAATATTATTGAAATTCAGGGAACTGCGGAAGAGGGAAGTTTCAGTCGCAGTCAGTTAAATCAAATTTTGGATATGGCAGAAACCGGGATTCAGGAGTTGTTGGAGGCTCAGCGGCAGGCTTTGGGTGAGTAGAACACGGGAGTCCAGAAACCGGGTTTTTCACGATAATACTTCGTTGTAGTCGAAAGATTTGGTAAAAACCCGGTTTCTTTGGTCGGAGTGCGCGATACTAAATCTGGGGAAATTTTTCTTCTTTATGACTCGGCGGTTGAAACCGCGTCTACACAAACGAAGTCCGCCTTCATCGAGTCAATAATAAATCTTCTTGGTGAAGATTGAGTAAAGCGATCGCTTCTTTATCTCACGCTCTCAAAAAGAGCGATCGCCCTTCATCAATCCCCCCTCCATCGTGGCACGGGCGTCCCGCCTGTGCGATGATATCGATTCAAAAAAGATCGTGAAGCGAAGCTATCCCGTAGGGAATCGCCCTGTAACCAGCAACATTAATTATGGTAGAAGAAAGACTGCGTATTCTTTTGAATTTATAGCTAAAAATTATTTTTTTAGCTTTCAGACAGATAAATCGCCCTTTCATTCCCCTAACTGAATCCGAGTCCTCACCCACTGCCTAAACCCTCGAATCATCGACGTTTCCCCCACATCTTTTTGCCTTTCCACAAATCCCATAATCTCAGAGGGCGACAAAAAAGGAAAGTGAGGAGAAACCTCTCGCTCTACATATTCCTGACCTTCTAACTGATAGAATATTAAACGCGAACCGTCATAACGCCAAACCTCTGGCACACCCAAACTCACATACAATTCCATGCGGTTAATCGAACTGCTAGTGATGTCAATCTCGATTACTAAATCCGGTGGCGGATCTTGATTTAAGTCAATTTCCTTGAGGCTGCGGACAATTCCCTCATTCTCAATGTAGTAGCACTGATCCGGTTCTAATCCACGTTCTAAATCCTTGCGTTTGCAAGTTCTTGAACCCAGGCTGCGAATTTCTACATTCAATTCTTCGGTGACAGTTTCTACAAAACGTCCTAAAATTTGTTTGTTACCTTCATGCGGTGCTGATGGAGTCATAATTTCTAATGTTCCGCGATCGTAAGTCAAACGAATCCCCCGCTGTTCTGCTAGCTCATTTACCAGAGATTCGTAAGTCCGCCAACTAATATTTTTCAGCAAAACTCCAGAAGTTTGACTTTGAATGAAGGTGGCTGTCATGGCTACCTGCTTGCTTTTTAGCTTATTTATTACATCTTAGCAAAACTTGGTTTAATCTGAGATGTTGCAGCAATATCAATAAGGGCTTTTTTGTGGGTGGGGGCGGGTTTATTTAACCTGTTTGCAGCCTTTAAGACTGTGGGTGAACCGCCAGCCTGTTCTTGAGTATCTTTTTAGGAGGTACATTAGACGATAGCGTCTAGCCCTTTTTGACCTCGAACTCCCAGGCTAAGCCCACCCTCACCGCACTTGGTTGGTCAAAATTAGCTGAATGTGTAAGCCGATTGCATGGCCCACCAGATTAGAAAGCCGATGCCGCCAGCAATGACGATCGCTGAAAGGGCGATCGCGATGGGGCTGTCAGCTCCCTTGAACTTCATGATTCCGCGATTTAAGTCTGACATAGCAGTGTTCTCCCAAATTCCAGCTTGATTTTAGCCTTGCTATTGACGGCTGGCTCCCAAAAACAGCGCAATTACTGATTTAGTTAATATTCTGGCTGCTGAAATTTCAGGCGGCTAGGGGCCTGGGGCCTGCATACTGGCTTTGTCAAAAAAAACTGCTGAAAAAGACTTGACAAACTCAGGGAGTTAAGGCACTATGTTTAATACCGCAGGAAATGCGGGTGTAGCTCAGTGGTAGAGCGTCACCTTGCCAAGGTGAATGTCGCGCGTTCGAATCGCGTCACCCGCTTTTAAATTTTAAATAGAAAAGCCCGATACCGAAAATCTGGGTGGAAAGCCGATTCATTGTAGAAGGGCTTTTGTTTAATAGCCACAATCACTAAAGCGATCGACCAAAAATTTGGCACAACTCAGGGAAGTTTGGGAAAAATAGAAATATTTGCTCCAAATATCTAAGTAAGTGGTAAAATTCAGTTGGGAACTTGTAACTGAAAATTGCCGATCGAACTAGGCTTAACAACAAAGAGTTGAAATCCTCGATCGACCAAAATTCAAAAGTTTGATGGAATTAATATCTTAACGATTGTTTTTGCACAAACTCTCTTGTTATCCGATAGCTCGTGTCATCTCAAAAAGCTCCAAAAATTGACTTAAATGGTGATTATCCCTGCCCTTGTCGGCGCCGGGGTCGTCTAGTGCCAATAATACTGACAGAGGCTTTTGGTTGCAACCGCTGTCAGCAAATATTTGTATTGGATGAAAGTGGCTACGTCATCGAGCAATTATCAACAAACTATCCTTACAAACAAACTTGGCGGTGGACAGGTCAACAATGGAACAGAGCTCATCGGGGTTTCAGAGAGCATTACTTGCCCTTAGCCCTGGGCATGATTTTGGTACTTCTAATGATTTGGTTGCCACTGGCGTTGTATTCCCCAGGGAGGAATATAATTCTGTGGGCAATGGTTGCTGTGCTACTAGCAATGGTGCCGGCGCTGATGGTTTGGCTGGCTTACAGGCGTTAGCTAAATGATAATTGACGATTCTAAACCTTTATCCGATTCGGCAAATGTCGCCCGTTGTGCTTACCAAGCTTCTTTGGAGTTGGCGGGGACAAAAAGTACAGATCGCGCCGCTGCATTGCAGGCGATGGCACAGGCGCTGAAACTCCGCCAAAATGAAATTTTAGAAGCCAATACTCTGGATCTAGAAGCGAGTCGGGATATGGCAATTCCCGAATTGATTGTGGAGTGGCTGAAGTTGACACCCGAAAGAATTAAGACAACAGTCCAAATTCTTCAGCGACTCGGAGAAATGCCCGATCCCATCGGCAGAGTGATCAATGCTTCTTATCAGGTCGATCGATGTCAAGTATATTGTCAATCTCTGCCACTAGGGGCGATCGCCCTAATTTACGAGGCTTTTCCAGAGTTGGGGGCGATCGCGGCCGGTTTGTGTCTCAAAAGTGCTAACAGCTTGATTCTCAAAGGCGGTAGCGAAACCGGGCACACTAATGCAGTCATCGGGGAAGCTTTGCAGTCGGCAATAGATGAAGTCGGTTTGCCATCAGGATGTTTGCAGGTATTGCCGCCCGATGGAGGTGTCTCGATCCGGGACTTAGTGACTCAAGACCAATATCTAAACTTAATTATTCCCTACGGCAGACCGAGTTTGGTGCAACAAGTGGTAAGGCAGTGTACAGCACCTGTGTTGCGATCGGCAATGGGCAATTGTTACCTTTATTGGTCGCCTACGGGTAGTTTGGAGATGGCAAGGTGGATGATTTTGGACAGCCATCAAAGTGTGCCAGATCCGGTAAATGCGATCGAGAAAGTTTTGATCGATCGCCACCAAAAGCCTTCTTCCCTAGTCAGACTGTGGAACAGTTTAAAAGAAAAAGGCTTTCAGATTAGGGGAGACGCGGAACTCGTTGGAGATTTCCCCGACTTAAAGTTAGCCGAAACATCTGAGTGGAATCAACCCTATTTGAACAAAACCATAGCGTTTAAAGTTGTCGATAGTTTAGAAAGTGCGATCGGGTGGATCAACCGATACAGCAGCGGCCACGCCGACAGCATCGCCACCGAATCTTATCTAGAAAGTCGCCAATTTGCGCTGGATGTCAACAGTGCATCTACTTTTATTAATGCCTCGCCCCGGTTTTGGCGCTATCAAAATCGCGGAGATGCGATATTTTTGGGAATGTCAAATCAGAAAGGTTATCGTCGCGGATTAATCGGTTTGGATACGCTGACTACAATCAAAGAAATAGTTCAGGGTAACGGACAATTTTAATGTATTAGTTATTGGTTATTAGTTATTGGTTATTAGTTATTGGTTATTGGTTCAAGTTCCGATAACTGGTATCTTGAATTATTTTTAATAAACTGTTTAGAAACACGCTTTCAGACCCATTCCACAAGAAAAATTATTTTTTGTGGAACAAACCGGAAAGCCTGTTGCTGAAAGTGCTGTAATATTTCATATATAATTAAATTTAGAAAATTATTGAGTTCTATCGAAAAATACTCTTAGCGATCGCATGAAATCCGAAAAAATACTGAATACTCTCGACAATACTGCAACGCCGACTTTAGGCAAAGAAACCCTAATTCACCATTCAGTATACGTTAAAAAATTGCGTCCTCTTCTGCCATCAGAAGCCTTTGAACCCGATCGCAACAAATTAGTAATACTCTTAGTCAACCTAGGAATTGTATTGCTAGGATGGGGAATTGCTAGTCATCTAGACCAATGGCCAGTCTATCTTTTAGGGCTCTATCTACCTTTAGCCGTAATCATGGGCAATAGTATCATAGTTTTGCTATTTAGCTCCCACGACCTCATGCACGGTAGCGTTCAAAAAAAGTCTTGGCTGACTTATCCGATCGCCTTTTTGGGATTAAGTATGCTATTCATGCCACCCACCCAGTGGAAAAATCTGCATAACCTCGTACACCACAACAACACAAATTCCCTAGCAGATCCCGATCGCAACTACCTGTACCAGCAACCAGATACCTGGGGAAAATGGATTCAAAATCTGTTTGTACCGTCAGTAGAAGTCAATCCGCTGTGGTTAATTGTCGGGATGGCTGGCTCATGGTTTGTACATAATTTCCGCAATGTCTCCTCGGTGTTGTTATTCAATGATAAATCAGTAGATTACGTACCCGCGGCCTTTACAGTTAGCCCTAAAGATAGATTGACAATCGCCCTTGAGTGCTTAGGAATTTTAGGAATTCATCTGAGCATATTATTCTACCTAGAATTTAATCCGCTCAAAGTTGCTCTAGCCTACATTTTGCCGATCGCACTTGGTCATGCCGGCGCAATGTTTTACATCTATACTAATCATATGGGTTGTCGGATGACCAGCATCAATGACCCGCTGATTAATAGTGCTTCACTGCGAGTTCCTAAAATATTCGATGTACTGCACTTTAATTTTTCTTACCACACAGAACATCACATTTTCCCCAGCATCAACTCCAACTATTACCCGATGGTGCAAGAGTTGTTACAAATTCATTATCCCGGCCGCATGAACTTAATCAATGCTGGCGAAGCATGGCGGTTGCTGATGGAAACCCCGCGACATTACAAAGATGAAGTTACCTTTACTGATTCTTTGGGTGAAATGTCCGTCAATTGCGGTATGTCTCCAGCAGAAAAAGGCTAATAAAGCATACCCCAGCCCCCCCAAGGGGGCAGGGGCAGAGGTCTAATCGGGTAATCCAGACAGTGGCGATTAGGTATGAGTCATTAAATATTGACCATTACCATTGTATTCGCCGTCGCAACTGGCGAAATTAGCCACAAACCAAATCAAATAAAACCGCCAGATTCGGCGAAATTTGGCATAGTCAATGCCATAGTCTAAATCTTTGACTATCGCCTGAGAATCGTCAAAGTTTTTCAGCCAATTAGCAAAGGTGGTGGAGTAATTGAATCCATTCAGATACCATCTTTCAATGGTTTTGAGGTCGTTGTTGTAGCTGGGAACTGCATCGTATTTCCAGTAACGGCCGTGGGGGAAAATGTATTTGTGGGTGTAAACGCTGGATATATTGTTGGGAGTGCGGACTGTGATGATGTGAATGAAAACTCGGCCGTTATCTTTCAGGAAAGAGGCGAGCTTTTGGAAAGCTTTCGTTAAATTACCGACATGACAAAAAACGCCGATCGACAAAATCTTATCAAACTTGGTCTCAAATTGGGCATCGTTCAAATCTCCTTCGTAGAGAGTGAATCGACCAGAGCTGAGGTAGCTTTCGGGATCTTGCATCTTCCGGCGCATATATTCGCATTGGTGGTGACTCAAGTTAATTCCCGTAAACTTGACATTGGGGAATTTGGAGAGGATGTAATTGGGAACGCAGCCCCAACCGCAGCCAAAGTCTAAAATATTGTCGCCATCTCTGATGTCGAGTTTCTCAATCACATCATCAATCATTTGGATCTGGGATTGTTCGAGGTTGGTGGCTCCTTTTTCCCATAATCCCATGCTGTATTTGGGATAGATGAGTTTCCCGTCGCCTAACATTGGATTCAGCATGGCTTGAGGCAAATCGTACTGAAGTTTCATTAAATCCCGCGGTCCTTCAGCAGTCCGATCTGTTTCTGTTAGTACCCATTCGTAGGGTGCAAGCAGGGACGGAAAATACTTAAAAAAGACTGGCATACAGGTATCAAAAAGCGATCGCAAGACAGAATCGGGTACTTCTAATCCGTTGATGTAAGATTCTGCTACTGCCATTTGCACGGCGTTAACAGCACTGACTGCGACGCGGGTTGCTCGGTAAGCAAGGGGACTTTTGGTATGTACATTTCCCAGGATGGGGAGATGCTTTTCGATGTTTTGTAAGACTGTTGATGAGCTCATGTTTATACTGTTTTTAAAGATGGTGCTATTCTATCTCAAGAAAATCAACATTTTAGAGACACAAAAACTTGTAAATCTTACTAAGTAAGGTTTACACTGCCAGAGCTTGCAAAAACATCAAGATTTACCACGAAGTAATCGGATTAGAGAACGAATTTATGAGGCTTTCAGACAGCATTAAACTATTAAGAATAATGTAGTTTTTTTCGAGGGATGGATGAAAAGGGGTCTCAGAGGATTGCTGGATTGGGGGGTTCTCTCGTCGTTGTGGCGATAAGTCATGCTTATAATCTAACAATATCAAGGCTTTCAGCTTTCCTTGACCAGCCCCCGTCATACTGCTTGCCTGGGACGGGGGAGAACGTCACACTTCGGTGGTGTCAGCATTCCCCACACCTATATCTATAGCGGTAGCAGCCGGTCTTCCCCTGGTGGGAACTGCTAAATCCGGTTCTATTTTGCCTGGTTTGGTCAAGAAATTGATGGGTGTGCTAGGGCCCGATCCTATGAAATTAGGAAAATATTTTGGTAAAATTGGCAATAACCTCCACACAACCTGATTGGGTATGGTAAACTAGAAAGCACTTGTTGATGAGTCTTTCACGTTTGACTTTGGCTGGCTCTATCGAAAATCTCAACTTCCATCCACATCTGATTTAGGAGATATTTCATGTCGATTTACGTAGGTAATCTTGCTTATCAAGTTACCCAAGAAGACCTCAATACCGTATTTGCAGAGTACGGAACCGTTAAAAGAGTTCAGTTACCGACAGACCGCGAAACTGGCAAAATGCGCGGTTTCGCCTTTGTGGAAATGGGAACAGAGGCAGAAGAAACAGCCGCGATCGAAGCGCTTGATGGCGCTGAGTGGATGGGCCGCGATCTAAAAGTTAACAAAGCCAAGCCCCGCGAAGATCGTGGACCTGGTGGCGGTGGCGGCCGCTCCGGTGGCGGCGGTGGCTTCAATCGTCGTTACTAATCCCAGGCTGAGTCACAGGATTGGCGATCGCTCTAAGTAGCCAGAGATACATAAACTTTCAAAACTGAACGAAGTCAGGCAATCTCAAACTAAACGATTGCTTCCTTCGGCCATAGCGAGTCTCGCGATGATAATTTTATGTTTAATTGTGTCTATTAACTGAGTTGCAATAGCTATTAGTTTATTGACTAGAGGCGATCGTCCTTTGTTCACAGACCGAACCTACACCGATAAACGCAGAGAACCATAAATTTATCTGCGTTTATTTTTGTGTATTTAAAACCAGTAATAAAAAAATTCTTGGCTATGTGGTCAAATACGAATTCAGACTACGAATCGTTACTAGAACGAGCGATCGCGATCGGCGTCAAAGCTCATGAAGGGCAGCTAGATAAGGCAGGCAATTCCTATATAGATCATCCGCTATTTGTGATGAAAAATGTCAATTCTCTAGAGGAGAAAATCCTAGGGGTTCTCCACGATGCGGTGGAAGATTCCGAACTGACACTTGACGAACTCAGAAGCGAAGGTTTTCCTGAACTTATAGTAAACGCGATCGGCGCAATTACCAAAATAGAAGGAGAACCTTATGCAGCTTATTTAGAGCGGGTGATGGCCAACCCGATCGCCTTGCGAGTCAAAATCGCCGATGTTACTCACAACCTCGATCTTCGTCGCATTTCCAATCCGACAGAGGCAGATTTTCAACGCATTGGCAAATACAAAAAAGTCCTCAGTCAGTTACGCGGGGCTTTAAAGTAATTCTTATTGAAAACGTTCAAATCCCACCGCAAAGCTAAACTCATTTTAGTCAGGTTATTCACTCGATATCGCCGATCGATCGCCCTCAAAATTCAACCGCAGATATCCACCTTCATCGTGGCACAGGCCCGAAAGCCTGTGCGATATCTCCGACAAAAAAAATCAAATCCTAAGCCATCACCATCCCCCCATCCACATTAAACACCTGCCCCGTAATATAAGCAGCCGCCGCATCCGCCGCCAAAAACTTCACCATCCCTGCAACTTCCTCAACTTCCCCGTATCTCCCCAGGGGAATATACTTCAAAATCTCATCAGATTTAACATCCTTAGTCATATCTGTAGTGATAAAACCCGGTGCAACAGCATTCACAGTAATGGCGCGACTAGACAACTCCTTCGCCACAGTTTTAGTAAACCCAATTACCCCAGCCTTCGCCGCACTGTAATTAGCTTGTCCCGGATTGCCCATTTGTCCCGCCACCGAAGCAATATTAATAATTCGGCCACTGCGCTGCTTCAGCATGATTTTACTCGCAGCTTTAGTGCACAAAAATACGCCAGTTAAATTCAAATCAATCACAGCTTGCCAATCTTCCAACTTCATCCGCAATAGCAAAGTATCGCGAGTAATCCCAGCATTGTTCACCAAAATATCAATCCGTCCCCATTTTTCCATGACATTACTGGTGAGTGCATCTACTTGGTCAGTTTTCGAGACATCTGCTGCAAGGGCGATAGCTTCGCCACCAGCAGCGACTATTTCGGCTACCACCTCATCCGCAGCAGCACTGGAACTGGCATAGTTGACCGCGACTTTAGCACCCTCTGCGGCTAGGTTTAAAGCAACGGCGCGGCCGATTCCCCGCGATGCACCGGTCACGACAGCAACTTTACCCTGCAATCTCTGAAATGTCTCTGGTAATAATTCCATAATTCTATCCTCGCAATCTACCAGAGAATTTTGCACTAAAATCGAGCCAGAACCAAAAAAATTATTTTGTCCTATGGCAGTTCAAAAACAGTTCAGCAGTTTTGAGGAGTTACTATCGAGCTCCGATTTGCCAGTGTTGGTAGATTTCTATGCTACTTGGTGCGGGCCTTGTCAGATGATGGTGCCGATTTTGGAGCAAGTCAGCGGTCAAACGAAGGACAAGCTGATGGTGGTCAAAATTGACACGGATAAGTACGAACAGTTGGCTTCGCAGTATCACATTTATGCTTTGCCGACTTTGGTGTTGTTCAAAAATGGCGCTGAGGTCGATCGCATTGAGGGAGTGATGCAACCGGCGCAATTGATCGATCGACTGCAACCTTTCTTGTAGGTTCGTAGTAAGAGAGTATCACAATGAGTGTAGGGGTGAAGCATTTGGGCGACAGTTTATGTTGAAAACAAGAGTGTTTTATCTCCAAATGCTTCACCCTCCCAACAGATTTAACCGTCAATCATGAAGACTCCCAGCCACGCGATTATCAATCTGGCAATTCTCGGCAAACCGCAACTGCCGCAAGCTAATCTAATTATTGCGATCGGCGGAATCTTGCCCGACATCCCCATATTTTTATTTTACTTTTGGGCGAAATACATTGCTCGTTTACCGTCCGCGACAATCTGGTCGCAAGCATATTATGAGCCTTTTGTCCAGAATATTGTGGCTCTGTTTCATTCTATCCCTCTGGCGGCGATCGGCTGGGTAATTGCTTATTACTTTGGCTGGGAAAGCATCCAAATTCTGTTTTTGAGCATGATTCTGCACTCTCTAGGAGATTGGCCGGTGCATAATGACGATGCTCACAGACACTTTTTTCCATTTAGTAATTACCGTTTTATCAGTCCGTTTTCTTATTGGGATCGGAATCACTACGGGTCAATTGTTTCTTTTATTGAAATGTTGTTAGTGCTGCTGTCAACTTTTCGCGTTTTTGGTTTTGTTCACTCTTATGTTGGCAAAGGATTGTTGATTTTGGTGAATTGTTTTTACTTAATTGGATCACTATTTTTTTACGTTCGTTCTTTAGTTTATCATTTCCGTGGTTCCTGAGCGTAGTCGAAGGGTCGAAGGGTCGAAGAACACCAACCGCTATCGGCAATATTAATTTCGATGCTGCCGGATTTAATATTATTTGTGACCTGTGGCATAATAAACTGCGATCTATATCACATAAATATTAACTAAATTAGCGCTACTCTAGGTTGAATTAGATCCAATTAATTTTTAAACAAACCTATGCTAAGCCTTTCAGAATACCAAATAAATTCTACTCTCCATGAAGGCATCGAAACAATTATCTATCGCGGCCAAACGTTGATAAACCAATCCGTAACAATTCTTAAACTTCTGAAAGCCGAATATCCGACACTCGAAGCAATTACCCGCCTCAAACACGAATATCAAATCCGCCAGAATTTAGATAGCGAACAAATCGTCAAAACCATCAGTATCCAAAGCTTTGAACACCGATTAGGACTGGTTTTAGAAGATTTTGGTGGGGAATCTCTCGGAAAACTGCTGGAAACAGAGACATTGACTCCACAAGCAATTTTAAACATTGCCATCCAAATTACTAAAGCCCTAGAATACCTCCACCAAAATCAGATTATTCACAAAGATATCAAGCCCAGCAACATCATCATCAACTCCCAAACAAAGCAAGTCAAACTTACAGACTTCGGTATTGCGACAAAACTCAACAAAGAAAACCCCCAATTTAACAATCCCAACTCCGTCGAAGGCACATTAGCCTATATGTCACCCGAACAAACCGGGAGAATGAATCGCACCCTCGACTACCGCACCGACTTTTATTCCCTCGGAATTAGCTTGTATGAAATGCTAACAGGTACATTGCCTTTCGCCAGTAGTGATCCCTTAGAAATAGTTTATAGCCACATCGCATTTCAAGCAATTTCACCACATCAAATTAATCCTGAAATTCCCCAAATCATCTCAGAAATAGTGATGAAATTGATGTCCAAAAATGCCGAACACAGATATCAAAGTGCGGCCGGATTATTGGCAGATTTAGAAATTTGCTTGCATCAGTTAGACACAAACAACCAAATTTCAGACTTTACTCCCGGACGCTTAGATATTCTCAGTCAGTTATTAATTCCTCAAAAATTGTACGGTAGAGAACAACAAGTCAACGAACTATTAGCAGCATTTGAACGTGTAGGGACACATTCAGCCGAATCTTTATTGCCGCCCAACCAAAATACAGCAGTCGCCAAGGCTCTTTGGTCATTGAGCGTAGTCGAAATGCCCACTTCGACTACGCTCAGTGACCGGAAGTATCCTAACCACATTGGCGGTTGCTATACAGAAAAACCGGCCCATTCCCAAAGCGAATTGATGCTAGTTTCGGGTTATTCTGGTATCGGCAAATCAGCAGTTGTCAATGAAGTTAGCAAGCCAATTACTCGCTCAAAAGGTTACTTCATCAGTGGCAAATTCGACCAATTAAAACGCAATATTCCCTACGCATCATTAATCCAAGCATTTAACTCGCTGCTACGCCAGTTGCTAACTGAAAGTGCTGCTGCTATAGAAACATGGCATACTAAAATTTTAACAGCTTTAGGAACAGATGGTAAAGTAATTGCCGATGTAATTCCAGAAGTTGAATTGATAGTTGGCAAACAGCCGGAAGTACCAGAACTAGGCCCTGTAGAATCGCAAAATCGATTCAATCGGGTATTCAAAGAATTTATTCGCGTCTTCGCCCAAAAAGAACACCCGCTAGTGATTTTTTTAGACGATTTGCAGTGGGCAGATTCAGCAACCTTAAAGTTAATGCAAACACTGATCGCTGACCCTGACCAGCAATATTTGTTGCTAATCGGTGCTTATCGAGATAACGAAGTTAGTCCGACTCACCCTTTAATTCAAACTGTAGAAGAGATTGAAAAAACGGGTACGGTTGTTAACAATATTGTGCTGCAACCGCTGGATTTAGAAAACGTGACTGAGTTAGTCGCTGAAGCACTTAACAACAGCACCGAAAAAGTAAAAAATCTAGCAGAGTTGATCTGCAATAAAACAGGCGGTAATCCTTTTTTCTTGACGCAGCTACTCCAAGCACTTTATCAAGACAATCTTTTGAAATTTGACTTTAGTCCCCTGGAAGGTAAAGGGGGATGGAATTGGAGTATCGATGAAATTCAAGCCATTGGCATCACCGATAAAAGTGTGGTGGAACTGGTAGCCAGTCGGATTGAAAAGCTCCCCGCAGCCACGCAAGAAGTATTAAAATTAGCAGCTTGTGTGGGCGATAAATTCGCTCTTGATGTGATTTCACTTGTTAGCGAAGCGTCAGCTAATACTACAGCCACTGAACTGGATTCTGCTTTGCAAGCAGGGTTGATTCTGCCTTTAAGTGATGCTTATCGCATTCCTTTAGTTTTCGACAAATCGGAATCAATTAATCTGAAATTAGATACCTCGCGGGTTAGTTACAGATTTTTGCACGATCGCGTCCAGCAAGCCGCCTATTCGCTAATTCCCGAAGACCAAAAGCAATCAACCCATTTAAAAATAGGTCAATTACTGTTACAGAATACTCCAGCAGAAAAGCTCGAAGAAAACATTTTTGATATTGTCAATCAATTGAATGTCGGAATTGATACGATTAGCCAGCAGGCAGAAAAAATTGATTTGGCACGATTAAATTTAACTGCGGGACGTAAGGCAAAAGCGGCTAATGCTTATGAAGCTGCTGTTAGATATTTGCGGGTTGCTATGGGATTATTACCAGCGGATTGTTGGGAAAGTCAGTATGACTTAACGTTAGCAATTTACGAGTCAAGAGCAGAAACTGAATACTTAAATATTAACCATGAAAAATCAAAAGAATTAGTCGATATCATCCTGAATCGAGCCAAAACTATATTAGAAAAAGTAAATGCTTATGAAGTTCAAATCCAGTCTTATAATGTTCAAGATAGCAAACTTGTCGAAGCACTAAGTATAGGACTGAAAGTGCTGAAACTGTTAGGTATTTCTTTTCCTGAAAATCCCAACTCGCTAAACACTATGGTAGGAACGATCGACACAAAACTGAGCTTGGGAATTAAGCGAATTGACGATTTAGCTAACTTGCCAGAAATGACCGATCTCAATCGACAAGCAGCCATGCGAATTTTATCAGGGATTCTCGGCACTGCTTTTCATATCAAGCCCCAACTGGTACCGCTGCTGGCATTTACGATGGTCAAGCTGTGCCTGGAATATGGCAATTCCCCTTATTCTAGTGTCGGCTACGTTTATTATGGCGTAGTGCTATGCAGGCTAGGGAATATTAATTTGGGATACCAATTCGGTCAACTGGCAATTAGGCTGCTAGATAAATTTCCATTCGGTTCGATCAAAAGTAGAGTTTATGAAGTCTTTAGTTTTTTGATAGCACACCAGAAAGCCGAACTTAAGTCAGGATTAGGCTATCTCATGGAAGGTTTTAAAATCGGCATGGAAAGTGGAGAGTTAGAATATGCGGGTTATTCTCTATGTATATATTGCTCTTATAAACTGTGGGCGGGAGAGTCTCTCGATTTGGTTGAAGAGGAGACAGGTAAATATATAAAACTACTGCAAAAAATTAAACAAGAAGGTTGCTCTGATTATATCAGTATAGAGAGACAAACAGCGATCAATTTGCGCGGGAAATCAGTAGATCCATGCTATTTAGTCGGCGACAGCTTTAATGAGTTCAAAACGCTTCCCATTTTGATAGAATATAAAATATTTCTTTTAGTTATTTTGGCGTATAATGCCAAGACAATGCTGAACTTCACATTCGGAAACTATGTCCAAGCCGTAGAAAATTCCAGGTTATTTGAGAAACATGAAGATGTTGCAGCCGGATTTTATGTGATTGCTGTCAATAAATTATACTACTCTCTCAGCCTGCTTGCTTTGTATCCAGAAGCTAGTAAAAAGGAGCAAAAGCAATTTTTGAAAAAAGTTGAGCAGCTCCAAAAAAAGATGAAAAAATGGGCTTTTCATGCTCCGATGAATTATCAACACAAGTACGACTTGGTAGCAGCGGAACAAGCGCGAGTTTTGGGGTATGATAGCCAAGCGATGGATTTGTACGATCGCGCAATTGCAGGTTCTGCCAAAAACGGTTATATTCAAGAGGAAGCATTAGCCTATGAATTAGCCGGAGAATTCTATCTATCTCTGGGGAAACAAATAATTTCTCAAGCATATCTAACTAAAGCATATTACGGCTACATCCACTGGGGAGCTATAGCGAAAGTTAAACACTTAGAGTCTATACATCCTTTCTTGGTAACACAAACCCGCACCGCAGAAACCCGAAGCCTCGATGTTACCCGCACTACCACTGGAAATACGACGAGTAATAGTTTAGGCAATTTCTTAGATTTGAGCGCTTTTGTCAAAGCTTCTCAAGCTATTACCAGTGAAATTGTACTCGATAAGTTATTGACTAAGTTGATCAATATTTTGTTAGAAAATGCGGCGGCTCAAAAAGTAGTAGTGATGTTGCTGAAAAATGATATCCTCTGTATAGAAGCTATGGGTACTTCTGCTCAGACTCAAGAGACTCTTTCACCGTCTATTCCAGTAGAAAATTATCAAGATGTACCGCTTTCTGTAATCAATTATGTACAGCGCACTCAAAAGCCTTTGGTTTTAGACAATGCGACTGTCACCGCACCTTTTAATGCGGATGCTTACATTCAGAAATATCAACCAAAATCAATCCTATGTTTGCCGATTATTTATCAATCTCAGCGGCGGGGAATTATTTATCTAGAAAATGCTTTGACGGTAGGAGCTTTTACAGCGGAGAGGGTTGAAGTATTCAAAGTATTGGTTTCTCAAGTTGCTATTGCGGTAGAAAATGCTGTTTTATACGCGCGGGAGCAAGAGAAATCTCAACAGTTAGAAAAATCATTAAATGAACTGCAACAGGCACAATTACAACTAATTCAAAGCGAAAAGATGTCTGCTTTGGGCAACTTGATTGCAGGGGTGGCTCACGAAATTAACAATCCGCTCGGTTTTATTTCTGGTAATGTTGATGCTGCTGCTGAGGCTAGCTTGGATTTGATTGATTATTTGCATCTTTACCAGGAAAAATTTCCGAATTGTGGAGATGAATTAGAGGATAAAGCATCGGATATTGATTTAGAATATTTGATGGAAGATTTGCCGAAAATGCTTTTATCGATGAAATCTGGTACAGATCGTATCCGTAATATTAGCACGTCTCTCCGTACTTTTTCCCGTGCTGATAGTGCGACTAAGGTGTCAGCAAATATTCATGAGGGTATCGATAGCACTTTGCTGATTTTGCAGTATCGCCTGAAGGCTAAAGATACTCGCCCTGCGATTAAAATTATTAAGGAGTACGGATATATTCCGCCAGTTAAATGTTATTTTGGGCAACTGAATCAGGTTTTTATGAATTTGTTGGCAAATGCGATCGACTGTTTTGAGGAATCGAATCAAGACCGGACTTATGATGAGATTGAGGCTTTACCGAATACGATCGCGATTATGACTCATGTCTCTGAGGATAACCAGAGTGTGGTGATTAAAATCAAAGATAATGGTCAAGGGATGTCGCTGGAGATCAAGTCGAAAATATTTGACCATTTATTCACGACTAAAGGTGTTGGAAAGGGTACGGGGTTGGGGTTGTCTATCAGCCGGCAAATTGTGGAAGAAACCCACGCTGGTAAGCTGAGTTGTGATTCGGTGGTGGGTGAAGGGACGGAATTTGCGATCGCGCTGCCTTTGAATTAATATCAATTCCGATTACACTCCTTATGATATAGAGTCCAATGCTACCGGAAATGATATGAACCCTTCGACTCCGCTCAGGGAACGATCAGATAAATGCCTTAACCACCTTGGCGGTTGCTATAATAGGACAGCAAACCTCAATTCCTAATCAAAAATCTGAGATTGTTAACTGCGCCGAATATTGAAACAACACCAATCTTGGCGCTTCCACAGAGTAGCGACAATCCAGCCGTGCTGTTCGAGAGTATCAGCAATTGGTTTAGCTTGTTCGAGTAAAATGCCACTGAGAACTCCCCAAGTAGTTGGTTTGCTAATTTCAGTGAATTGCGGGATTAAATCAATGATTACTTCTGCTAAAATATTGCACATGAAACCATCTAAAGGTTCATTTACCATTTCTTTTAGCCGATCGACACTGCCAAGTTCTGAAACCAACTGCTGCGGGTTAACGCGGTTGAGTTGTCTGTTGCTAATGGTCGATCGCACGGCCAAAGGATCTGTATCCAGAGCATAAACTTTTGTGGCGCCCAATAAAACAGCGCCGATCGACAAAATACCAGATCCGCAGCCAATATCGGCAACTACACACTCTTTGTCATCAAAACCGAGGCGCATTTCCAGCGACTCCAGACAAAGCTGAGTGGTGGCGTGGGCACCGGTACCGAAAGCGACACCGGGATCTAAACGTAAAATGATGCGATCGGGATTATGCGGTATTGGTAGCCAAGCGGGATAAACTAAAAAGCGATCGCCAATTTCTTGAGGCTGCCAATGCTGCTTCCAAGTGCTGCCCCAATCCTCTTCCTCAATCAAATCCCACTGCATCGCTGGTAAAGGCAAACCCGCGCACAGGGCATCTTGGCGCAGCCACAGCGACAGGGCGGCCAAATCCAACAATCCCGCCTTTTCTTCCGGGAGGTAAGCCGACATCAGACAAGAATTACTTTTCATCTCGCTGACACTTCCCTGACAGCCGAACATTTCCAAGCGCCAGAAGATGATATCTTCCAACGCCGGATCGCAAAGAACTCGAATTTCCCACCAGCTATGTGCCATAAGGATTTTAGATTGGAGATTTTAGATTGTAGATTGGGGGAGAGAGACTGAGAACTTGCGATTTGAGATTTTAGATTGGGAGCAAGGGCGGGATCATTGGTGTCAACTTAAGCCTGAAAGCCCTGAGAAATCTGGTTTTTACCTGAGTCTAGATCCCCCTCGCATCCCCCTTAAGAAGGGGGACTTTGAGAAGACTCTTGTCCCCCCCTTCTTAAGGGGGGCTAGGGGGGATCTAGGCTTAATAGTCAAACAGCAGTCTCTGACTGGGTTTGACGTTAAGTTGACACCAATGGGGCGGGATCAGTCCCCCAATTCAAAACCTAAAATCTAAAATACCTCAAAGATTTACCGTGTAAGCATCCCGAATTCCTGGAACTTTGATGATTTCAGCCAAAATCCCCTCTGGTAGAGGGTCATCGAGGCTCAGAACCATCACCGCGTCACCGCGCACGATTTTACGGCCGACCTGCATACTGGCAATATTGACATTAAAACTGCCCAACTGAGAACCAATTTTGCCAATAATTCCCGGCATATCGCGGTGCAAGGTAAATAACATATGGTGAGTCGGGGAAACGTTGACGGGGAAATCGTCCACGCTGGTAATCCGAATTTCGTTTTCGCCGAGGACAGCACCAGTGACGGTGTGTTCGCCCAGGGTTCCCTTCGCCATCAGGTGCAGAGAGCCTGTGTAGTCGCGAATGGAGGCGTCTCTGGTTTCGACGACGCGAATTCCGCGTTCTTTGGCTTCGATGCTGGCGTTGACGTAGTTAACGCGCTCTCTGAGGGCTTGGGAGAGGAGTCCTTTGAGGGCGGCGACGACTACGGGCTGGCTTTGGTTATTTGCTAATTCGCCTTGGAGTTGGACGTTGAGGTAATCGACTCGGCCGCCGGCTAGCTGGCTGACGAGGTTGCCTAGGGTTTCGGCGAGTTGCAGGTATGGTTTGAGTTTTTCGATCGAATCTGGGAAAATTCCTGGTATGTTAACAGCCGATCGCGCGGGCAATCCTAACAGTACATCACGAATTTGTTCGGCGACGTCGATCGCCACATTCACCTGAGCTTCGGCTGTCGATGCGCCCAAGTGGGGTGTGAGCACGATGTTTTGGCCCACACTCCGCAGAGGAGAATCAGCTTCCAGGGGCTCGTGTTCGTAAACGTCGATCGCAGCGCCGGCAATCTTCCCTTCTTTTATGGCTTCAGCGAGGGCTGCTTCGTCGATGATGCCACCTCTGGCGCAGTTAATGATGCGGGCCGTAGGCTTCATTTTCGACAGCACTTCAGCGTTAATTAGGTGCTTGGTTTCCGGGGTTTTGGGAATGTGCAGGGTGATGTAGTCGGATTCGCGCATCAGCAATTCGAGTTCTACTAAGCGACAGCCCAACTGTTCGGCTCTTTCGGCGGAAATGAATGGATCGTAGGCCAGCAGCTTCATGCCCATTGCTTTGGCGGAGGCGGCGAAGTGGGAGCCGATTTTGCCCAAACCGACGATACCGAGGGTTTTTTTGTAAACTTCTACGCCGATGAAGCGATTGCGTTCCCATTTACCACTTTTGACAGATGCGTTGGCTTCTGGAATGTGGCGGGACATGGAGAGCATCATGGCGATCGCGTGTTCGGCGGCGGCGATCGTGTTACCTTCGGGAGAATTGACGACTACAATTCCTTTGCGAGTGGCGGCGGGTACATCTACGTTGTCTACGCCGACTCCGGCGCGGCCGATGATTTTGAGTAAGTTGCCGGCTTCGATGATTTCTTTGGTAACTTGGGTGCCAGAACGAATCATTAAAGCGTCGTATTCTGGAATAATTCGTACCAGTTCTGCTGCTGACAAACCTGTGTTGACATCAACTTGAGCGACTTGAGACAGGATATCAATTCCGGCTTGGTCGATCGGATCGGATACTAAAACTTTAGGCATAGCAAGCAATTGAGTGGAATTCAGTAAAAATAGGCCCAGCGAGCTCAAAGTAAAGGCTAAGACTGGGAGCAGTATCTTACTGCTGAGCTTTATTTTGGCTTTGTGCAGTTTGAATTGTATATGTATTTGGTCGAGACAGGTCGTTTTTGCTTGAAATATTTTAGGTTTGTGGTCGATCGCACTCTCAAACCGCCTTCAAATCCCCGAACTGCTTAGCTAGCAAGTCTTTTCGGGTTATAATAAATTTTAGCTAGACAGACGGGAATCCCCACACTATACCGCCTCGGTTAGTGTGGGATGAAAGGCGTGTGAGGTGAGGATTCCATCTGTTCACAATCTCAAA
>RDXH01000073.1:44603-62311 GCA_004292745.1 Oscillatoriales cyanobacterium | reverse complement strand
TGACCTTCACCCACATGGTTATTAAGTTTCTAGTTTTATAACTAGAGGATAATCCCCCAATTCTTTGATAGAATTGGTTTCTATCCAACGAATCGCACTTGACCGGAATGTTTGGTAAATTCGGGAATGAAGATACCTGTAGCTGGCTCTACTCCGCGAGATTGAACAGAGGCAACTAAGCGGTTAAAATCGTTCAGACTGCGGTTTTTGATGTATGTGACCATCACAACTCCTTGCGGTAGTTCGCCAGTTTCGGCGACAAACCAGAGTTGACCCCAAAGTGTGTGGGAAGTTTGACCTAAACTGCCGAAGAATTTGGAGAATTTGAGGATTGTCATGGAGCATTTGCTACCATAATCGGTATCGCCGATTGTCCACTGTCCGCTTTGACAATTGTTACGAACGGCGATGGGAATTTCTGGTACGAGTAAAGCGTTGGTAGGTTTAGCTCCAAATACTGAAAATACTGGTCTTTCTTGTGTTTTAGTCATTGTCTTTTCCTTTAATTATTGATTTACCGCAAATTGGGCATTGGGAATCGGGCATTGGGCATTGGGAATAGTTTCTTCCTTCTTCCTGAAGCGTTCCCTGAGCGTAGTCGAAGGGCCTTTTTCCTGCGATTACCTAATGAGATGTTTGGCTTTTTTGGGTTCGGGATATGTGTATTCAAGCATCGCTTCTTGCTGAGCTTTAATTATCCGCAGCGCAGCGAGTAAATGCTCTAACATTTCTAGGTGGGCTGGGGTGAAGTGGATGCTGAAGCCTTCGCCATCCCTTGCATAACCCGGACAAACCAGTGAGGCCGAGTTTTGTTCTTCGTGGGTGGCGATGTATAGCCAGTCGTCGTCTTCTAGCTTGTAATGGGTGTCTGTCCAGGTTCTCAGCATTTGCTATCTGTTCCTCCTTGTTTTCTCAGTACAAGCGTTTTGACCGATCGCCCTTCCGATTTTTTCACAATCCACAGGCTGTATATAGTGTGTATTGTCGGCGGTTTTGCTTTTTTACCTCTACCTGTGCGGTCACAGTGTTGATTAACCCGTCAACTAAACCTAGTCTAGCGTATGTTGATTTTCCCGTCAAGTATTTTGTTGAATTTTTCATCAAAACAGGCTAGAATGCTTGGAGGGAGGCGAAAAACCGTGGAACAGACATTAGAACAGACCTTTGGAAGACTCATCCGTCAAGCTCGCAAGGACAAAGGATTCTCACAACGTGAGCTAGCGGCTATGCTAAGTGTGGATTTTACCTATTTGTCTAAGTTGGAGAACGATCGCGCGGATTATGCGCCCAAAGAGGAGGTAATCCGATCGCTAGCACGGAATCTAGACATCAATGAGGAGGAACTAATTTTCTTGGCGGGTAGACTGCCACAGCAGTACGAAGCTTTGCTGAAACAGAATCCGAAGGAAATGCAGGCTCTTTTCCGGCGGATGCAAGAAAATCCCGATTGGCTGAAAAATTCTTTGCAACCGTAAGAGAGGGCTCTCAAAGTGAGTATCTTTAAGCCGTATTGCTTCTACCCCAAAGAGTCGATCGAGGGTTTGGCAAATGACATTCTGATGCAGATGCAAAAAACCCGAAATTTTGCTCCGAGATGGCCTTTTGAGGCGACAATGGTGGCTGATTTCCTGGATTTAGGAGTAGTTTGGGACTGGATTGAACCTGATGAAGAGGGTGCGATAGCTGCTAGAATTTTGCCGCAGCAACGGTTAATTGAAATTAACGAACAGATTTTGGCAAAGCCGTCTGGATTCATCGAATCGACGATCGCCCATGAAATCGGACACTGGGTGTTGCACATCAATCAGGATGAAGCTGACGGCGTTGTCGAACAGTTGGAGTTCAAGTTGGAAAATAGTGGAAACACGTCGCAGGATGTGGAGGAACCGTTTGTTTGTCGGGGTACGAGTGCTGATACTAAGGTGGCATCGATCGAATGGCAAGCGCAATATTTTGCCAGTTGTTTATTGATGCCGCGATGTATTTTGGAGGACAAAAGACAGGGACGGGATTTAACTAAATGGTCGCATTTATACAAAATGAGGGATGAATTGGGAGTGAGTATTTCCAATTTGACTAATCGTTTGCAAGAGTTTGGCTGGATTTATATTCCGAAGGGAACTCGCGAGATTTATGCGGGGAAAGATGCGGCGAATGGACAGCAGCGATTGTTTGGTTGATGTTTTTTACGGTTATTTGGGAATGATTTAACCACAGAGAGCGCAGAGGACACAGAGAAGAAGAGAAAGGACTAACATGAACGCCATGCTAACCGAATTTACCCTCGCCAACTTCAAAAGTTACAGTACAAGCCGATTGCCCCTTGGATCGCTAACTGTACTAATAGGAGCCAATGCCGCAGGCAAAAGTAACGCCCTTGAAGGTTTGCGCTTTCTGTCATGGCTAGCACAAGGTCAAAAACTCTCTAGCATTCAATATGCCGTGAATAGTGCCGATCGTGTTGTACGCGGTCGAGTAAATGATTTGTGCCATCGGGGAGAGTCAAATTTTACCATCGGTTGCCGTTTGGACTCAACAGAATGGAACCAACTTGACATCACCCTAAATGTGCGTGACGGAGAACTACACATCAGTAATGAGCGAATCATTAACTCAACAAGTCAAGTCCCGCTATATGACTTAGATCGGCCTTCTCAAGGAGTAGGGACTGATGTTGGTGTGGCATATAACAACTTTACAAAAGGGAAGAACAAGCCACGAATAACCTGTAGCGATCAAATAGCTATATTCCTGCAATTAGACACCCCTGCCCATTTTGATGCAAAGTACCCCAAATCCCAAAAGATAATTCCTGAAACCGTCCGCGAATATCAAAAAGTCTTACAAAATATCCTATTTTTAGATCCCGTCCCCGCCAGAATGCGCGAGTACAGCTTCAAATCTGATAAGCGATTACAAGAAGATGGTACTAATCTTTCCAGCGTTTTGTATCGATTGTGGGAGAATCAATCCGAAAATCAACAGGCAATTCTCAACTTGATCCAGAGTCTACCAGAGCAAGCTATAGATGGGCTAGATTTCCTTTTCGGCCCACGAGATGAAGTGATGGTGCGACTAGCAGAAACCTTTGGCAATAGCTGGTAAAAGTATAGTCATTTATTACATGACACGGGAGGCGTTGAGTCCCTCCCCTTTCGCTTTCACTTCGAGCGGATTAACCCGCCTCGGCTGAACTACGCAGCTCTCTATCCCATCGCTAAACGCCTTTGGGATTGCTTTTCTCAGAATGTTGTAAGAGCCGTTAACATCGGAATTAATTAATTGACCGACCGATGTCTTGTACAATCCTCTCTTGATTCGCTTACCACTAAATACGACACCATCAGCGCCAATATGCCCGTACACAGGAATCGGATCTAGATTCAGGAAGTTCGACTTCGAGGTGTAAGATTCTTCTTGCACGATCACCTTAATCCCAACTAATCGAGCTTTGTATTCCAACATTTCAATCAGTCGAGCATGAGGAATACTGATAAAGTTTTGATTGGTTGGCTTTCCTAAGTCAATCTCGCTTTTCCATTGTGCATTCTTACCAATTACTAACATCCCAATTTGTTGGGCGACAAAAATATCGACTATTAGCCGACTGGCATGATGCAAGTAATTATCTACTTTTTGGTTGCGACAGCGAGTTAAACGTTGAATGCGGGGTGAACTCTTGCGACTTCCTTTTAACTGAGATTGTAACTGTGCTTTACGTTTGTTGTAGAACTGATTAATTGATTTCAATGGTCGCCCGTTAATCAGCAGAGGGGTAAAACCCGGCTGATTTGAAGTTAACGCCACCAAATTATTCAGTCCTAAATCAATACTAGCTATAAATTTATCGTCGCTAAGGGTGGACTCCGGCTCATTATAAATTACCTCGATTACATAATAATCGCATTTGGGAACCAGTCTAACTTGGCAAATTCGCTCCGGTTTTACTTGGGTTTTGATTGAAATTTCTGTACCCGAAAGCTTGATAATTCCTTTCTTTAATTGCTTGCTACTAATCGCCTGAATCGTATAGACAAGAATATTTCGACCCTTGACTTTATCTTTATATTTCGGTAGTTTCGGGCGACCTGTAAATTTAGAGGAATCAACTTTGTAAGCTTTGACTGCTTCAAAAAACGATTGCCAATTCTTGTCCAATATCATCAAAATTTGTTGACTGACCTTAGCAGGCAAAGCCTTGTATGTTTGATGAAACTTCATTAAACGGTTCATTTCGTTGTAATTGATGTAACCCCATCCATAGACAAAACTCTGACGAATGACGTAATTAGCGGCATTGTAGAGATTCTTGGATTCAAAAGCTAATCCATCAATCAATGCGAAACGGTGTTCCGTAGATTTAATGATGTGCCTCTCTGTTAGTTGCATTGAGACTTTCCATTTTTTAACGAGTGCAACAATTTTTTCATTTAACTCTCCTGACTATATGATACTACCATTGTTTATTGATGCTTACAATCTTAATGAAGTTTTATGATACCCGCAGCTATTGTGAGGCTGCATTGTTATCCGATGGCACTTTGCGAGTTTTGGCGATCGCAGCAGCTATGCTATCAGCTACCAAAGGTAGTTTAGTGGTAATCGAGGAAATCGACAACGGCGTTCATCCCAACCGCGCCAAGCATTTACTCGCCTGCATCCGAGATATTGCCCAGAGGTGTAAATTACGAGTGCTGCTGTCTACTCACAATCCCGCCTTAATGGATGCCTTACCCGATGCTGCCCTCGGTGATGTAGTGTTTTGTTACCGCAATCCAGAGGCAGGAGATAGCCGCCTGGTACGGCTTGGGGAGATGTACGATTTTCCTAGTCTGATATCTCAGGGGCCGCTCGGTCAACTGGTAACTGCTGGGATAGTCGATCGATTCGTCAAGTCACCGCACACACCTGAAGACAGAAAACAGCAAGCTATGGCATGGCTGTCTCGGTTACAGGAGTATGGCAATGAGTAGTATTTGCTTGATTGATACCAGCATATTCCTCGAAATACTCAACGTTCCCAACTATAATCAGCATAGAGCATCAGTTCTCGAAGATTTTCAGACCTATGTTCAATCTGGCTGTCAGTTTCTGTTGCCGATGGCGACCATTCTCGAAACAGGCAATCACATTGCTCAAAACGGCGACGGCAGAATGCGAAGGAAAACAGCCCTACATTTTGTTGAACAAGTTAAAGCTGCATTTAATGGAGAAGCTCCCTGGCAGCCTACTGCATTTCCAGACACAAAAGAGATATTGCTGTGGATTGATCAGTTTCCGGATCTGGCTGGCAGAAACAAAGCTCCTCTTAAGTCAGAAGGAACCAGCTTTGGAGATATGAGCATCATTCAGGAATTTCATCAAAATAATACGGGATGCGCGAAACTCAGACACTTTAGTGCTGAGAGGGAAGCGGCGCGAGGGACTTCAGTCCCCGTACTCTTGAAAATGTGATATAATTTGAATTGTGAGTAAGAACAAAAACATCTACGTGTTGAAACATCCTAGTATCGGAGAAATCCCTGCAACTTAGTACACCTATTGAGAGGTAACACAAAAAGAGCTAATAATGGCAGGATGTTGAGCGTACCGCGTCTTGGCAAGCGTGATGGATTCTGAAAGCATTAAAAACAAAAGTAGCTAGTAACTATCGCTTGACGATTGGTGACTAAGTAGACGGCGTTTGACGGCCGTAGCGAGAGTTAGACTTTGGGCGTTGCCTATGTCTATTCTGTCCGCAGAATCTCAGCGGCTTTAGCCCTGAGAGTGTCAAAAGTCCTGTAATCTTTTCAAAATGAGTGAAGTGTTTATCTGGTCACTAGATGGCGACTTAAAAAATTATCACAAAATGCCATAAATTTATGAGAGAGAATTCCCTTCAAAAATGAGTTCTGAGTTTCGGATTCCAAGTTTAGTAAAAAACTCAAACCTCAAAACTCAAAACTCAAAACTTTCCCAGACTAACAACTGATAGATTCAGTCGATCGCGTGACACAACTAAATGTATCCAAGCGCTATCAATTACCGACCCCGGCGAGGAACCATCGTCTCGATATTGATATTAGCCAGAGGAACGCGCTGTGGCGCAGTAGTAGGCACTGGCATATTGCGAGCCATACCCAGGTAATTTGCCGGATCTCCAGCTCTGAGCTGCTTCTCTTGAGGCACAAAACGGCGTACAGAGCTCTGCCAAATGATTTGTGGGAAGCCAAGCTGCGAGCGGTGGTACTCACCGTAGCGAGGAGTCTTCAAGTTAAAGGGTGTGTCCCCTGCAACTCGCTGAGGCAAGATGCGGCGCTGCTGATAAGGCACTGTATCGTAGCCGAACTTATTCAGGTACTCATCGCTATTGAGCAAGTCGTCAATAAAGCCTTGAGGCCCTTTATTCGCTACCACGATCGACCAAGCAATCTTTTCGCGCTCGCTGTAAACATCCCGGCCCAAAATGCGCTGAACGCACATTTCGACAAAGCGGTAGTTGCTGTTAGTTTGATAATTCCGTTCCAAGAAAGGGGACGAAGTAGCCAAACCGCGAATAAAATCCCGCACTGTAATTTGGCCGAACTTGAGTTGCGACTCCAAAGACTTTTGGCGGTTACTCTTAAGGATTTGGTGTTCGCTGTAAATCTGGCGATATCCAGCCCAAATCAAATTTTCCATGTCCCCGGACGAGAGCACATTTTCAGTTGTGAAAATTCTGGGCTGCTCGTCGCCTCCGACTTCATAGCCAGCTACGCGCTGGTTTTGGCTCTTAGGAGCGTAGTTTAACAAAGGAAGCGCCACGTTATAATCTCCGTTATCTCAAATTTCAGAAATAGCTGACACTGCGATCGGCCAGCGTAATGCTACAACTAGCCAACATACAGATTAGGGGATTCTCGTGGTCTAGATCTGATTTTCCTGAATTTTTGCAACAATCTGTAACATTTTTTGACGGTGGAATGCCATATTACCAGCCCAGAGCTGAGTAAAACTTGTTGGTGACTACGGGTTCCTCTGCTGCTGGCGAAGCGGCCTCGGCATCGGGTTCCACGCGAACTTCTGTACAAAAAGTGGAAGTGCTGAAACCGCCAAAGCGCTTTACCGTACTTGTCCGCATCCGCACATTGGGACCTGCGAACCAGAAACGCTCGATCGAACTCATAGTCTCGTATTCGGTAATCAGCAGCAGCCCATCCTCATCATCCATCTCAAAACGACCAGCCACCGGCACAATTTCCGCATAGCCACGTTCCCGCAACATCAAACCTTGGCGCGGATTTTCAGGATCGGGGACGATCGCGAACACCGTAGAGCCTTGATGATTCTCATCATCCTTATCCCAGGCCATGGAGCCGTGCCAAGTCACAAAAGCGCCTCCGGCAGCCCGACTGGGGTCAATTTCGTGCATCTGACAAATCTCGGCTACTCGCGTGTCATCGGCACCAAGGGCCGTCACCTCAATATTGGAATCCCCAATTTCCGTTTGGCGGAAAGGGAGGTGGTGAGTGCTGCGCTGCGATCGCCACTTCCCTGCACTGCTGTGAAAAAACTCCATTGCATCCATCATAAATAGCTCCTTTGGCCTAGTCTTCCCGGTTTGTACGTTTTTTTATGATAAAGCTCCCCCCACTTAGATGTACTTTTGTCGCACAAATTAGTAGCAAAATGTGCACCTTGGACAGATTGTCAAGTGAATGTTATGATAGTTTACAATGTAGGAACAAAAGAAATCCAGCGAAACGTGATTTCGATATATCTGATTTCGATTTATCTCATGTAGCAAAGTGGAGGAGCGATTTATGGATATGCCTATAAGTCTGAGCATGGAACAGCAGTTCAAACTGCAAGTGTTGCGAGAACAAGTCAAAACCTTAAGTCAAAATGAAGCTCAGGAATATCTACTAGAGGTGATGCGGCAAAATATGGTCAAAGAAAACCTATTAAAGTTTTGGATGAAGAAAGGCTGATCGAGTTGGCTCAAACAGAAGTCGGGAATTTGCCGCCCGATTCCCACCAAGGCGTGTCAACAATCGCCTGAAAGCCTTGATAAATCTAGTTTTTACCTGAGTCCAGATCCCCCTCGCATCCCCACCCCCCCCTAGGGCGTGTTTTCAAACCCAAAGATCCCCCCCAGCCCCCCTTAAAAAAGGGGGGGAAAGAGTCTTTAAGTCCCCCTTGGGAAGGGGGATGCGAGGGGGATCTAAATCTTAAGGAGTAGTTTGAAAACACGCCCTAGCCCCCCCCTTGGGGGGGAGGGGGACTTTGAGCGCTCAAAGTCCCCCCTTATTAAGGGGGGCTAGGGGGGATCTAGCCTTGATAGTTAAACAGCAGATGTCTCATATTTAACTTTTGATAACTTGCCGCATTTCTTCCCAGTGCGATCGATATTGTGCGATCGCCACATCCCCAAAAGGCAGTAGAAACTCGCTGCGATCGAGAATCTTGGCATCGGGTAATAGTACAGGATTAGTCCGAACCTCCGCAGGCAAATTCTCCGGTTTCATCCCCACAACGATCGGCGAACTAACTTTACTCAGCAAAGATAATTGAGGCGCAACAGAAGGTTGCCAACAAAAATTAATCCATTTTGCTACTAAGGGTACTGGATTTCCCGACGCTGGTTCTACCCACAAATCTGTCCACAGTGCAGTTCCAGCAAGGGGGACTACTACGGCTAGATCTTTTTGAGTTACCAACAGCGGTAGGATGTCTGCTGATGAACCAACGGCTAACCAAGTATCACCTAAAATCAAAGGTTGCAGGTAAGCATCGGAACTATAAAATTTAACTTGCTGATGTAATTTTGCAAGTTCTGTTTTCAGGTGAGAAATTTTATCTAAATCCTGGGTATTGTAGGATTTACCTAACTTTTTTAAAGTTAAACCAATGACTTCTCTGGCATTGTTTGGTAGAGACAGGCGATCGCGTAATTCCTCACGCCAGAGGTCTTTCCAATCTGTAGGAGTCCATCCCAAAGCCTTAAATTTGTCAGTGCGGTAGGCAATTACAGTGCTTCCCCACCGATAAGGTGTGGCCCAAATTTTACCTTTAGGGTCTAACTGACCCTCATTATTTCGTCTTACCAGTGTTCGCCATCTTTCGGGGATTTGTGGCCAGTTAGAAAATTTCTGGGGATCGATCGGTCTAATTAATTCTTGCCTAATTGCCAAAGTCAGCCAGTAATCTCCCAGCATCACTAAGTCAGCTTGATTTTTGGTTTGGGGACTCCGTTTCCAGTCTTGCAATAGGGCGAACAATTCTGTTAATTGCGTTGACTGCGTTACCTGCAAAACTGAAGAGGGCTTTGAATCCAAGCTAAACTTGCTGACGAGTTGGGCCGGAATCGCATTTTTGAGCGATCGAATTTTGAGACTAGGCTTCGACTCACACCCGGCCGCCAATTGACTTAAAGTTAGGGTAGCAGTCCCCAATAGCAAAGACCTTCGTTTCACTTTTGAATGCGCTTTTCTAAATATTTACCGATGGTTTTGTGTTCTGTGTCCCTAGAAATAATCTTTGGTCGAATCCGGTACGGGGAGGCGATTTGTGTTATTTCTTCCTCAAACACAGAGCCATTGTACTCGGTTTTTCCACACAAAGTTGCAGCCTGGGCTGCTTAAAATTCTCTTTTCCAGGGCGTAATCGTCCCCAAGCCCCTGTCGCCCTCACTTTGGCGATCGCAAAAGTGAGGTATAGCAGCCCAGGGGCAATTTACTTTTACATCCTCTCTTTATCTGAATTATTCATCTCTGTATTCTCGGACTCTGTGTCAAGAGTGTTCTAGAAAGGTTAAATCACCTGACGATGCAAGGGGAAACAATATGACGATCTGGTCGATCGCATACCATATTTTTTATTGGGCAACGGATGAATCTGGGGGCAGACACCCAATGGATGAAGGTCAAGTAAAATTTCAAATTGAGGAACAAATACCTATCAATTCTGCTGAAGTGTCTCGCCTCAATCTACTCTCATGATGTATATCACAAGAGTTGGCTCAAAAATTAAATAATTTGGTGATAAATCACATTTATGTAATGATTTGCCTAATATATAGACATATAAGTTAACATACACTGGATTACTTTATGGAAGCGCTTCGTCAACAAGTTTCACTATTGACTGAACAAGTCAATGCCCTCTACAAACTCATAGAAAATCTCAATGAAACTATATTGGAGTCAGCTAACCAGAATAAGCTGGCCCAGCAACAACACAACCAGCGATCGAGCCTCGAACGCAGTGAGTCGCTCTCTGCCTATCCCGCCTACAGCAATCTCGACGCGATGCTAGATCACAAAGACATCCTATTGGATGACAGTTACTTTGACAAGAATTCCCAAAACCTAGAAAAAGAACTGACAACCGATATTCAAATCCAGCGCCTAACCGCCCAGCTCACAGCAGCTTACAATCGGATTGCCGCCCTGGAGGAACAGTTGCTGTCAAAAAGAATACACTCAAAAAAATAGACAAGTGTCAATCAAAAACTATGTAACTATCTGGAAAAAAATCCTCAGCAAATATAGCCACTCCCAGCAGGAATTTAGTTATTTGATAAGCGCGAGGCTAAAACTTCAACAGCTTCTAGAAGTTGAGATGGAGTCCAGTTTGCCATGATGTTAGATGCGATCGCACACGCTCCAGCACCGACACCTTCTTTGACATATCCCCGATCGTAAGCTTGAAGTTGTGGATAAGCAGAACCTGCAAAACTTAGCTGTGCAGCCAACAAAGGTACACCACCAACATCCTTAGCGAGTCCTACCGTGTCCCCTGTAGGGTCTTGAGCCACCCAGCCAGTGGTCCCCACCACCACTCGTTCGGGACACCATACAAGAGCATATTCGCGGGCGATCGCCTCCATCAAAGCATAAACGGCCAGCATTTGAGTGCCACCAGCCAGCATAACACCACAAGTCCGACTCGCCGCGATCGCCATTGCAGCCGTCGCTATCTGCATGGGATCTCCCACCGCAGCCACCAATTCCAGAGGAGATATTTTCCCCCCCATTTTCCAGCCCACCATTTCCAGTCCTGTGGTGACTGCGGCCAATTTTTGAGCATGATTGCACTGAGGGTGACTGCTATTAACCTTCCCCGCCGCCGCTATACCCAAGCCCATTAATACAGCCAAAGCCGTAGTCGTACCCCCAACCACGCACTCCCCTAAAATCACGTAGCTATCATTGGTGGTAGCAGCTAATTTAGCTCCCCACATTAATCCTTGTACCAGCAAATGTTCCACTGTTTCGAGTGCTAAAGCCTTCCCGGATGTGAGACATTTGGCCCTTTGCCCCCCTAAATCTATGGTAGGTACGGGAGGAAACAAGGGCAAACCAGCGTTAAATAGGTAAAGGGGAATTTCCAAAGCCTCGACTACAGCGCGAGATATCAGTACCGGCGAGGCGCCTGCTTCTAGGGGTGGCAAGGGATATTGGGGCTGAATTTGGGGGCCGTTATACAAAAATTCTGCATCTGCTAAACAGGTAAATTGGCGATCGTGGGGAGTTGCGCCGGCTGCGGAAATACCGGGAATTAAGCCAGTATCAGTAAATCCTAAAATGCAGGCAAATAGGGGTTTTTTCCCCCCATAGGATTCCACCCACCTGTTGCCCTGTTGAATTTCTGTATAAATATTAATCATCATTAGTTATTAGTTATTGGGTCTTCAATAACTATTCTTCGTAATCAATCAAAACTTGTACCCAGCGTGGTGGTCGGGGGATGGGATTTCCTAAACGATCTAACAACAGCAAAGCTACTAAATGTACTACGAATAAATAGATAATATTATTAACTAAAATCATCCCGGCCGCGATCGCCTGAATCGTGTTCAAACTCGGCACGCTCAGCCAACCTAGTTTCACAAACACCCATTCCACCATCTCTGCTACTTGGGCGGTGACATAAACCCAGAGGTCTTGGCCCACCAAGGCAGACAGCAGCCAAAACCGAAAAAAGAAACCAAAAGTCCCAATTAGCGCGCCCAAACTAATCGAAACAGACCAACTGGTTTTGCGCCTCCACAGTCCTCCGAGGGCAACTCCCATGATCCCAAAAGGTATGACATATAAAATGCTGCGGGTCGGACCCATCAGTACCGATAGTAACAAACCCGAAACTAAAGCCGCCATCCAAGCGGCCCGCTGACCCCAGCGCAGGTAGACTAGGGCAATGGGCACTGGAAAGAAGACTCGCAGCAAAGGTCCCAGTGGAAAATAGTAATTTACTAGCCAAATCAAGCTAGCGGTACTTGCTAAAAATGCCGTTTCCACCAGCCTCAAAGGTGCTGAGTTTCTGTTTGAGGTTGGGTCTGGATTGGTGCGATCGGCAGACAAAGCTGAAATAGCTGGGTTCTGCGCGTCGTTATTTGTATTAGGCGAACTGCTCAAATTTGATGCAGAATCTGCTGAGAAAAAATCACTCATCCGATTTTAGATTTGATATTTTAAATTTTAGCTTTCACGGGACTAGAAACCAGTTTTTTTGAGTCGATAAATCCTAGCCCAATTTGATATTTATCCCTAACTTCTGGTTTCTGGTCATCAGTGTGATTTGAGATTAAATTTCTCAGCCAAACAATCACCACGATTATTTTTCGACCTTGGGTTCCTGAATCACAAAAACCGAGCAAGATGCGTGGTGAACGACATAATTGCTGACGCTACCGAGGAAAGCTTCTGCGATCCCCGTGCGCCCACGCCGCCCCAAGATGATTAAATCTGCGCCCCAATTTTGGGAATATTCACAGATACAATGGCCTGTATCACCATCTATTTGAGAGTCAAATTCCACCTTTACTCCTTGATTTGCTGCTGCGTCGCAGTAATTTTTCAGCAAACTCTCCCCTTGTTTGACTTCTTTTTCCAGCAACAAACGTTGAGTTTGATAAGCCTGATCCATTAACTGTACATTCATGCCCAAATCTACCGGAATTGGTACGGCAGACTCGCCCAAGGAGTTGACTGTGACGCAATGAAATAGCATCACAGCAGCTTGATTAGCCTTAGCTAATTCTAAAGTTTCGCTGAACACGCGGTGGCTCAATTCAGAGTCATCTAAGGCCGCAAAGATTTTATGAAAACTCATTGATTAACCTCCGATGGTAATTAATGAACAGCGAATCACAGAGAATGTCTTGGACTTTAGTTGACAGTTGACAATCTCTCTCACTTCTAAACTAACAGGCGTTCCAGGGCGTGCAAGTCTGGAATACACAAAATGTCGCGTTCGCGCTGAATAGTTCCTTTTTTTTCCAACTTGCTGAGCACCCGCGTTACTGTTTCCCTCGCTAGACCGCTGAGACTGCTCAATTCTCTGTGTGGGAGGTTGGGAATTTCTGTACCTCCTGTGGACATGATTTTCCCTTGTCCTTCTGCCAAAAATAATAGAATATCTGCTACTCGCGAGGTACTGTCGGACTCTCGCAAGCGGAGACGACGATTAACTTGTCGCAGCCTGCGGGCCATCAGTTGAGCCAGCCGAATCCCTGCTAGTGGCTCGGTGTGAATTAGTTGCACAAAATCCTGAGATGGCATATTGCCAATCAGTGTCGGAGCTAGGGTAATGACATCTGTCGATCGCGGTGTTTCTTCGATCGCAGCCATTTCACCGAATAGCTCTCCTTTGCCTAAAATATTGAGCGTTACTTCTTTTCCGTCTAAGTTGTAGGTGCGAATTTTAACCCAACCATCCAATATAAAATACACAGATGTACCCCAGTCATTTTCCAACAAAATCACTTGATTTGAAGGATGGCTGCGGGTAACAATGTGGACAGTTGCTCTCTCAATTACAGGATCGGGTAAGCCTAAAAAGAAAGGAGTGGATACTATCAATTGATTGATATTTGACTGCGGATCTCGGGTGTTAAAGCGGTCTTCCATGAGGCCATCATTTTAATTTATGCGTTCGAGCTGTGCTGGGCAGTTAAAAATAGCTTGCAGCCGAGTCATTGGATTTAAGAAACCAGAAACAAGAATCTAAAATTAGGAGTTTTACCTCTAAAGTTTTGCGGTCCCCGGTCAAAAGATGGAATTAATAGCCTAAATCTCCGATTGGGAGCTAGAAGCTAAAAAATATACCTTGACACTCACTCGGCCTGAAGGCGCGAGGATTCTTAAGATGTTTCCAACTTAATATCCCTGTTTCCAGGGTTCCCAAACTCCTCGCGTTTGCTCAATCGAGCGTGAGGATATCTTTTGGGCGTTTAGGCGCTAACGCCAGGTTTCGCGGAGTCCCCGCGTACCAAATTCAAAGCTCGATCGCGAATAGTTTTTGCTGCACCGATATCGGCGTGTTCGTGGTATCCGCATTCAGTGCAGATGAACTTTTCGCCGTCTCGATTAGACTTATCGATATGACCGCAGTTTCGGCATTCTTGGCTGGAGTGTTTGGGATTAATTTTAATTGCGACCTTTCCTTGCTTTGCAGCCAGATACTCGATCTTCAAAATTAATTCGCCCCAACTGGCATCAGAAATAGAACGGTTTAGCCCCTTCTTTCTTGATTGCCCATTTTTCAGGAATCTACCTGTTTTTTCGTCAATCTTTACTCTACACCGACGCATCATGCCGGAAATATTCAAGTCTTCCAGGGCAATCGCGTCAACGCGACGGGAAACTATTTTATTAGCAACTTTCCATTGGTAAGCTTGGCGTTTATCGCTAATTTTCTGATGAAAAAGCCCTAGTTTTTTAGCCGCTTTCTTGCGGTTATTGCTCCCTTTTGCTTTTCTAGTAACCCGCCTCTGCCTGATTTTTAAAGTGCGTTTAGTTTTTTGGGTGGTTGAGAACTTGGGATTTTCAATTTGAGATCCATCTGAGAGATGGACTAATTTCGTAATTCCCATATCGCAGCCAATGACTTTAACGACACCCTTAAGAGGTTTTGTCGTGTAATCAGGGATAGACTTATCCTCGATACGGATAGATACATACCAGCCATTTTGTCGCCTCCTCACCGCACAAGCTTTAATGGTAAAAATACCAGAAATTGGGCGCGATTTATGAAAACGCATCCAACCCAACTTTGGCAAGTAAATTTTATTACCCTGTATTTTTACACCCATCACAAAAGTGAAAGAAGTAAAGTTACTGCGGTTTTTAAATTTAGGAAAACCACGCCCCTCAAAGAAATTTTTGTAGGCAGTGTCTAACCGTTTGACGTTCTGCTGTAGAACTGTTGAATCTATCCCTGCAAACCAGGGTCTAGCTGCTTTCAGTTCGGGCAAAGCGGTGATTTGAATGTCACCTGGGTTGCGTCGAGGGTTTTTGACTTTCCCCTCTTTATCTGTTTTGCTTGTTTTCCAAGGCTCTCCGGTTGCACCGTTTTTACTGACACAACTGGTCAAGGGGCAGGCTTCACTTTTTGTCCTAATGTCGCAATAGTTACCTTGAATGAACTGTTGACTATATTGAGTGATTCTGTCACTGAGACACCAGTTGAAATGGCTTCGTAACATATCGACCCAATTGGACATTTTTAAAGTCTGTGTTTGATTTGGGCGCAACTTGTATACATAGTTTGTTAACAAGTTTAACTCCTCCTTTTTGAGCTACTGTTAGTATATTGTAGGACAACGTTCTATCTGATGTTGTCACATATCTTTATGGAAAAGATTCAATGTTTTTACTTCTGCTAACAAAGCCGTCCTATAAGGACGGGGTTTTAGACCCAATTTCTGTGATAATTTTTGAGGTCAACACCTGTCACCGAAGTTTAGCTACATAATTGTAGCAGCCTAGTCTGCGAGTCAGAGGATGTGACTACCTTTGTCAAGCAGCTAGCGAGAGATAGTTTAACACTGCTGAGAGCTTTGTTGTCAGGAGACCCCAACAGTCTATTGGTACAGTCCGCTAATATGTCATGCCAGTAACAAAATAGGATTTTCTACTGGCGAGCAACTCTCCCAGGTCAGCATCAATGGAAGATTCGGGGGAATAGTAGCCTCAAGGTTGGCGATCGCAATTGCGAGACTGGCGAGTTGTCTTAGCAACCTATCAGAGAACCCCCAAAACATTGTACCATTAATGTCTAGCCATAGATAAAGATAAAAAGCTATCATCAATTCTTACCGATCGCAAGGCAAAACATAGATAGTAGTTGGCAAGAAGTAAAAAGAACCCTACAGATGGTCGGGCCCAAAAATACTACACCCGAAACAGGGGGATTGCATCCTGATTAATCTATGTATTTGAACATGACTCTCCCATGACTTCAGCCTTTTTTTGGTAAAGTTTTTCGCAAGCCGCATTCTTAGAGGTTCCGCCCTTGAATTCTCAGAAGTACAAAATTCAAGCACTAATTGCTGAGATTGACGAGGTACTCAGCAAACCCGTACCCCGATTACCTTGGACGGGTTCGCTCGATCTCGTGCACCAGCGTCAACTTTTAGAGCGAGTTCGCACCTATCTGGTTTCCCCAGACTCCAAGCTAATGGTGCCAGACAAACCAGTCCACAGCCCCCTGATGCGCCCGCAACCAGTTCCAGTACCCAAAGTGCCACTGGCGACAAATCAACACTCAGCCACAGAGCAAATCTTGCAAGCAGTCACCGGAGAAATCAGCCATTTGCGAGAAAGGCTGACAGGTCCACTGCAAGAAGACATAGAAGCTCTCCGTCAACAACAGCAGGCTCTGGTTCAAGAAATTAAGGAGCTGGAAGTCAGACGTCAGCAGCAACAATCCTTAGCTCAGCAACAAGCCCACCAACAGCAAATCATTTCGGAATTTTTGCAAGCAGTCACCAGCCGCTTGCAAGAAACCTGGCTCGGCAATTTATCCCCAAGCCCCCAAGCAACTACCTCTGACTCCCCGGATGTGCATCCACAAACCCCAGGAGAATCATCGGTGCCGACATCGGCCGACAGGTTGGAACAACTGCAACAATTCGAGACAGAAGCCGATCGCAGGCTAATGAGACTTGATTCTACAATGCACATTGTATTCGAGGCTTTGCAAGCAAATTTGGAAAGCTATCAAGCATCTTTGTCCCAAGGAATCGAAAAAATGCACGGTTTCGGTCAACAGAGCGAGATGATGTTTACCGCTTTCGTCAGCCACTTGGCCCAGGAGTTAGGCCGAGAAGCATCATCCTACCTACAGCAGCCCATCGACTTGTCCTACCTCGGAAATGCCACCTTCACCAGCGAGATACTACCAAACACCTCTCAAACCCAGTTAGCTACCGAAACTTCAAGAGCAGAAAGGGCGATCGAAGATTCGAGTAGTAGCAACCAACTCGGAGAACAAGAAAGACTACCCTATGCGGGAACAGAAATTTCTCCCCAATTCGGACAGTTGAAACGCGATCGTACTTCCGTAGCCATTTCGCTCCCAGATTTGGAAGAAAACTTATTCGGTTCCGGGCCGCAAGTCGATCGACCAACAACTCTATTTCCAGGGGCTGAATCCGAAGCACCATCGGCAAAAACTGATGAAGAGGTTGAAGATGTTTATGCTAATTTATTTCTGGAAGCAGAAGTGGCAGAACTAGACCTGGAAAACTTCGTTATAGAAAATACCGCAACTGATACCCAAAGTAAATTAGTCCCATCTGAAAATCAACCCGTAGTTGCCAGAAATCCATCTCTAGAGAGTCAAGGATTAGATTTGTTTGGAACACTAGAAGATGAAGAATCGTCAGAGTCAAATCAGCCAATAGTTGCCAGAAATCCATCTCTAGAGAGTCAAGGATTAGATTTGTTTGGAGAACTAGAAGA
>RDXH01000073.1:0-44570 GCA_004292745.1 Oscillatoriales cyanobacterium | reverse complement strand
TTGTTTGGAGAACTAGAAGATGAAGAATCGTCAGAGTCAAATCAGCCAATAGTTGCCAGAAATCCATCTCTAGAGAGTCAAGGATTAGATTTGTTTGGAACACTAGAAGATGAAGAATCATCAGATTCAAATCAGCCAGTAGTTGCCAGAAATCCATCTCTAGATAGTCAAGGATTAGATTTGTTTGGAGAACTAGAAGATGAAGAATCATCAGATTCAAATCAGCCAATAGTTGCCAGAAATCCATCTCTAGAGAGTCAAGGATTAGATTTGTTTGGAGCACTAGAAGATGAAGAATTATCTCCGTCAAATCAGCCAATAGTTGCCAGCACTCCATCTCTACATAGTCAAGGATTAGATTTGTTTGGAGAACTAGAAGATGAAGAATCATCAGATTCAAATCAGCCAATAGTTGCCAGAACTCCATCGCTAGAGAGTCAAGGATTAGATTTGTTTGGAGAACTAGAAGATGAAGAATCATCAGATTCAAATTTCAGCATTCTAGGAAATGATGAAGCGCTAAATGTGACAAACGAGTTGTTCCAAAATTTATTAAGTGAAGATGAATCAGAGGCTGGATTTTTAGTAAGTGAAAATTCCGAGGAGCTAACTTTAGAGACTCCAGATTTAGGGGAACAGCCAGTGACAACACCACCCCTGTCTCCAGCAACAACCCAGTCCAAATTAGAACCCAGTAATGTCGCGCCTGAAGATTTTTATATCCAAGCTTCACCGGAGGAAAACTTGCTCCCCATAGAGTCCTTGGAGGAAGAAGATTTCGATAGCTCTCTGAACTTGGATAGCGATATTCTGGAACAATTGGAGTCAGACCTTTACAGTCTCGAAGGATTAGAAAATACTAGCCCCAGATCATCCTCACGCTCCACAACAGTCAACTCAGGTTTCTTGGCCAATGCTGATGCTAACACAGCAAACCCTTTTCCAGAAATGGCAGAAGCAGAACTCGGCACCCTAGAAGATTTGTTCCCAGATATCTTGGAAGAATCATCTGAGGATGAAATTTTTACTTTACAAGAGGATCTGGATTCTGATTTATTGACTCAAGAGGAAGAAGCGAATGTCAGTCTAGACGATATTTTGGCTAGTCTGACCCAAACACAGGAAAATCCGCTTAATTCTGCCAACCCAGCCTCAGAAACTACCAGAATGCGGTCTAATCCCCCAAAAAGTCAAAAAAAAACCTGATTTCGATCGAGAGTAAAAAAGCAGCATCGGTTCTTAATTCTGTTACAGGCTCCATCGCCCCTTCATTCCCCGAATCTCCGACTTCATCACCAAAGCGGCCCAATTCTCACTGGTATTTGAGCATTGACTTCGGTACCTGCGGGCTTTCGGCGGCTTTGGTCGATCGGCAAAAACATCAGTTGTACCCGATTTACTGGGAGAAACAACCCTCAGCAACATCGCCTAATGATGCTTATGAGGCTGTTACCACTTGTCGCATTCCCTCGGTTGCTGTTTTGGCAAAAACAGCAACCGAGGGTCTAGGACAGCAAATAATGGTCAAGTCGGTGGGCGATCGACCACAGACTTTGCTGGCTGGGGAGTTTTTGCTGCAAAATTTCAAACTACCCTTGAAGGTGGGGATTCCCTATCTGCGGGAAACAGGAGTTATCTATGAGCCTCTGTTGCAGTTTTCCCAGGAGCAGGCTATTTCTATCGCTTTACCCCTCAACGGTTTGCGGGCGCTGTTGACTACTTTAAATCCCAACTTACAGGGGAAGAATGATGATTTGTCAATGCCTAATTTAATCTGTCGAGCTTCGGGATTAGAGAAGCAAACTCTGGATGAAGCGCTGCAAAACTTACGAGGCGTAATTTTGGGGACTCCGGCTCATTGGTCCGATGCTTATCGGTTTAACCTGCAGGAGGCGGTTTTGGGTGCGGGACTGGTGGCCGAAGGTGAACAAATTTTTGTGGTGGAAGATGCGATCGCCACTTTGCTTTCTGCGGTAACTCCTGTGACAAATGCCTATTTTGGGCAGTCGGAAACCGGGGAATTGATGAGTGAGGAAAATCCCGCATCAAACCGACAGTTAGTGCTTCATAGTTCGTCTTTTTGCGGGGGAACTTTGATTATAAATGCGGGGGCGACGACAGTGGAATTGGGTTTAGTTGATTTACCAGAAAATAGTCAAGATTTAAGTTATAATGATTTTGCTTGCCAAAGTTTTGCTTTTGCTGGCAATGCTTTCGATCAAGATATTATTTGTCAGTTATTAGCCCAAAATGAAACCTTTGGAATGTCCCTGGATTTACCTCGTCCCGGACATCCAGATTTACCCAGTCGTTATCAATTGCAGCAGCGGTTACAAAGTTCCACTTTTGGTCTGCAATTGTTGGAAGCAGCCAGACATTTGAAGGTGATTTTGCAGCATCAAGAGAGCTTTGTTCTGGATATTGGCGAACAACGTTGGAATGTGCGGCGGCAGGATTTGGAAAGTCAGGTTTTAGTGCCTTTTGTGCAGCAGTTGAACCGCGAATTGAATGTTTTGTTGAGTCGTGTCGGAATGTCGCCAGTGGGCATAAATCAGGCTATTTGTGCTGGGGGAATGGGCGCTTGGCCGGCGATCGCCCGTTGGCTGCGACAGAAACTCCCCAATGCGATCGTAGTTCAATACCCAGAATTTGAGGATGTGAAAATCAGTCGCGTTGCTTGCGGATTGGCCAGTGTAGCTGTTTATCCTCAAATTTTAGATGCTTCGAGACACCAATACGGCAACTTTTTTCTGCTATGGGAATTAATGCAGGTGCTGGGGGAAACAGCTATCAGGTTTGAGCAAATTTTGCAGTTATTGGAACGCCGCGGGGTGAATACTCGCACCTGTGAGTCCCGGATTTTGGGGATTTTGGCTGGAAATTGGACAGCAGGACTTTTGCCCGATCGCACAGATTTAATGTTGTTAGCCCAGGATTCTCAGCAAAATCCTGATTGGGAGGCGATCGGGGCCGCACCGCTATTCCTTCAAGATGGCGATCGGACTTATAGTTTGAATAGGGCACAGGCTTCTATAGTGCAGACATATTTGACCAAACTCGCCTCTAGCAGTCAGCAAAAAATCTTAGAACCCCTCACAATTGCTTGGGGTGTTCGCACAAATACTTAATAAATTCCCCATGGTTTATTTCCCATGTCCCATGGCCTATTCCCATTAATTGCAGGAGTAGCAACTATTGCTTTAGCCGCTGGTTCCTGTAGCAGTGAAATTGCCCAAGACATTCCCGACAATCTGGTGCAAGGATTAGAAAATCTGTATTACGGTCGAGATTATATCATAGAATTGGATCGACAATTAATGAATTGTATGGTTAAGTAAAGTGACCGCAAAAATGTTAACTTAAAAGCTTCTTCATTCCTTCTTCCTGAATTTCCCCCCTTGGGGGGGGCAGGGGGGGTAACTTCTTCCTTCTTCCTGAATTTCCCCCCTTGGGGGGGCAGGGGGGGGTAACTTCTATCTTCTTCCTTCTTCCTTCTTCCTTCTATCTTCTTCCTTCTTCCTTCTTCCTTCTATCTTCTTCCTTCTTCCTTCTATCTTCTTCCTTCTTCCTTCTTCCTTCTTCCTTCTTCCTTCTTCCTTCTTCCTTCTTCCTTCTGAATTTATGAATTTGCCTAATTTAATTACTTTTTCTAGATTGCTGGGAGTGCCTTTTCTCCTGTACGGTTTGTACGATCCAAGCGTGCAAAGTCGCTGGATTTGTGTAGCAATTTTTGTGGTGGCGGCGGCTACGGATTGGCTGGATGGCTATTTGGCTCGGAAACTCAATCAAATTACAGATTTGGGGAAGTTTCTCGATCCTTTGGTGGATAAATTGTTGGTGTTAGCGCCACTTTTAGTTTTGATTGAGTTGGGTAGAGTCCCGGCTTGGGGTGTGTTTCTGATTTTGGCAAGGGAGTTGACAATCGCTGGGTGGCGTGTTAATAAAACTAAAATTTCTGGTGCTAATATCTGGGGTAAGCTGAAAACAGTCAGTCAAATTGTGGCGATCGCGCTTTTAATTGCTCCCCTTTCTGAAGCTGGGAATTTTCCTGCATTAATCGCTTTTTGGGTTTCTGTGGCTTTGACTTGGATTTCTGGGCTTATTTATCTTTGGCCGGAACAGGCGGCTGAGGAAAAGTAATATTAAGGTCAATTACTGATAAATATTCTCTGGGTGTTAGCCAAGCGAATTATACATTTTAATAAAAATATTAAATCTAAAATCCAATGAAATTAGGGATTAGGACTAAATTGTTGGCTAGCTTTGGAGCTTTGACAGCCTTACTCGCAGGTGTCGGGTTTGTCGGTTGGCGTAACACCGTTGAACTAGGACAAGATGCGCAGAAATTATACGCATATCAAGTCAAAGGGACAGTGGCTCTAGCCAACTCTGAGTCGGCTTTGTGGAAGTTGCGTTACGGCTTTCCTCAGTTTATCGTTCAACCAGAGAGGCGATCGGCAATTTTAGCCGAAGAGCCAAAGTTATACAAAATAATTGACGATAACCTACGAGAATACGCCAAAGGTGAAATCGCACCAGAAGAACAAGCTGCTTTCAAAAAAGTGCAAGATGCTTATCAAAGGTATGTTTCAGCCAGACCTCGATGGTTTGAGTTGCAGCAAGCTGGTAAAATTCAGGAAGCTGCTGAGTATCGCGCAGCTACCACAACTCCCTTTGGTGCTGAAACAGTTGAGGCGTTTTCCATACTGATCGAACTCCAGCGAAAAGTTGGAGAAAAAAAACATGATGAGATTGAAGCGAAAATTCGGAGTTTGACAGTGCTGCTGGTGGTGATTCTGGTGTTTGCTTTGTTAGCCGCGGCAGTTATGACGGCGATCGTCAGCCATGATATTGTTAACCCCATCGTCAAATCTGTGAAGAAAATTGCGGCTTCTTCTACCCAAATCACGGCCGCAGTGGCTCAGCAGGAATACACTGTGTCTCAACAAGCTAATGCTGTGAATCAAACGACTACCACGATGAATGAGTTAAGTGTTGCTTCGGAAGTTTCAGCCAAGCAAGCAGAAGCCTCAGCAGTCTCGGCTCATCAAGCGCTAACATTAGCTGATTCCGGTCATCAATCCGTAGAAAACACGATGAAGGGGATAGTAACTCTTCAACAAAAAGTCCAAGCCATCGCCAAACAGATTAGTTACTTAAGTGAAAATGCGGTGAAAATTGGTGGAATTTCTGACTTAGTAGCAGATATTGCTAATCAAACTAATATGCTGGCTCTTAATGCCGCAGTGGAAGCAGTCCGTGCTGGCGAAAATGGTAAGGGTTTTTCTGTGGTTGCTACAGAAATTCGCCGTCTGGCTGATGAAAGCAAAAAATCAGCAGAGAAAATTAATGGTCTGGTAACAGAAATTAAAATGGCGATCGACCTTACGGTTAAAGTCACAGAGGAAGGAGCAAAAACAGCGGTTCAAGGTATTCAACAAGCCCAAGGAACAACAGCAATTTTCGGGGGTGTAGCAGAGTCGATAGACAAAGTATTTTTGAATAACCAAAAAATTTCTCTCAATGCGAACCAACAGGCGATCGCCATTCAACAAGTCCTAGAAGCGATGAACAATATTAACTTAGGTTCGGCAGAAACTGCCGCTAGCCTCTCTCAAGTTAAACTATGTACAGAACTGCTCAACGAAACCGCAGCAGAACTTAAAAAGCTATCTTAATTGTACAAAGTAGAAGGAATCAGGAATGTTGATATCAAATCCTATATTCATCGTCCTGTATTCCTCTCTTATCTCCCTCTGTGTTCTCTGCGTTCTCTGTGGTAAAATCACCTGACGGTGCAACCGGAATTGATATCAGCCTATTAATAATGACTACCAGATTTGCGGTAATGGACTGCTGTCACCCCTTCACTATTCAACAAATGACCGTTTTCGACTTTTGCATAAACTACCCAATGATCGCCGCATTCCATCCGACTCACCACCTCACATTCTAGATAAGCCAAAGCATCCTTTAATACTGGACAACCATTGCTAGCTTCCATCGTTTCGACTCCGGCAAATCTGTCTTCTCCAGGAGCAAAGTTTTTCATGAAATACCTACGCAACTGTCGCCCTTCTGCTAAGATATTCAGCACAAATCGATCGCCGGCATACATCAAAGCTTCGATCGCCCGATCCTTCGCCACCGCAATAGTCAACCCAGGAGGACTAAAGGTTGCTTGTGATACCCACGATGCCAGCATGGCGCTGCTGACCTCCCCACGCTTGGCCGAGAGTACGCACAGGGAACCAACCAGTCTTCCTACTGCTTGTTCCGTGCGATCGCTACCCCCCGTTAATTGTGATTTTGGCGCCCGCAATTTTTGCGACTTAATCAAAGCTTGAGCAAAATCTGTACCCGCTTCTTTGCACTCGTGAATCGTCGCCGCCGTCGGCTTAAATTTGGCTCGAATCGGTTCAAATCCGATGCGATATCCGGCATCTTTTAACTTGCTTTCTACTAAGTCGATCGCCTCTCCACTCCAGCCAAAGGAACCGAAAACACCAGCCAGCTTACTCTTGGTTGCTGTAGATAAAACAATTCCCAAAGCCGTTTGAATTTGCGTCGGTGCGTGTCCGGCTAGGGTAGGAGTTCCGATGATAAATCCAGCACATTTTTCGATCGCCTCTTGAATTTCTCCCGGTTCGGCAAATTCGCAATTTATGGTTTCCACCGCCACGCCGGCCTTAGTAATTCCTTTGGCGATCGCCTGGGCTAAAGTTGCTGTATTGCCATAAGCAGAAGCATAAATTAACGCAACTGTCAAGTCTTTCGAGTTTTGTTGTTGGCTCCATTCCCGATACAAATTGGTGAGTTCGTGGAGGCCATAACGCACTAGCGGGCCGTGACCGGGAGCATAAAATGCTGTGGAGAAATCCGCCAACTTATCCATTGCCGCCAGCACTTGTTTCGCCTGGGATGCGTGGAGGGAATCATAATAATAACGTCTGTCTTCGCTGTAAACACTCCACCCTTCATCGAATACTTGATCGCCACAAACATGAGCGCCAAAAAGTTTGTCAGTAAACACGATTCGAGTCTGCGGATCGTAAGTGCAAAGTTCGTCTGGCCAGCGGGGAGTAGGAGTGGCAATAAATCTTAGTTCGTGACCTTTTCCTAAGTTTAGTCTTTCTTCCCCTCGGACTACTAAAATGTTTAATTCTTGTTCGGGAAAGGATGATCGCAAAGCGATGGCGGCTGGATTTGTACAAACAAAGGATATTTGAGGTGATAATTCTAACAGAGCTTTAATTGTTACCGCTCTGTTAGCATTAAAATGTCCTAAAATCACGTAATCTACTTTTTTTAGGTCTAGCCTTTGTTGCAAACAATCGAGATAGTTTTGAGTGAAAGATTCTCCCGGTGGGTCTAATAAGGCTATTTTTTCGGATTGAATGATGTAGCTATTGGCTGTTGTTCCCCTTTGCAGGGAATATTCTACTTCAAATTTTAGTCTGTCCCAAGTTCGCGATCGTACTGCTGCTGTATCTGCCGCAATCTGAAAAAACTGCACATCGCGCGGTTTAAAGTTGGATTTGGACATGGAAATAAGGCTGTTAATCATCTATTGCACCTATTACTATTAATTTTGCTACAGCAATGCTATTGATTTTCTGAATTAGATTTTTTTTCTTTAACCGCAGAGGGCGCAGAGAACGCAGAGGAAGAAAGAAGAGAGGGAAAAAAACAAAAGATGTTTAGCCAGCTAATTTCTTCTTCCTTCTTCCTTCTTCCTTCTTCCTTCTTCCTTCCCCCCTTGGGGGGGGCAGGGGGGGGTGACTTCTTCCTTCCTAATAGTGATTTCCCACTTTGCGGTGGTGTACTGCTGGGAGTGCGTCGGGATTTGATACGCGGCCGCTATCTACTGTGGCATATACGATATGATGGTCGGAAAGTTCCATCCGGCTGACTACTTCGCATTCCATGTAGGCTAAGGCTTCTGTCAGAATGGGAGAACCGTTGTTTGCTGCTTGGGTTTTTACTCCGGCAAATCGATCGGCACCTGGTGGAAAACGTTTTAAGAAGTGCTTCATTAATGTTTGATATTTGCCTTCTTCTAGTACGTTTAGCACGAATTTGTCTCCGGCGTGCATCATTGATTCGATCGCCCGATCTTTGGCAACTGCTATGGTTAAACCTAGGGGTTTAAAGCTGGCTTGTGTTACCCAAGAAGCTAGCATCGCACCGCTAATATCGCCTTTTTGAGTGGTGATGATATACAGTCCGCCGCTGATTTTTCCCAAGGCTTTATCGAGGTCGCTGTCAAGAGATTTCATCTGTTTGACGGCTTTGTCCCGCGTCAGCCACTGTCCCAAGTCGGTGCCGGCTTCGTCGCACAGTTGATAAATTGCTTCGGTGGGCGTTTCTTTAATCAAAATATTGGGAAATATCTCTTTTAAACCCAATTCTTTGAACTTGTTTCGTAGGGGATAAATTGATGAGTCGTCTCCGCCACCGGATTCGCACAAACCGAAGGATTGTTTGTTGTTGGCTGCTACTAAAATTGTGTTGATGGCCGCTTCGGCATTCGCCCCAGCAGGGCCCGTGCTTGGTGGGGAACAAATTACAATCCCGGCGGCTGTACCGACGAGTTCTCGGACTTCTTGTAAGTCGGCGATTTTTAAATCCATCATTTCTACGGCTACACCGGTTTTGGTGATTCCGTGGGCGATGGCTTGGCTGAGGCGATCGCTAAATCCGTAGTCCGATGTGTAAAATACTGCTACTGTTGTCTCTGTCTTGGTCTGTTCTTGGCTCCACTTTTTGTAGCGCCCTGTTAGTTCTAATACGTTGTAGCGCAGTAGGGGGCCGTGACCGGTCGCAACAGTACCAATTTCTCCCAATTCTGCCATCCGCTTCATAGCACTCAAGACCGATCGAGCATTGGGTGCCATCAAGCACTCATAATAAAAGTGGTAATCTTCTTCTACTGCTGTTAAATCGTCATCGTAGGTGCTGTCGGAACAGTAGTGCATCCCGAAAGCATCGCAGGTGAACAGCACTTGAGTTTTAGCGTCGTAGCTGAAAATAGTATCGGGCCAGTGCAAGTTCGGCGCCGATACGAATTCGATAATGTGGCCGTTGCCTAAATCTAGTTTCTCACCATTTTTGACTATCAGTCGCTCAAAGGGCTGGTGTATCAGGTTTTCTAAAAATTGAATTGCTACTTTTGCACCGACGACAATGGCTTGGGGTGCTAAAGCTAGCACGTCTTTAACTAAGCCACTATGGTCTGGTTCGGTATGGCTGATAATTATATAGTCAATCTGTTTCGGGTCGATTTCCCCCGTGAGAGTGTCTAAATATTGTTGGCGAAATTTCTCGTGAGAGGTATCGACGAGGGCTGTCTTTTCGCCGCGAATGATGAATGAGTTGTAAGTGGTACCGTTTTTGAGTCCGAATTCAATATCAAAGCGGTCTCTATCCCAGTCCAAGCATCGAATTGCCGTTGTGTCAGGCGCAATTTCGACTTTTTCCACCGTCAATCTGCGTTGGACTCGTTCAGTCAGCGCTACCATGGCGTGCCTCCTAGTCAGTGATTCTTACCTTATTACTTACATTCTTGCACGTTTTTTTTGTAAAATTTTATCAAATTTCCTATCTATCAGTTAAGCATTTTAAAAGTGATGTCGATCGAATCGATTTTAGCTGACCAGACGGGAATCCCCACACTATATCGCTTCGATTCGAGAATTGTCAGGGCGGGTTTTACCAACAATAATTGCCAAAAACTGACAATCTCAAAAACCCGCCCCCACCCAAGGGTTCAAGGTCGTACTCGAATAACGGGTGTCGCATCTAAGAGTACGACCTTGAAAGGGTTCGCGATCTTTGCCCTCCTAACAGCGTTAAAGCAGAGTAATTGCAGTCGATGCCGGAGCGCCGATCGGACCTGCGCCAAAGCCTAAATTCACCACCCCAGCAGTCAAACCTGGATTATTGGTAATCGTCAGACTAACGGTAGTTTGACCGGGATTAAAGTTCACCGTCCCTCCAGAAGCAGTCGGAATATATTGACCGAAAATATTGAAGTCTGCGTTGTTGACAGGTTGAGCGCCACCAGGGGCAGCAATCAAAAAGTCGATCGAAGCCGAAACCGCAGTATTGCCACTCCGGTTAATCGTAAAACTTCCAAAACTACTATCAGCAATAGGACCAGAAGACGAACCGTAGGAGAAGAAAGTCGGAGGCACAGCAGTAGTATCAATAATACTCAAAACCGCTGCTGACGGACTTGCCAAACTGCCGCCGCTCAAGAACAAATTCACTGTCTCATTGGGCTCTGTGAGACTATCAAATAAAGTTTGAACCGGAACTTGGGCGCTAGCTTGTCCGGGCGCAAAATTGACCGCTTGAGCCACACTATTGTAATCAGGAATAGAACCCGTAGCTAGAGCAGTACCGTCACCTGTACGGAACACGATCGTCGCTGGTGCTGAAAGGTCGCCACTGCGATTAATTGTAATCGGCGCAGTGTTGCCCTCGTTGACGCTGTAAGTAGCCGCACTGAAGAAAAACGTGCTTTGACCGGGTGTTGGAGTCGGTGTCGGTGTCGGCGTCGGTGTGGGAGTTGGGACCACATTATTAATCGTCAAAATCGACGGATTGCTGCCGACATTCCCACCGCTAAGCACCAAATTCACTGTTTCCGGCCCTTCCAAAATCATGTCGCTCAGAGCTGTCACTGTAAAACTAGCGATATTTTGCCCTGGAGCAAAATTCAAGGCCCCCGCCGCTACAGTGTAATCGGGTGCAGTCCCACCAGCATTTGCCGAACCGTCAACAGTAGCGTAGTTAATCGATGCAGCCCCCGTACCACCTGTGCGAGTCACATTAATCGTCGCCACGCCGCCTTCATTCACGGTGTAACTTGATTGCTGAAACTGGAAGATATTTGCAGGGGTTGGAGTCGGAGTTGGAGTCGGAGTTGGAGTTGGTGTTACATCGAGGCCTTGATATTGAATACTCCGCACTAGGTAGTCGGAACTATCGTCTTTGAAGGTGGTGGCTTGGTAGGCGGCGGTGGGGCTATCGTAGGCTTTGGCGGAGAACCGCAGTTCGTCAAAAGCGACGCTAGTGGAATTTGATTGTACCTTGAATTGGAAAGTGCCATCGGTACGATCGCCCGTGAAAGTCACTCCATTTGAAGACACAGAGAGGGGTTTTGAAGCGATCGGAGCGTTGAGGCGACTAATAGTAAAATTGGTAGCCGGTACCAAAACTCCATTATTGAAGATTTGCAGCAAACCAACTTCATTACCTTGATCGCCTAGTCCTGGACTTGTTTTGGGACTCAATGCACTGAGGTCGATCGTGGCGCTAGTGATGTCTTGGTTATCTGCCCATTTCACCTTCAGGGCTTGAGATTGATTGGTGTTGGGGTCATAGTTGATTTCCGCCCGAATTTTATTGGGGTCTGTGAACCAACCACTATAAGAAGATGCGACACCAATACCAGCACTATTGCCGTAACTTAACCAGCTTTTAGGGTTTTCGTTAGTTGCCAAGGTGAGGTTGCTGATGACATTAGAATTTAGATAGTCAGTTTCCACGCCATCAAAAGCTACCCCAGATAGTTTGATGCCTAGATTCCGGGCGATAGTCGGCCATTTTGCGATTAGGTCATTGACACTGCTGTAATTATCGGTTTGACCCAAAGAACCAGTCAAGGAAGTAGCCATAGTTTCTATTTTGAGGATGAGTAATTAAGCATTAGAAGTGACTGAATTCTCTAAAATCGTGCAACAATCTTTGACCCCCCCTAACCCCCCCTTATAAAGGGGAGGGACAAGACTACTGTTGCATTCTTTTTTAAAATTGGTATAATTACTTGCCCATACTTAATAGACGTCTCCCAAAAAGCCTGCGTCGAACAGGCTATCCAGCCTATTCCACAATAATTATGGGAGATGTCTAATAGAGATACTTAACTTTCATCATCAATAACTTTGATCCGGAAATTTTGCCGAATTTCAAAATCTGACTCATTCCGCATGATGGCCCTCCTGTAAGGCTTTAGCAATCAACTCTAGGGGCTTTGCTGTGGCTTTTGGCGGCGCTCTCCCGGTTTTTCCCAGAAAATTTTGAGGAATTTAACCTTTGTGATTTGCGATGGGTAACTCCACAATTAACTCGGTTCCTTCACCAACTTTGCTGACACAGTTAATCTTGCCACCGTGAGCTTGAACAATCACTTGGTAACATACTGATAGTCCCAAACCAGTGCCTTTTCCTACAGGTTTAGTAGTAAAAAATGGATCGAAAATTTTCTGCTGAATTTCCGCAGGAATGCCGGGACCATTATCGCTGATATAAATTGTTACCCACCCTGTTTCCTTGACTTGGGTGCGAATTGTTAATTCTCCTGGTTTTTTAGTGAAATTTATGGCATCTAAAGCATTGTCAATCAAGTTATAAAATACTTGATTGATTTGACCTGCATGACATTTAACACTTGGTAATTTGCCGTATACTTTATTGATTTTTATCTCTGGTTTTACTTTGTTTTGCAGCATCAACAAACTATTTTCTAAACCTTCATTCAAATCAACCGCTTTAAATTCGGAGTGGTCTAAGCGAGAAAAACTCCGCAGTGTTGTCACGATTGAGCGAATCCGGCTGCTGCCTTCTATCATTGAATTGAGCAATGGTGGAAAGTCTTCGCGAATGTAATCTAGTTCTAGTTCTTCATTGATTTGGGCGATCGCATCTCCTGCTTCTGGGGAAGCTTTGGCACAGAATTCCAGGGCTTCTGTTAAGGTTTTGACATATTCTTGGGTGTGAAACAAATTAGCGTGAATGAAATTATTGGCGTTGTTAATTTCGTGGGCAATACCTGCCACCATTTGCCCCAAACCGGACATTTTTTCACTTTGAATTAATTGCTGTTGAGTCGATCGCAGTTCTTCTAATGTAGCCTGCAACTGTTGGGTTTGAGTTTGGGATTTTACCGCTGCTTCTTGGACTTGGCTGTAGAGTTTGGCTTGCTGAATGGCGATCGCCATTTGGTCCGCTATTTGCGACAGTAACTCCATTTCTTGCTGCTCCCAATTCCGAATATCGCCACACTCGTGAGCAATTAGCAAGCCCCACAGCCTACCGGGTAATTCTGGATCGTAATTTAGGGAATTTTTGGGTGATTTTTCGGGATTTCGGGATGTGACAATTGGTACTATTAGATTCGCTTTTACCTGCAAGCTATCTAAAAAATCTATGTGACAAGGCTCTAAATTGGCATTAAACACATCATTGATTGCTCTGACTCGTCCTTGCTGGTAAAAATCGGCATAATCCCCCTTAAAACACTTGTCTGCTCCCATATCTCCTAAAATTGAAGGCCAAGGAACACTCATATCTTCAACCACTACTTTTCCCCGCCAGTTGTCTTGAAATTGATAGATAATTACCCGATCGCACTGCAAAAGTTGACGGACTTCTCTGACTGCTGTGTCGAGGATAGTATTGAGGTCTAGGGTACTACGAATTTGGTTGCCGATCAGCCGCAGCAGCGATTCCTGTTCGGCTTGGCGTCGGGTTTGGCTATACAATTTAGCTTGATTGATGGCGATCGCCAATTGGGAAGCCACCCCTTCTAACAACTGTCGTTCCCAATCCGTCCATTCCCGTTCGCGATCGCACTGGTGCAGCCCAATTACTCCATTCACTTCTCCTTGGTAACGAGTAGCTACTGCCAGCATAGACTTAATTTCTAAATCTAGGGCAATTTTTCTACTGCGTTCGTTCAATCCTGGAAAATCGATAAACTTGGTTACGGCTAGGGACTCTTGTTGAGATATAATCGCTTCCAAGTGCGGGTTGCCAACCACCGGTACTTTCATACCTAACTGTATGGGATAGTCTCCCGCGTTGTATTCTCCTCGCGTAATCAAGGTTTTGTCTGTATTTGATTCTTTGACTAAAATGCTCGCTCGGCTACAATTTAGCGCTTGACCCAGCAATCGGCACCCCGATGTCAGAATTTGTTCTATGTCCAGAGTGCTACGAATTTCGTTGTTAATTTGGTTCAACAAATTTGATAATTGAACTTGCTGCTGCATCTGCACGATCAGGGCTTTTTGGTCGTCTATTTCGGGTAACGAAAGACCTGCTTCTTGTCTCCATTTGTCTGCTTCAGGCAACGTGGAAGTTGATTTGGGCGAGGTTTTTTTTTGATGTATCTTTAAAGACATATTTACTCAGATTTTGTGAATTATCTTTATTTTGTCTGGTCTTTTATACCTATGCTTACCCCACCAAAAGATGAGGTACTCATGGGCATAGGGCATAGGGCATAGGGCATAGGGCATAGGGCATAGGGCATAGGGCATACCTCACCACGCTTGAGAACCGCTATAATAACGCTTTCACCAACAGTCTGTAGTAGTTCCTACTAATTATCAACCCGCGCTAGTTGAATACAAGATGTCAATTCTCCCTCTCTCTTAAATCCTATTTTTAAAATATTTTCGTGGCTGTTCCACAAAAAATATGGGAGAGGTATATGAGATTTAACCGCCGATTTTAGATTTAAAAAACTACCTAAAATCCATCTTTAGTTCAATTTTTATTTACGCCTACTCTGTTAATCAAGATGACAAACCCAAGTGCTAAAAATTTCTCCCCGCCAACAAACGATGTCAATTTTAGCTCTGAATTAAATAGTAAAACGGAGATGACCATAGCTTTGGCGATCGGAAATTCCCGTTTGCACTGGGGATTATTCAATGGGAACACTCTTCAGAAAATATGGGATACAAAGCATTTGAGTATTCATGCTGTGCATCATCTATCTCAGGATGAAAAGACTGAATTTCTAGTGCGGACAGTAATCGAGTCGATCGAGAAACAATCTGCTCAAAAGCTCATTTCTACTAATCCCGAACTTGCGTCACTTCGCAAACCAGAGTTGGGCGTATTACCTCTAGTCTTGGCTTCAGTAGTGCCGGATCAAACCACACTTTGGCAGAGTTATCCTGATAACCGAATTATTACTTTAGACCAGTTACCCATCGAGGGACTCTATCCGACGCTGGGAATTGACAGAGCTTTGACTTTATTGGGCGCTGGTACCCAATTAGGTTGGCCAATCTTAGTTATAGATACTGGTACAGCTTTAACATTTACTGGAGCCGATGTCAATAGGCGTTTAGTTGGGGGCGCTATTCTACCGGGTTTAGGGTTGCAATTGTGGTCTCTGGGAGAGAAAACTGCTGGTTTACCTGTAGTGATGTTACCAGATAATCTGACTGGGCGCTGGGCTGGGGATACCGAGAGCGCCATTGTCAGCGGAGTGGTGCGCGGTGTGGTAGCAGCCGTCAATGATTTTATTGAAGATTGGCTGGGCTTGTTTCCTAATAGCCACATAGCCTTGACAGGGGGCGATCGCACTTTGTTGTTACAATATCTCGCCAGCACCTTTCCTGACACCGCTGCCAGGGTAATTGAGACCCCAGAAGCTATTTTTTGGGGTCTCAATCAATTTCTGATTTGAGATTTCACTGCTTGGCAAATTCCCGAATATACTTAGCAACCAGATCGGGGTATTCTACCAATAAATTTATGCTCTCAGAATTGATAAATTCAATCTCTGCCACCGTCGCCAGAGCAGCATAGGACTGACACAGAGACGACGAAGCATCAGCCTGATTTTGAGATTCCTGTAACAACAATAAAGGAGCTGTCAGCTCAGACAACTTCTCGTCAACCAACTCGGCCTTAATTTCGGCTCGTCGCCGCCTAAACAGCAATTTCATCGCCACTGGGGAACCGATCAACTGTTTTCTGAACTTGAGTAGTTCCTCCATCTTATTTTGACCCCCAAACAACTTAGCAATGGGATAGAGCGATCGCAGCACCCAGTAAGCCACAGGAGGTGTACCCGTCAGCAACCTAGCCATTTGCCAGCGTCCTCGCCTAGTGCCGGCATTCACCCCTTCGGGCGCTAACAACACCAAACCTTTGACTCGATGGGGATATTTGAGGGCGTAGCTAGTGGCTACCCAGCCACCCAAGGAGTGACCAATCAAATAAACCTCTGGCAGATTTAACGTGTCGAAGTATTGGGCGAGACATTCTACTTCGATGTCGATGGAATAATTCATTTTAGGGCGTTCTGAATCGCCAAATCCCAGTAAATCTGGTGCGAAACAGTGGTACTGAGGACATAAATATTCGATCGTCTTGAGCCACTGATTGCTGTTGTCCCAAGAACCGTGCAAAAACACCAAGTTTGGCCCCTGGCCGACTTCGTGCCAGAATATTTGCCCTAAAGAAAGTTTGATCCGAGAATTGCGTAGCTGTGAGTACATCCGGTTAAATATTCATTAATCTAAAGAACCTTCATCCAAGGTTGAGTGGTTGTTTATAACAATTGATTCAAAATTTGACTACAATCTAGCTGCACTTCGTTTCAATTTACAATTGTCAGACCTTGAAAATAGTCCTGCAAATGCTTGTCGCTATCGTGGCTGAATTCCCCGCTCGGTAGGGATGTGGGTAAAAAAGCTTCTACTTGGCTGATTTCGAGTGTATCCTGAATTTGAATTGTTCCCTGGACTTGTGCTTCGACAACGATACAAATAGAGTGAAGTCGAGGATCGCGATCGGGCTCTGAGTATACGCCCACCAAGCGGCCGATTTTTACTAGCTCTAGCCCTGTTTCTTCAGCCAATTCCCGGCGGACTGTAGTCGTAATATTTTCGCCCCAATCAACCATACCTCCCGGCAGTGCCCAGCAACCGTTGTCACGCCGACGAATTAGGACAATTCGACCATCAGGTAATAGGGGGATAATGCCAGTACCAGTGACGGGATGTCGAAATATTAGTCCTAGCACGGTTTGTCCAATCTGCCACAATCGACGCATAAACTCACAAGCTTTGGGAAGAGGGTTCGGAAATTTTAAACTTTTCCAATCCTAACATCATGGTCGATCGCCAACGTAGTTTGAGTAATGTCTCTAAATTTTTTTACCATATTTTTTGGGGAATCTGTAGCAGCCATAGCTCAAACTAGAGTATAATTTGATGCTATCGGAAATCTGCCAGAGGCATAAAATTACTCCCACCATCGGGCCAACAGAACTCAGGAGCTAAGTCACCCGGTTTTATTATCATTTGTCGTATTTGTCAAGAGTTTTTTGATTTTTTTTTCAGTTTTGCCTATAGCCTGCTATGATCTACAAGTCACGCTATCTGTTAAATGTATCTCCTGAATTCAGGAATATTAGCTAGACAGGCGGGAATCCCCAGCCCATAATCTTTGATTTGGGGTGGGATGAGAGCCACGCGACGCGCTAGAGCGATCCTCCCAGCGATGTTGGGCGCAGCCAACCAGCATTCTTTGGGTGGCGAGGAGACGAGCACTCATTGTAATAATTCTCGTAAAATACTCATATCTTGGATCGCAGAATAATAATCTAGGTCTAGATAAAACAGCTTTTATGTGACAAGTGGGGCGGGACCTGTTCCTCACTATAAAACGCCGTAGAGGGAAACGATGGGAGTACCTTGAAGGAAGCTCTTGATATCCACAGGCGGGACTCAGATGCCTACAACATATCGCTTGCGGTTGGTGTAGGAGCGTCACTTATAAAGAATAGCCTGAAAACCCCCTGGATGTTAATTCAGGGAGACAAAGGCAGTTCCATGATTCATCCTGCCTTGATTGACTATCAGGCCAAATCATGTTAACACCTTGTTTTGGCGTGGTAAAATTTCACTTGTCAGTACAAGACATTAAAACCTACCCTCCAACTGGGGGAAAGTTACGACCGAGGAGCTAGTTGCAATGCTAGGATAGCAGACCGCCATTTTTGGCGAAAGGATTGCGCCCGGAAACCTTAGCAATAGGGATATTCAGGCTGCAAAGTCTTAAGAATCCCCGTGTCTTTAGACCGGGGACTGTCAATGTTTATTAGTGAGGTCAGAATGGCTAAACGCCGTAATCTCAAGAAAGAGAAGGCACAACGAAATCAAGCATACGCCCGCAAGTTTCGCAAGCGCAGAAATCAAGATATGTTCTCTAACAAGAGAAGGCGATTTGACGGCGGCAACGGTGGCGGCATGGGCGCCATGAGTGGCGGCAGACAGGACAAAGATATGGCTGCCGCTGAAGATTAATCGCTGAGCCGATCGCGGGCAGCAATCAGTGATTTCCTCACTTGGTCAAATCCGGTACCCCCGTAACTATTGCGAGCCGCTACCACTTGCTGAGGTGCGATCGCGCCGTAAATGTCAGTCTCAAAAGCTGGGTGCAATTCTTTCCACTCCTCAAGTGTCAAATCTTTGAGGAGTTTGCCCCCCAACAGACAGGTTTTGACCACTTTGCCCACGAGGTTATAAGCTTCCCGGAAGGGAACGCCTTTAGTGGCCAAGTAGTCTGCCACGTCTGTAGCATTAGAAAAGTCTTCTGTGACAGCCGCAGCGAGGCGATCGCTCTTAAACGCGATTCCTTCCCGCAGCAAAATCGTCATTGCTTCCAAACAAGCTTGTACCGTTTTCACGCTGTCAAACAAAGTTTCTTTATCTTCTTGTAAGTCTTTGTTATAGGCCAAAGGCAGTCCCTTCATCACTACCAGCATCGCCTGCAAGTGACCGAAAACTCGCCCCGCCTTACCCCGCACCAATTCGGGCACGTCAGGATTTTTTTTCTGGGGCATAATGCTCGAACCCGTAGCGCAACTATCTTTGAGTGAGATAAATCCAAATTCGTGAGACGACCAGAGAATCATTTCTTCTGACAAGCGACTCAGGTGTACCATGATCAGGCTGGCTGCTGCGAGAAATTCGATCGCGAAATCTCGATCGCTAACTCCATCTAAGCTATTATCATAAACTCTGTCAAAATGCAATAGTTCGGCGGTATAGTGCCGGTCGATCGGGAAAGTAGTCCCCGCCAGCGCACTGCAACCCAGAGGCGAAATATTGACCCGTTTGCTAACATCGCCGAGGCGTTCCCAATCGCGATCGCTCATTTGAAAATAAGCTAACAGATAATGAGCCAAGCTAATTGGTTGAGCGCGCTGCAAGTGCGTATAACCTGGAATTAAAGTTTCCACATTTTGCTCAGCAATATCTAGCAAAACCCCTTGAAATTCCCGCAACTGCTGGCGGATTTGGGCAATTTGGTCGCGCAAATACAAACGAGTATCAGTACCTGCTTGATCGTTGCGCGATCGAGCCGTGTGCAATTTTTTGCCTGCATCGCCGACTATTTCCGTTAGGCGCTTTTCCACTGCAAAATGAACGTCTTCTGAATCAATACCCGGTACAAACAGTCCTTTTTGGTATTCCTGACGAATCTGTTCCAAACCATTGACTAATTGTTCGCCTTCGGAATCTGAAATAATCCCCGTTTTCGCCAGCATCTTAGCATGAGCCACCGAACCCGTCAAGTCATACTCAATCAGTTCAATATCAAAGCCAATACTCGCATTGAATCGCACGATAGCTGGGTGCAGTGCCGATTCAAATCTTTGACTCCAAGTTGTTTGTTGTTTTGTCATTTTTGAATAAAGAAGGAAGAAGGAAGAACGAAGAAGTCATATCAATTCCGGTTGTATCGGAATGATTTAACCGCGAAGGCGCGAAGTACGCGAAGTTCGAGAAGAGAGAGTTTAATAATTCCGGTGAAGAGAGGATTTGGTATCACCGCCCCCTAGCCCCCCACCCCCCCCTGCCCCCCCCAAGGGGGGAAAAGAAGGAATAAGGAAGAAGTCAGGTTTCTGGGCCTTCATTTTTTGGAAGTTGGCTGACTTACTAACGGAATATTCCCTTAATGAACCAGCCCACAAATAGCCCTATACCAAAAGCAGCTATTTGACCACTAGAGACAAAATGGTTCCAAGACTTCTGAATATTACTAAAAATTTCATAGCTTTGACCCAAAATCACAGTCGAACTTAAATGAGATTTCCAAACTAATAAATCCACCGCATCGTTCCAATTAATCCAGCTACTCAATCCAACCGTTGTTTCAATCATCAAATTAACTATCATGGTGATTTTCTTCTGTAGCAGGTGTTACTCTCATTACCACCAGGGTCATATCGTCTCCATTTTGGTTGCCCATGCCGATAAACTGGTGAACTCGATCGAACAAATAGTTCAAAATTTCCTCAGATTCTTGATAATTTTGACAAGCCCATTGAAAAGCCTCCGTCAAATTGTCCTCATCAAACCGCTCCCCTACTTGATTGGCAGCATCAGTAAAACCATCGGTGTAATAAATAATAGTATCTCCAGGCTGCAATTGTACCTGTGCCTCTTGGTAGCGCGAATCAGCATCCAAGCCAATTAGCATCCCTTCGAGAGTATCAAGCCTCTCAATAGAATTAGTGGCGGCTTGCCAAAGCAAAGGTGGGTGGTGAGCAGCATTACTGTAAGAAAGAGTCCGAGTTTTCGGGTCATACTCAGAATAAAACAGAGTCACGAAACGGTGGGAATTTTCCAAATCCGCGTGCATTACCCGGTTTAAATGTTGCAGAATTCTGGCAGGGGAGTGGCGGTTCAAAACCTCTGCCCGCAGCATACCCCGTGTCATCGTCATCAACAGACCAGCGGGTACTCCCTTACCCATGACATCACCGATGACAACACTCCAGCGACCCTTGTCCATTTTTGATTTGAGATTTTTGATCAAGGATGGGGTATGTTCTGACTCCTGTTCCTTGCCTATGGGGTCATAGTCGGCGGGAATAAAATCATAATAATCTCCCCCTACTCTGCTAGCTGTTTGACAGCGGGCGGCCACATCCAGACCGGGAATTTTGGGGCAACTACGAGGCAAGAGCCGCACTTGAATTTCTGCACCAATTTCCAACTCTCTGTCTAAACGCTCTTTCTCTGCCAATTTAACATTTAGCTCATCTTTGGCGATCGCAACTGCGGTTTGATCTGCCACCAACCGGACTAATTTCTGTCTCCCAGCCGTGAACAAATATTGGGATTCGCTGCTAAAAACGTACAGCCGTCCCCGTTCCAAATTATTCAGTAAAATTGGTGCACCAAACAAGTGAACATCCGGCCCTAAAAACCGACTCACTTGAATATCTAGACTAGAAGTTTGCCCGGAGTTACCCGACATAAAATCTGCCCCGGTTCCCACACCTGTTGTCACTTGCTTAGTAGCAATTTCCAGTGCTTTTCGCATATCTTGACACTGCCGTCCTGATTGACAGTGCAATTGCTGAAACCTGACTTGACCATTGGGCTTGAACAGTACCAAAGCTCCGCCATCGGCATCGGTAACGCGAGTCGCTACCAAAGGGACCAACTCCAAAAATTGATTGAGATTATTAAAAGTCCGCAGGGCAAATCCCAGGGAGCTCAACATATCTTGAACATTGTGCTGGTATCGGTGCAAGCGGGCCACCAGTTCTTTGAGCGCGAAGACTGGCGTCACGTCGATGGAATTGCGACCAGAAGGGCGGTCAGCAGGTTGAGGTGAGGGGCGAGGCAAAGGCACAGCAGTCATTTTAGATTTGTGATTTTCGATTTTAAATTAAAGAGGAATGATTCAGCACTTACACAGAAGCAGAACTGATATCAATTCCGGTTGTATCGTCAGGTGATTTAACCGCGAAGGCGCTTATGACGCGAAGTTCGAGAAGAGAGAGTTTAATACAGGACGATGAAGACAGGATTTTATATGAAACCCGATTTTTTTCTAGATGATTTTCTCGATTATCTGTTTTGCATTTAACAATTTCTATCTTGGTGGCTAGCTGAAACACCAGCCACAAGAATTTAAATTCAAATTACCCTACAAATTCAATGCGCGACAACTTAATCTAGTCTTTCCCACAGCACTTGTCGATCGATAACCCTGTTCCTGTAGGTAATTCCTACGATTTTAGTTTTAGGTTGAGGATTTTGGATGTTTATGCTGCCTGTGAGCCTCAAAAAAATTGGGACGGTTACAGATACCTCATCAATCAAAAATCTGAAATCTAGAATCTAAAATCCAGCAGGGCTTCCACAAACTCGTAGCTAGAAAACGGGCGTAGGTCTTCGATGCTTTCCCCGACTCCAATAAACCGGATCGGCAGACCCAATTGCTGCACTACTGCTAGGGCAACACCACCTTTAGCAGATCCATCGAGTTTTGTCAAGACTACTCCGCTTAATTTTGCAGCCTCTGCGAAAACTTCGGCCTGTCGCAAACCATTTTGACCTAGTGTGGCGTCCAAAACCAGTAGAGATTCTACGGTAGCACCAGGAGCTTTTTTATCTACAATGCGACGAATTTTACTGAGTTCATCCATCAAGTTTTTTTTGTTTTGCAGACGACCTGCGGTGTCTACGATTAAGAGTTGTGTATCTCTGGCCTGGGCGGAGGCGATCGCATCAAACACCACAGCAGCCGGATCGGTGTTTTTCCCAGGATTGGCAATAATTTCGACCCCGCTGCGAGCTCCCCAAACTTTCACTTGTTCGACGGCAGCGGCCCGGAAAGTGTCCGCAGCACCTATCAGAGTTTTGTATCCTGATTTTTGGGCAATGTGGGCAAGTTTACCGATCGTCGTAGTTTTGCCCGCGCCATTAACTCCGACAATCAACCAAATATTGAAGGTGTCTTTTTCGGGGGCAAAATTTAGACTGTAAGCGGGATTGCCGGCGGCTGTTTGGGCACAGGGTGCATCGAGGATGTCCCGCAGAATGGTTTTGAGATAGGCTAGGGCCTGTTCTGGCGGTAGGACTTCTGCTGAGAGTTTGGCTTGGAGGCGACTGATGATAATGTCTGTGGCTGCGACTCCGACGTCTGCTTGGAGCAATAAAGTCTCAATTTCCGCCACTGCGTCTTGATTGAGGGGGCCTTGACCGACGATCGCCTTAAGTCGATTAATTAAGCTACGACGGGTTCTTTCTAAGCCTTTTCGCAGCTTTTGCAGCCAAGTGATTTCTTCGACAGATACTTGATCTGGCCGACGGCCTTGACTTGCCAGTATTTCGGAGGACCATAGGAAGCCTTCGTCAAAGGCAAAACCAGGAATTTCTTCGATAATTGCAGCTCTGGCTGCTGCTGCTGCAATTACCTCTGGTTCTTCGAGGGCGGTTTCTTTGAGCCGTTCGATCCGTTCCATGCGATCTGCTTGAGCTCTGGCCCAAAAGGGCAGGGCTTCTGCTGTTTCGGCCCTAACTTCTGTGACAGCGGGATTTGGTTCTGATGCGATCGATTCTGGATCGGGAACAGAAATGGCAGGTTCGGGAATTTCTCCCTGTTGGGTTGAAACTTCTAATTGTTGAGCTATCGGTTCAGGAATGGCGATCGACTCGGCTGTCGGCGAAGCATCGGTGGCTTCGACAATTGCAGGTGCAGAAATTTCTGATGTTTCTGTGACGACTTGTGCTATGGAAGCTTCAAGTTCGATCGCATCAGTTGCTTCGACAGTTGCGGATTCAGCAATATCTGTTTCGGCTGCTGGAACCTCAGTTACTGGTGTCTGGGTAACTTCTGTTTCGGGTTTTTGCTGTTTTTGAATATTTTTGTAAGCAGCTTTCGCCCAATTCAAATAATCCTCTGCTATGGCGGGGGAACTTGGATCTGCTGCATCTGTTTGAGGCGGGGCGGGCGCGGATTCTGTTGGTGACTCTTCTTGGGGCTGTTCGGGAATATTTTCTTGTTCAGAAGATCCACTTTCGCTGTACTGGCGACGAAACCAATTAAAAACCATAAAATTAAAATTAAAATGGGAATTGGGAATTGGGAATTGGGAATTGGGAATTGGGAAGGATGATTAATCACTAATCACTAACCACTAATGACTAATAACTAATGACTAATCACTAATGACTAATGACTAATAACTAATGACCAATGACTACTGACTAATGACTAATGACTAATGACCAATGACTACTGACTAATGACCAATGACTACCAATGACCAATGACTACTGACTACTGACTACTGACCAATGACTACTGACCAATGACCAATGACCAATGACTACTGACCAATGACCAATGACCAATGACCAATGACTAATGACTACTGACCAATGACCAATGACTAATGACTACTGACCAATGACCAATGACTACTGACTAATGACCAATGACTACTGACCAATGACCAATGACTAATGACTACTGACCAATGACCAATGACTACTGACCAATGACCAATGACTAATGACTACTGACCAATGACCAATGACTAATGACTACTGACCAATGACCAATGACCAATGACCAATGACTAATGACTACTGACCAATGACCAATGACTACTGACTACTGACTACTGACCAATGACCAATGACTACTGACTACTGACTACTGACCAATGACCAATGACTACTGACTAACTGCTTGTGCATTAATGCGATCGACAACTCGGCGCAACACTCCGTTGATAAACCGATGTCCGTCATCGCCACTGTACCGTTTTGCTAGTTGGACAGCTTCGTTGACACCGACTTGTTCCGGTAAGCCTAGAAATAGAATTTCCGCGATCGCAATTCTCATGATATCTCGATCGATCCTGGGCAAACGTTCGATTTGCCAGTCCACGAGGGCTTCTTTGAGCAAGTCATCAATTTCCGGGCGGTTCGCACTGACTTTTGCTAGGATTTGCAAAGCATAATTGCGGACATCTTGCTGGTTAGCTAGCTGGATGATTTCGGGAAACTCCATGGCTGAACCGAGACGGTTAATCGCCGTTTGAGTAAGTTCCACAGCTTCCCGTACCATTGCTCTAGCACTTTCGACATCGGAGGCGCGGATTTCGCTCGATAGGAGTTTGTCGCTACCTCGTTGCACTTCTGAGGCTGCGGTTTCTAGAGATTCTTGCACTTCCGCAGTCAGGGTGCGGATGGCGGCGAGGACGACATCTTGCAGTTTCTTGGCTTCTAAGAGTTCTGGATTAGCTGGGAGTTGGCTAATGCCAAGGAGTGCGAGTTCGCGTGCGGTTTCGCGGGCTTTTTTCATATTTTTTAAATAGGAATTGGGAGTTTAGGAATTTGGGGATTGTTGAGATTGCTAGAGGCTATTTGAAGGCATAGACTTGGACTTTAGCAGAAAAACTGCGAAAAAACCCGCCCTCAGTCACTATTTCCGTGTAGGCAGGTTTTGTGCAAGATTGCTGATGTATTGGTTCACTCTTCTTCCACTGGAACCGGATGATATCTCGCATCGGGGATTAGGGATTCAAGTTTTGTCCCTTTGGTGTTTGCGGTAGTTACTATAGCTGAGTTGCTGGGGTTGACTATGCCGCCGGAGATGATGACTTTAAAAGCATCTTCGATCGACATTGACAGATTAACCACATCTGCTTCCGGGACAATAGCGTACCATCCAGTGGTGGGATTGGGAGTAGTGGGAATGAAAATGCCGATCGGACTTTCGCCTGAAAGATAAGGCGGAATATCATTATTCTCGATCGTACCGGTCACAAAAGCCAAAGTCCAGATTCCGCGCCGGGGATACTCTACCAAAACCACACGGCGAAATTTGTCATTGGACTTGAGGATAGTTCCCAGCAGTTGTTTGAGGGTTTTGTAAACCGAACCTGCTAGGGGAATTGCCTGTAATAGACGTTCACCCAAGTCTAACAACCACTTCCCGAAGATATTACGGGCCATCAGACCAATAATCGTAATGCTCAGCAGGGGTACAGCCAACCCTACCAAGAGATTGAGAAAATTCACCAAAATCGGGTTGAGTCCGTCAAAAGGGTTAATTTGTTTGGGAATTTTGGTGAGAAAATTAATCACCCAACTGGCGACAGTGATTGTCAGCCAGATGGTGGTAGCTAAGGGTATCACTACCAAAAGACCTGCGATCAGGTCGTTTTTTAAGTCTTGTTTGATGCGTTGGAGCACGGGTGGTCAACTCTCCTCGTAACTGGCTGCAAATAACCTGAACAAACCTGAGACTAGAGAAACTGCACGAGCTTGCATGGAAGTCGCCATGTTTATTGTCTTCGATCCAACTAGACTGTGCTCTCTCCTGTCAGGAAGAGTTAGGGGTGGGTGTGCTGTACTGAATATTGTAAAGAATGATTGCAAATTGGCGACTGTTTTTAATATACGTGACTTATTGTATATTTTAAGACTTTTTGGTTCTGACTTGACAAAGAAGTCGATCGCCTTGAGGGTTTGTGGGTAGGGTGGCTTGTTGACGATAAACTCAAGTCAGGAGTGGTTGAGTTTGCATTTTGCTAGTAATTTGAATTATGCGCGCAAGTTGCGATCGCGCAACCAAGCATTTGCCCAAATTGTATCCGCCTCTGACAGCGGTGGTATGACTTCCCAGTTGCGATAATCTATTTTCAGGTCGTAACTTGCGATGTCGTAAATTTGATTGAATAATTCCTGCAAATTTATGATAGGTTCAGTATCGCCCGATCGCAATGGTAGAGGAAAAGCTGGCATCTGGTTCTGCACGTTAAAAGCGTACAAATCTGCTTTAGGACGGCGATTTCCCCGACACACCAAAACGCTATAGTGACTTTCCACGTTATTGCCAACAATTGGCATTTTTTGACCGCGCCGCAATAAATCTATTTCTATTAAATGAGTGCGACTGGATAAAATTTCTTCTCGCTTTTCTTCATACATTTGTCGCCCTTTACCTGTTCGTTTATTAGTAGGCGAGAGAATTTCAATAAGGGTGATTAATTCTTGGCTTCCCCTTTCTCTAATTTCTAAATAGCCTTCCCGAACCTGGTAGGGCATGGGAATATTTACTGTTAACGGTTGTGTCGGTGGCGCTGCAACGGCTACGTTTGATGTGATTAATTCAGTTGTAGTTTTTGGCTGAATTACATTTACATCAGGAATACCAATTGATAAATTGTCGTCAGCGGTTTCATAGATTCTCACTTCCAGCGACACTAAATACTTAGGACGCAGTTGAGGAGATAAAAATCTAAAAATTTCACTAATCAGCAAGTGATGTAGGGCTGGCCAGAGTTCGGGATGCTCTAAATACGGGTCCATACCGGGAAAGGGAGATGGCATTGATGTGACTCCTTGACTTAAGTCTATTTATAGTTTAGCAACTTTCCCGCAATCAGCGATCGCGCAACCAAGCATCAGCCCAAGCTGCATCCGTTTGAGACAGTGCTGGTATTGGCTCTCGACAATAATCTATTTCCATATCGTAGCCTGCAATATCATATACTTGATTGAAAAGCATTTGTAAATCAACAATAGGTTCAGAGTCTTCTGGACGCAAAGGAACTGGGAAAGCAGGAATTGAATTTTGAATATTAAAAGGATACATATCACCGGCAGGAAGGCGATTTCCCCGACAAACCAAAATCCGATATTGACTCTCAATATTATTGCCAAAAACTGGCATTGGTTCGCCGTGTCGCAGCAAATCAATCTCAATCAAATGAGTGCGACTGCCCAGTATTCTTTCGCGTTTTTTCTCATATATTTGCCTGCCTTTTCCCGGTCGTTTATTAGTAGGCGAAAGTATTTCGATTGTTGTGACTACTTCTTTAGTATCCACACCTCTTATCTCTAAATAACCTTCCTTGATAATTTCAGGCATAGGAAGTGTCACGTTCACTGGTTGTACTAGAGGTGACAAAACAGCTACATTTGTAGATGGGTTATTTGATGTCTGAGAACGCTGTACAATCACATCGGGAATACCGACAAGCACTGAATTTTCGCTGCTGGTTTCATACATTCGCAACTCTACGGCAACTCGATATTTGGGACGCAGTTGCGGAGATAAAAATCTGGCAATTTCACTAATCAACCAGTGATGCAATTCAGGCCATAGGTTAGGATGCTCTAAATACGGGTCCATACCGGGAAAGGGAGATGGCATTGATTTGACTCCTTGACTTAAGTCTATTTATAGTTTAGCAATAGGTTTTTGTCGCGAATGCTGTAAGAGATTAATCGATCGCACATTTTGCACTTATTGCCACAGTCCGTCGGGGGTTTAAACCCCCGCCGAGAGAGCTAAAGTCGTCTGAAGACGACTGAAAAAGGCGATCGATTAATCTCTGTTTCAATCCTCAGTCCGTCGGGGGTTTAAACCCCCGCCGAGAGAGCTAAAGTCGTCTAAAGACGACTTCCAAGGCGATCGATAAATCTCTATTTCAATCTTTTTTTCAATCCTTTCTTTAGTCCACTTAAGTGGACTTTTGCTTTGAGGCAGGGATTTAAATCCCTGCCGGAATGTGACAACAAATGCAAGATATCAGTTCGATCGCATTAAACTTCGATCGCCAATTGTGTTGGAATTGGAACGGTGTTTTCATCTAGCACAGGCACCGCATTCACAAAAATGATTGTATGCGGGACTGCGGGCATTAAGCGGCGCAGCGCATTGAGGTAAGATTCGGCATCGCGGCGGCGGGCGAAGCGGGCGACTGTTAACCGCTGACAGTTGGGGAGGTGGCGAATTAGATGCCAAGGTTGAAGTCGATCGCGATATGTCGGTTCTTTTGGTATCATAGGAAAATCCTTCCCACTTTTGTGGGTGGTGAATGAAAGGCGATCGCTCTAGATTTCTCAGGTCCGAGGGCGATCGCTGTATCTGTATCTATTAAAAGATATGAGCATAGCTGCTGTCAAGCATAAATGGGATTAATTCGGTTGCGAGTTCGAGAACTAGCTGAGGAGAAGGGTTGGACGCTGAAAGAAGTCTCTGACAGAACGGGAATTCCCTACAGCACGGTTAAAAAATACGCCCAAGCTCCCAAAATGGCAACGGTGGACTATACGGCTTTGCAGAAACTTGCTGAAGTCTTCGATGTGATGGTGGAAGACTTGGTTGAGGTTTTGGAACGGTAAACTGATTTGTCAGCGGGAAAATGGGGTTAATTCGGTTGCGGGTTCGAGAACTAGCCCAAGAGAAGGGTTGGACATTAAAGGAAGTTTCCGAGCGATCGGGCATTCCTTACAGTACCGTTAGAAGTTATGCCCATTCTCCCAAGCTGGCAACTGTGGATTATACGGCTTTGAACAAAATGGCTCGCGTGTTTGATATTGCGATCGAAGATTTGGTTGAGATTTTGGAAGAGTAGGCTGATTTTTAGCTGGGAATATGGGACGAATTAGGCTGCGAGTTCGAGAATTTGCTCAAGAGAAGGGTTGGAATCTAAGGGAAGTCTCCAACAGAACAGGTATTGCATATACCACGATCGCCACCTATGCTAATTCTCCAGGTATGGCAACTGTAGATTACACAGCTTTGGACAAGATGGCGCGTGCGTTCGATATTGCGATCGAAGATTTGGTTGAGATTTTGGAACAATAAACTGATTTGTCGCTCGCGTCGGTTTTTTGCGCTTGTTGCAACAGTCCGTCGGGGGTTTAAACCCCCGCCGAGAGAGCTCAAGTCGTCTTTAGACGACTTCCAAGGCGATCGATTAATCTCTATTTCAATCCTTTTTTCAATCCTTTCTTCAGTCCTCTTTGAGAGGACTTTCGCTATGAGGCAGGGGTTTAAACCCCTGCCGGAATCTGGCAGCAAATGCCAGATATCTGTTTTCATAAATATTTGCTAGAGATGCAGTTCAAAGCCCCCCCTTAGCAAGGGGGGGTTGGGGAGGGTTAGCTATGTCACGCTACTTCATGAAATTGGTATTAATGGGCGATCGAATACTTGATTTTTCTGCAAACTTGACCTATAATTAAAGAATGGGAATCCGTGCCGTCATATAAAGTAAAAAAGTTGCCCCCAGCAAAGACAGTCCAACTGCAAACCGGGCGACAAAGACAGCGCAACTACAAACTCAGACAAAGATTGTGTCAAAATAAGCTTAATCTGCACCCCCCTACTGACAGCCCATGATTTCCACAGGTACAATCCTCCGCAAACGCTACCAAATAATCAAATTCTTGGCGGGTGGTGGCTTTGGCGACACCTACCTAGCCAAAGATTTAGACTTACCCGGAAAACCCCACTGCGTCGTCAAACACCTGAAACCCAAAGACAATCGTCCCGTTGTCTTACAGCTAGCCCGAAAGTTGTTCGATATCGAAGCACAAGTTTTGTACAATTTAGGCAAGCAATGTCCGCAAATTCCGACTTTGTTTGCTCACATTGAAGAAAATGGCGAATTCTATTTAGTTCAAGAATTCATAGATGGACATGATTTAAACACAGAGATTGTTGCCGGAAAAAAGTTAAGCGAATCCTACGTTATTACCTTATTAAAAAACATCTTAGAAGTTTTAACAGTTCCTCACGAACACCAACCAAATGCCGTTATTCATCGAGATATTAAACCAGCGAATTTAATGCGCCGCCGCCAAGATGGTAAAATAGTCTTGATTGACTTTGGTGCAGTTAGGGAAATCAATCAATTAATTGTGAATGTTAATGGAAATGTCACGACAACAATAGCTATAGGCACTCCCGGATATGCACCCAGCGAACAAGCTAAAGGTAAACCAAAATTGTGCAGCGATGTCTATGCTGTGGGGATGATTGGGATTCAAGCATTAACAGGAATTCCCCCGCAACTATTGCAGGAAGATCCGATGACTGGGGAAGTAATTTGGCGGCATTTAGTGCCAAGAATTGACCCTAGATTTGCGGATGTTTTAGAGAAAATGGTGCGCGACCATTTCAGTCAGCGTTATCAGAATGCAGGGGAAGCTTTGCAAGCACTTTTATCTTTATCGCCACCGACACCACCGACACCAACTCCTCCACCGCCACCTGTTCCCCCGACAATCATTTCAACTAATACGACAAGGCGAGGTTTATTACAATTAGTGGGTTTTGCTGGAGGCGGATTTGCATTAGCCGTGCTCAGTCAAAATTTGTTGAACAACAAATCTTCCTCATCTTCACCCAGTTTTCCACCTCCATCAGACGATTCGCCAGTAAGCAGTTTACCACCTCAACAAGAATCCCCAAAACCCCCACCAGAAACTCCAGCGCCAAAACCATCTGCCAATAGTTTACCAACTTTTGATTTTGCAACAGTGACAGTCAACTCAACGGGGCAGATTGCTAACCGCAGTCAAGGACAAGCACGGGTTTTTACAGATAATCTCGGTGATGGCATCACTATAGACATGATAGCAATTCCAGGAGGCAGTTTCGTGATGGGTTCCCCCAGTACGGAAGCAGGGCGAAGTAGCGATGAAGGGCCGCAGCGTACTGTTACTGTGGCCCCTTTTTTTATGGGTAAATATGAAGTCACTCAAGCACAATACCAAGCAGTGATGGGAAATAACCCATCTCGTTTTAAAGGCGCGAAACGTCCTGTAGAAAATGTAAGTTGGGATGAGGCTGTGGAATTCTGTCGCAAACTTACTCAAAAAACAGGCAAGAGTTATCGTTTACCTTCGGAAGCCGAATGGGAATATGCTTGTCGCGCGGGAACTACAACACCTTTCTATTTTGGTGACACGATTACGCCGGAATTAGTTAATTATGACGGCAATTATCCCTACGGTGCTGCGCCGAAGGGACTTTACCGTCAACAAACAACGGATGTGGGGAGTTTTCCGCCGAATTCCTTTGGTTTATACGATATGCACGGGAATGTTTGGGAATGGTGCAGCGATAAATGGCATGGTAATTATAGTGGCGCACCGACTGACGGAAGTTCTTGGGAAACTGGAACAGATAATAACCGAGTGCAGCGTGGCGGCTCCTGGTACAACGATGCGGTCTTTTGCCGTAGTGCTCTTCGTTACAGGTTTTCGGCGGTTCTGTGCTGTAGTCTCCCGCGAGGACTCTTCTCTACTCTTTTGCCCTTTTTCCCTTTTCCCTCTTTCCTCTTTACCCTTTTGCGCGCGTCAGCGCGCTCGAAATTTTTTTGGGAAAATGGGGGTGATATCAAGTTCAGGGGCTGTAGGGGCGGGTTTTACCAACCATCTATGGGGGAAACCAACAAGATCATAAACCCGCCCTGGCCCGATCGCAAATCTGCATTTTTTAATCGGCATTTTTTGGGGTCGCCAATCAAGTTAATCGGGGTTATTGGTTGGGTGGGGGCGGGTTTATACAGATTGTTGGTTTGTCTCAAATATTATTTGTAAAACCCGCCCCTACCGAAGAATCAAGGGTATTAAACACGAGATTAATCAAATGTTTCCCGACACTATTCCTGTGAGACAAGAAAGCCGTAGGGGCGGGTTTTACCAACCATCTATGGGGGAAACCAACAACATCATAAACCCGCCCTGGCCCGATCGCTCACATTCAAGCATTCGGTTCAATACCTAAATCCCGCAATTGCGCCGCCAAAGTTTCAGCAATTTCTGCCGGAGTCGGAACCAATTGCCCTTCCTTCATAAAAAAGCGCAACTGACCATTTTGCACCCCTAAAAATAACTCTAACTGCTCACTCCACAGCCAACCTTGAGGATTAGTTTCTAACGTTTGATATTGACCACCAACTAAAAGAAAACCAGCTAACTCCAACCCATTCGGCTCAAACCAAAAATACTCCGGTGTCCGAAAAATATTCTGATAGATGTTTTTCTTCAACCCCTTGTCAACTTCCGCTGTACTCGGAGAAATAATTTCTACAATTACATTAGGATACTGACCGTTTTCAGCCCAAACAACCCAACTTTTACGAGGTTTGCGTTCCGTTCCCAAAACAACAAAAAAATCAGGCCCGCGAAAATCCTGCGACTTAATTTGTTGGGGACTATAATAAATTGTCAAGTTCCCACTGGCATAAAAATCGTTGCGACTTCGCCACAGCCAAACCAGACAATCGATAAGTAGCTGCATTTGCAGCCGATGTAAATCACTTTCCAAAGGTAGCTCATCACTCCATAAATCAGCAGGTGGAACTACTATTACTTCTCGTAGTTCGTCTGTGTACTCTAAATCTTTAGCAAGAGACATAATAAACTTGCCTCCCGGCAAAAAACATTACTCTCAGTTTATCAAAATCCAGAATAGAACTTACATATGAGTGACCAGAAACCGGGTTTTTTCGATAAAACTTCGCTACAGTCAGCAAAACTGCAAAAAACCCGGTTTCTTTGTCGGAGTGCGTAAATCTCGATCGCACTCAATTCGATCGCCCATTCCAAAAATCGCCAAAATTTTCAATCCCTATTCTTTCCACCTTTCTTCTTCTTTGGTATTGATAACAAGGAAATGCCCAAGGAGTGTCAACTTAAGCCTAAAAGCCTTGAGAAATCTCGTTTTTACACTAAGTCTAGATCCCCCTAAATCCCCCTTAAGAAGGGGGACTTTGAGGATATTTCTTGTCCCCCCCTTATTAAGGGGGGTTAGGGGGGATCTAGACTTTGATACAAACAAGAGATACTCAAGGTTTAAGTTAAGTTGACAACAATGGTCAAGGCCTAAGTCCTTACCTCATCTCATAACCAAACAAATTCGGATCGACTTCACCCAAATTCAAATCAGCCAAACCATACTCAGCCCAACGCCGCTGAACCATCGCCGTCATATCAGGATCAGATTCCAAAGGTTTACCCCATTCGTGCTCGGTTTCCGGCGGCATCTTCGTAGTAGCATCAATCCCCATTCTGCCTCCCAAACCAATCTTTTCACTAGCAAAGTCTAACGTATCAAAAGGCGTATTCGGCAGAATAAATACATCCCGAACTGGATCGACTTTAGAACTAATTGCCCACACTACTTGACGCGGGTCGCGAATGTTGATACTATTATCCACAACAATCACAAACTTGGTGTAAGTAAACTGCGGTAATGCGCTCCAAAATGCTAAAGCAGCCCGACGCGCTTGACCGGGATAGGCTTTATCAATGGAGATAATGGCGGCTTTGTAACTTAGCGCTTCCATCGGTAGGAAGAAATCGACAATTTCCGATACTTGCTGCCGCAAAATAGGGGTATAAATGCGGTTAAGGGCGATCGCCATCATCGCTTCTTCTTTCGGTGGCCGGCCGCTAAATGTGGTCAGATAAATCGGGTCTTTGCGGTGCGTCATGCAATTGAATCGTACCAGTGGCGAATCTTCGACACCGCCGTAATAACCCATGTGATCGCCAAAGGGCCCGTCTGGCAAAACTTCCCCCGGTGTAATCGTTCCTTCTAACACGATTTCCGAGTCTGCTGGTACTTCCAAATCTACTGTTTTGCACTTCGCTAAACTTACGCCGGAACCGCCGTAAAGTCCCGCAAATAACCATTCGGATAAGTCTACAGGAATTGGGGTTGCTGCTGCGAGGATAATCAGTGGATCGACTCCAAGGGCGATCGCCACTTCCAACTTTTTACCAGCCTGCGCCGCTTTCCGCAAGTGCCGCGCCCCTCCCCGCACCGATAACCAGTGGACAGTCATGGTATTTTTTGACTGCAACTGTAAGCGATAAACCCCCACATTTGGCGTGCCGGTTTCGCAATCTTTAGTAATTACCAAACCCAAAGTGATAATTTTGCCCGCGTCTCCCGGATAGGGGCGAATCATCGGGATTTTGTTCAAATCGAGCCCTTCTCCCTCAATTACCACTTGCTGACAAGCGGGGAAAAAGTCGCGGCCTGGTTTCGCTTTCACTACGTCAAACAGCACTTTGCCGAATTCTATGGCTTGGGAAATCTTTTTCGGCGGTTTGGGCTGTTGTAGCATTCCTAATTTTTTGCCGAGCTCTTCTAGTTCGATCGGCTTTTCCATGTTCATCGCCCAGCAAACCCGTTCTTCCGTGCCCAGCAGGTTAATCGCCACCGGGAATTCTGCCCCTTTGACGTTTTCAAACAGCAAGCCTGGGCCGCCTTTTTGCAGCATTTGGTTGGAAATTTCGGCAATTTCTAGGTCGGAATCGACTAAGGCGCTAATCCGGCGCAGTTGTCCCCGTTCTTCGAGTAGTTTGAGGAATCCTCGCAAGTCTCTTGCCATTTTTTTTAATAATTGTTAAGTTTCTTTTACTATTATGGGGCGATCGACTGCCACAAGTTACTCTTGAACCGCTCAAAGAATATCTATTTAACGAACCGCGAAGACGCGAAGGGCGCGAAGGAAGAGCAAGAAGAAGATAGGTAATGCCTTGTTGAGTTCGGGAGCAGGCTGCAATAATGGTTACATGAAATGTCCAAGATGCGAATCTGACCAACTCCGTAAGAACGGCCGTCCCAACGGTCGCCAGCGATATCTTTGCAAGGCTTGCCGCAAACAATTCTTTGAGGCGCCAGGGCCACAGTCTTTCAGTCGCGAATTCACCGAAAGTGAATTAAGCGCAGCTATCCCCCAGGAAATCGCCCCTGCAACCACCACAAAGTCCTGCGGGATTGCGATTTTGCTGTTAGATGCTGAAAATCTGAAACTTAATGTTAATACAGAACAATTCTTAGCGAGTTTGTGCCCCTATCCTCTGCAAGTTAAAGTTGCTTTTGCTAACTGGAAAAATCCGAGTACGGGGAAGTTGGATGCGGAACTTTACGACCGCGGTTATGAGCTGATTCATGTTCCGGGCGGTGCTAATAGTGCTGATGGTAAAATGATTGCCTTTGGTGCTGCTATTTTATATCGATATCGCGATGTGCGAGAAGTTTTTGTTTGTTCTTCGGATGGTTTGTTAAATCATCTTTGCAATCAGTTGCAAAATCAGGGATTGACTGTGTTTCGGGTGCGACGAAAAAATGCTGTGTTGTCTGTAGAAAACTGTCAGACTGGTGATACTAATCACTATTCTTGCGAAAGGGAAATGGAAATCCCTAGTTTTGAGGAATTGGCTCATCAAGTTGCAGAATTATTACAGGCTGAACATAAATCTATTGACGAGCGTATAGCTCGATTTTCGAGGGTGGCTCAGTTTTTTAAAGAGCGCCATACTATTGCTTTTAATTCTGTGAATTCTCATGCAGTAACAGTTGCGGAGTCGGCACAACCGCAAGTTTCTCCGGTGTCGCAATCGCCTTTGGCGACGGTTGTTGTCGAGCAAAATGTTGCCCAAAAACCGGATATAGAACTCGTTCCTGTTGTCAATTCCCCTACTATTGATTCTCTGGATGTTTTTCAAAATAAAATTATAGAAATAATTGAATCTGCCAAAAATGAGTTGCACCAGAATACTGTTAGTCTGGTGAGAATTCAGAAAGATTTTTTGGATAAATATAAATCTAATGCCGATGTAATTGTGAAAGGTTTTTTGGGTAAAAATTCCAGCTTGCTAAAATATTTGCAGTCGAGATCTACAGTTTTTCAAGTGAAATCCAGCGGCCAGAAACATCAAGTGGCGATCCTAAAGCAAAAATCCTCTGCGGATCAGGGTTTAAGCCATTGAAAACCTATCCCAGTCAAGCCCCAATTGCTTCAAGAATCCTAGGCGGCCGCCTATGGTATCAATTGTGAATTTTTTTTATTAACTCTGCCTACAGCTAATTGTCAAAAATTTAATTCAAATTTAACCAAAATTTAAAACAAGCTTATCCTTTCTCCAGGTCTGACTCGTATCTTTCGGTCTATCCTATGGAGGGGATTCCCCAAAGTCTGTTATTTAAGGAGGAGGAGTATGTTTTTTTTCACAGGACGTTGGCGACGTGCCTTTATAGTTACGCTAGCAGCAGCCGCATTTTCGCTCTCATTGATTAGTTCTGCTGTAGCAGCCGTCACACTAAATGGTTCGGGAGCTACTTTTCCCAAACCTCTTTACGATCGCTATTTCTCTCAGATGAGAGGCGCTAATCAAATTACTGTAAACTACGAAGGGACTGGCAGTGGTGCTGGTATCAAAGCATTAATTTCAGGTACTGTTGATTTCGCAGGTAGCGATGCGCTGATGACGGCGGCGCAAATCGCTCAAGTAAAACGGGGTGTCATCGCTGTTCCTACCGCTGGTGGAGCTGTTGCGGTTGTTTACAATTTGCCAGGAGTAAACAATGTTAGATTGAGCGCCGATGCGATGAAAGGCATCTTTGAAGGGAAGATTACTCGCTGGAACGATCCTAAAATCGCTGGAATTTCTGGACAAGCTAAAAATTTGCCAAATACTCCGATTCGAGTAGTTGTACGGGCAGATAGCAGCGGTACAACCTTTATTTTTGCTAATCACTTACAGGCGATCGGCAGTAGCATCAAAGCCGCCGCTCAACCTAGCTGGCCCGGAAGCCCCCTCAGCGGTCAAGGAAACCCAGGTGTCGCAGGTTTAGTGAAACAAACAGCCGGTGCGATCGGTTATGTTCAAGATACCTATGCCAGACAAAACAAGCTCCAAACAGCATTTATTCAAAATAAAGCTGGTCGTTTTGTAGATGCTAACTTGGCAGAAGCCGAAAAAGCTTTAGCAGGGGAAACATACCCCGCCGACTTCCGTTTAGTAGAAGGGAATCCCAGCGACGGTTATCCGATTGTTGGTTTGACTTGGTTGTTAGTCTACAAAGAGTATCCTGCTGCGAAAGCCGATGCTATTAAAAAGATGGTTAATTGGGTGATGACTACAGGCCAAGGTCTCAACAAACAGCTAGAATTTACTACAATTCCTTCGGCGACTGCTCAAAAGGTAATTCAAACAGTAAATCAGAGTGTAGTTGCTAAAGGTTAAGAGAGGGCGCTACGACTCAGTTAGGAGTTAAATATCTAGCTCCCAACTTATAAATTGTCAGGAGTAAGGTGCGCAGCAGCGCACCCTACCACATCTACTATAATTACTCTTCCATCAACCACATATTTCACTGTTTACTCAGTAACAACTAGGGTATGACCAATTTTGCTAAGGAACCGAAAAAATTGACTAATCAGCAAATCACAAACACTACAGAAGTAGACTTGACTGATACTTCGGGTGAAGGTTTGTGGATGGAGTCAGGATTTACCATATTTGTATGGGCTTTTGCCCTAGGGACAGCCGCTACGTTGTTCGGGATGAGCGCGATAATTTTTAAAGATGCTTGGCCTGCGATTAGCAAATTTGGCATCTCATTCCTCTGGAATCCTAAGTGGGATATTGGGGAGTTACAATTTGGAGCTTTGCCCTTTATTTACGGGACTGTGATTAGTTCTGCGATCGCCATTATTATCGCAATTCCTCTTGGACTTTCCGTGGCTATAGTTACCAGCGAAAACTTTTTGCCCGTTTGGGTGCGATCGCCCTTGGGATTCATGGTGGAATTAATCTCAGCTATTCCCAGCGTCATAGTTGGCCTTTGGGGAATCTTTGTTCTCATTCCCTTTCTGCTACCTTTACAACAGTCGCTATTTAACAATTTCAGTTGGTTTCCCCTGTTCAGCAGCGAACCCTTGGGTCCAGGAATGTTGCCCGCTGGAATACTGTTATCCATCATGATTTTACCAACAGTAGCCGCCATTAGCCGCGATGTTTTGATGTCAGTTCCCGTAGACTTGCGCAGTGCTTCCATGTCCCTCGGTGCAACCCGTTGGGAAACAATATTTAAGCTGTTATTACCAGCAGCTAGTTCAGGAATTATCGGAGCAACCATCTTGGCATTGGGACGCGCTTTAGGCGAAACAATGGCAGTCACCATGGTAATTGGCAACTCGATTCAAATCAACCAATCTATCCTAGCTCCTGGTTACTCAATCCCCGCTGTTTTAGCCAGCCAATTTCGGGAAGCTCAAGAACCTCTGCACATCGGTTCTTTAATGTATTTAGCGCTAATTTTATTTGTCATCACCCTATTGGTGAACGCAGTCGCAGTATTGTTAGTTCAGCTAATCGGTGTCAAGGGAGCGAAAAATTAAACATGAATCAAGCACAAAAAACACCAACTATTCTGGATGCAGAAATTTACAATCCCCTGTCCATAGGTAGAAACTTTTTTAGCCGAGGAATGACTGTTATTGCCTTTGCTCTCACAGCCTTAGCTCTGCTACCTTTGTTCGCTATTTTATACAAAATCCTGGGGGAAGGATTAACACATTTAAGCTGGGACGTTTTAGTTTCCCTGCCAGCACCAGTAGGAGTTGAAGACCAGCCTAACGGTTTTGCCAATGCGATTCTGGGTACTGCTCTAATGGTAGGAATTGCCACGTTATTTAGTGTCCCAATCGGGGTAATGACCGGAATATTTTTGTCAGAATTTGGCAGAGAAAACAAGGGGATAGCAAATACTATCCGCTTTATTACCGTCATTCTCAGCAGCGTTCCTTCCATCGTTGTGGGAGTCTTTGCTTACGCTTTAATTGTCGTTACAACCAAAGTATTTTCAGGATTAGCTGGCGGTATAGCTTTGGGTATTATTATGCTTCCCGTTGTCGCCTTGACAACAGAACAAGCATTAAAATTAGTCCCTACTTCTTACCGACTCGCTTCAGGAGGTTTGGGAGCCGGACGTTTTCAAACTATCTTTCGGATTATCATTCCCTCGGCACTCCCGACGATTACCACAGGCGTTTTGCTCGCCGCTTCCCGCGCCGCCGGCGAAACCGCACCACTCATCGTTACTGCTTTATCCAGCCAGTTTTGGCCTCCTTTGATTGAGAAATTGGGAGAAATAACTCAGTCTCCCCTTGGTGCAGAAACTATCTCGAAAATCCAAGAAATTCCGGGGACAATTCTGACTCCGACTCCTTCTATGTCAGTATTAATATACAGTTATGCCAGTTCTCCCTATAAGGAACAGAATGAATTGGCTTGGACTGCGGCTTCTGTGCTTTTAGGCATGGTTTTGATTGCTAGCGTGGCCTCTCGTGCGGTAACACGCAAACGCTTGCAAAATAGATAATTATCATCAATTATCCGCCTCCATTCAGGAACAGTCAGCCTACCATTAGCGAGATAATTATCTACATCTCAAAGTTTACTATTAACCCTAGATAACTGAAAATAATGACACTTGAAAGTAACTTGACAACTGGAAAAAATACCCATAATTTTTCGGCAGATACCGCCCAGGAAATTGACCCCAAGGCAATGCCAGCCTTGCGGGTTCAGGACTTGAGTTTTTACTACGGAACTCACAAAGTTCTGGAAAATTTGTCGATGAATATTCCTCACCCACAAGTCACGGCTATTATTGGACCTTCGGGTTGTGGTAAATCAACTTTTCTGAAGGCTCTTAACCGGATTGGGGAATTGGAAGGAAAAGTAATCATTAAAGGAAGAGTTGAGTTTTTTGGACAGGATATTTACAGTCCTAAAGTGAATATTAATAGTCTGCGTCGCCAAATTGGAATGGTGTTTCAAAGACCGAATCCTTTTCCGCTCAGCATCTATGATAACATTGCTTATGGAGTGAGAATATTTGGTAAAAAAAGCAAAGCAGAATTAGATGAAATTGTAGAATCTGCACTGAAAAGCGCGGCGCTTTGGGATGAGGTCAAAGATAATTTGAAGAAATCTGCCCAGGGGATTTCTGGTGGACAACAGCAGCGACTTTGCATTGCTCGTGCTCTAGCTGTGAAACCAAAAATTTTGCTGATGGATGAACCTTGTTCGGCTCTAGATCCGATTTCTACGATGAAGATTGAGGAGCTATTTCAGACTCTGCGGCAACAGTTGACTGTGGTGATTGTGACTCACAATATGCAGCAGGCTGCTCGTGTTTCTGATTACACTGCATTTTTTAATACTGATGAAAGTCGCATCGGCCGCATGGTTGAATTTGGGCCTACAAGTCGAATTTTTACTTCTGCAAGTAATCCCAGTACCAGGGATTATATTCAAGGTCGTTTCGGTTAATATTGTTCGTAGTAGTTGGGCAGGGGCGGGTTTATGAGATTGTTGGTTTTAGGCAATTATTGTTGGTGAACCCGCCCCTACAGGAATCATGTCAACCGACCGGACATGATATTACTACAAACTATAAGGACTAAAGTCCTTACTACGAAAAATTTTTATATGTCCTCACCACTGCTGAAGCGAGAATTAGGTGTTTTTGGCGCTACTCTGATGGGCCTCGGCTCAATCGTCGGTACCGGAGTATTTGTGAGTATCGGGATTGCGGCGGAAATTGCTGGGCCGGGAGTGATTTTTGCTGTGATTATTGCTGGTTTAGTGGCTGTTTGCAATGGCCTCAATAGTGCTCAATTAGCGGCAAATCATCCTGTTAGTGGTGGTACTTACGAATATGGTTACAAATATCTGAATCCTTGGCTGGGTTTTACGGCTGGTTGGATGTTTCTGTTAGCTAAAATGGCTTCGGCGGCTACTGCTGCTTTGGGTTTTGCGGGGTATTTTTTAAATCTAATTGGTGTAGCCGATCGCACTTATCTCATCCTAACAGCCTTAGTGGCCCTCGCCACCCTCACTCTGGTTGTATTAACTGGTATAAGGCGATCGCATATTGCCAATACTGTCATAGTCTCAGTTACACTGGTGTCTCTGACAGTGTTCGTGATGGCTGGTTTACCAGAGCTAAGCTGGGAAATGCCCAGTGTACAGAATGATAGTTCGATCGCATCCATCCTCCACGCCACCGCCCTGATGTTTGTTGCCTATAGCGGTTACGCTCGCATCACCACCATGAGTGAGGAAGTGCGGGAACCGAAGCAAACCATTCCCAAAGCCATAATTTTCACTTTGATGCTGACAATGCTCCTGTACATGGGGGTAGCAATAGTCTTTGTTGGCGTGGGTGGTCCCGCTCAATTGTCCCTGCAAACAGCCACCACTGCTGCACCTTTGGAAGTCATCGCCCGCAGTTTCCGCATTCCGGGAGTTTCTCAACTGCTAGCTGTCGGGGCTATTACCGCCATGCTGGGAGTGCTGCTGAACTTAATTTTAGGGCTGTCGCGGGTGTTGCTGGCGATGGGGCGACGTCTGGATATGCCGAGAGTCTTGGCGCGTCTCAACCCCTCTGGGACAACTCCCTATGTAGCTGTGGTGGTTGTGGAAGTGGCGATCGCACTTTTAATCCTCATCGGCGATGTCCAAACCACTTGGTCATTTAGCGCTTTTAGCATTTTGATCTACTACGCTATCACCAACCTCGCAGCCCTGCAACTTTCCCCCACCCACAGACTTTACCCCCAATGGCTCGCTATAGTAGGTTTAGCTTCCTGTCTGTTTCTGGCTTTCTGGGTCCAGAGGCAAATTTGGCTGATTGGGTTAGGGTTAATTATAGCTGGTTTGATCTGGCGCGCGATCGTCCGACTACTGGCGAAAAACTAGAATTATAGGGCATACTAGAACCTTTGGACGTTTATCCAAGCAACACAGGCGTGAGAATACACCTCTAGTCTGAACCTTGCAATCCTCTCTGAGCAAGCCTGCTCCTAGAGTCACCTATCGAGCGTGTCTTTAGACCTGAGAGTGTCAAGATAGATTTAGAAACCATCCTGCATTGTGGAGAGCTATGCCCGCTCATAACCCCTTGCTGGCGACTCAAGAATCTGCCGCATTCAGCGTCATCAGTCGCTATCTCGCTCAAACTCTAGTTTCCATTCAATCCAAGCACCCCGAATGGATAGCTGAAAAATACAGGAAAACCCAGTGGGCAAAACCTGATTTTCAGTCAATTTTGATTTTCAAATTTACCAAAAGTTTCAGATTAGCAAAAGATGTAGATTCCATTCTGCTAACTGCGAAAAAATACCTCCAAATCCTGTTGATTCCCGAATTCATTAATTCGGCTCAATTCACCAAATTAATAGCCAAAATTCAGCAACTTGCCGAAGCCCCCATAGCAACAGCTAAATCCAATCACTCAGCCCCATCTAAACCTCCAACTCCCACTGTTCCAACACCCTCATTGGGCGTGGGCATAGCCATCCTGCTGCTAGATGTCGAAAACTTGCAACTCAATCTCGAAACCGAAAAATTCCTAGAGGGAATTTGCCAGTATCCCATCCAAATTAAAGTTGCCTTTGCCAATTGGCGCAGCATGGGTAAAAAGGATGCTGAATTTCACCAACGGGGCTATCAATTGATTCATGTCCCCCCCGGCAAAGACAGTGCCGATTTAAAAATGGCTACGGTTGGAGCATCTATTTTTGTCCATTATCCCACAGCCAAGGAGATTTTTGTCTGTTCGTCCGATCGGGCATTGACCCACCTCAGCAATACCCTCCAAGCTCACGGATTAACAGTTTTTCAAGTCCGCAAACAAGTAGATAAAATCATAGTTTTAAATAGCAAAACCGGACAAACAGAAACCTACTCCCTTGTATCTGTAACCGAACCTGACCCCATCGAAAAATTAATTTTCAATCTAAAAACAATAATCAAAATAGAACAAGAACGCACATCAGCTCAGTGGGTAAAACTTTCCAGAATTTCAGTTTTATTTAAAGAAAATTACGGTTCACCCCTCAATCAAGTCGTGGCAACTCATCTGCTAGGCACTAAAACCAGGGATATATTTATTAAATATCCCACGGAATTTGTGGTTCACCAACCCTCAGAAACTTCTCAAGCCTATGTAACTCTGTTTGAAGTAAAACAGTCACCAAAACCACCAATAATTAACAAAGACAGTTCACCTAACAGCATGGAAGTATCGGCTAGTTTGGCAAGTATTAATTCTCTCGAAGACTTGGAAACAGCCATTGTCCAAATCGTGAAAGACCTCACCAGAAACTCTCCAGCTAATTCTGTATTTCTTTCAAATGTAGGTAGCGAATTTCACCGACAATACGGCAAACAAATTACCCAAATAATTAAGGAATTCAATCTCAGTAGAAAATTCCCTAAATTTTTGCAATCTTGCACTTCTCTCCAAATCCAAAAAGTAGATAAAGGCTGGCAAGTTTCTCTGAAATAGTTATTGGTTATTGGTTATTGGTTATTGGTTATTCCCAATTCCCAATTCCCAATTCCCAATTCCCAATTCCCAATTCCCCATTCCCAATTCCCAATTCCCCATTCCCCATTCCCAATTACCAATTCCCTATGCCCCATGCCCCATCCCGGAGTTTCGCTTCGCCCAATTCCCATAACTTGAGTTATCATACAAACACGATGTAAAGAAATGTAAAGGGATATGCAGAACAAAGTTGTGGTTGTTGTCGGTGCGACAGGTGGAATTGGTTCAGCGGTAGCCCACAAACTCGCAGATGCGGGTGCCACCCTCGTGCTTGCAGCTAGAGACAGCAGTCGTTTAGACGCAATAGCGGCCCAATTCCCCACCACAAAGGTACTAACAGTACCTACGGATATTACTCAGTTGTCACAAGTCCAAACCCTGATGCAGAAAACTGTGGACTATTTCGGACAAATTGATGTGTTGATAAATGCGGCCGGTGCGGGTATCCTCAAGCAGTGGAACAAGTTAGAACCCGCTGATTTAGATGCGATGCTTGATTTGAATTTGAAAGGCAGTTTTTACACATCTCAAGCAGCAGCTAATGTGATGAAAGACCGCAAATCTGGTCACATCTGTAATGTCATTGGCATTTTGGGCAAGCATTCGATGGCGATGGGAACAGCTTATTGTGCTTCCAAGTTTGGGGTAGTTGGTTTCAGTAAGTGTATGGCCGATGAGTTGCGTCGCTATGGTATCAAGTTTACGCTATTCTATTTTGGTGGGGTGGATTCTCCTTTTTGGGATAGTGTGAGTTTGAAGGTAGATAGGTCAAAAATGTTGACTACAGAAACTGCTGCCAATGCTATTATGTTTGCTCTTGCTGCTGACCCACAAGCAGTGCCAATGGAAATTAATATTCAGCCTGAAAGTCATTTGTTTTTTTAGGCGTTATACCAATTTAATATGAAGCTGCATAGAATAAAGCTTCCAAAATGAAAGTGTAAGAAGATAGCGAACTGATTTGTTCAGGCGTAATTTGTTGCAGA
>RDXH01000072.1 GCA_004292745.1 Oscillatoriales cyanobacterium | reverse complement strand
CACTGGTGTCTTTTCTAGCGTGATGGGAACATATATCAGCTATTATATTGATGGTTCCACAGGCGGATGTATTGTGGTGCTGCAAACGCTGCTGTTTGTATTGGCGATGATTTTTGCCCCGAAACATGGTTTATTAGTTAAAGCTCGGAATTCCCAAACCCTTAGCGAATAAAGCAGGAATTAATTATGTTTATTTCTTAGTCAGCGGAGGCGGACATTGTTTGTTTAGCAGCGGTTTCAACCGCCGAGTTCGGAATTCTTTATTTCTTAGTCCGCGGAGGCGGACATTGTTTGTTTAGCAGCGGTTTCAACCGCCGAGTTCGGAATTCTTTATTTCTTAGTCCGCGCAGGCGGACATTGTTTGTGTAGCAGCGGTTTCAACCGCCGATGGATCGACAGGAAACAAACTATTCAGTAAACTCAATATTTTCATACAAATCTGCCAGTGAAACCTCCACAGAAATAGAGTTTAACATCAGCCGATCGCCCGCACAGCTATATTCCGAAAAAATCCACTTATTCGCATCAGTTTTAGAATACTGTTGTACCTGTACTCGATATTGGTCGATTAATAAATATTCCTGAAAACTCGGGATACTGCGATAAGCCGCAAACTTGTCATCTCGATCGTAAGCCCTAGTACCTTTCGACAATACCTCAGCAATCAACAGAGGATTAGTGATTGTATCAGTGCGTCCAGATTGGAGTTCAATTGGTTTTGCCACCACCATCACGTCTGGATAAGTATAATTATTAAGTTGCGGAACCGAAAGCCGCTGATCGGATGCAAAAATACTGTAAGGTTTACCCTTAAGGCTCACCCTCAAAATAGCGTTTAAGATGCTCGTGATTTCATTGTGATTCGGTGTGTCGCCAGCCATCAGAACAATCTCCCCATTGATAAATTCATGCCGATCCAGAGAATTAACTTCAGCTTCTAGATATTCTTGGGCAGTGTAGGTTTTGGTTTCAACTTGCGCGATCATATACAAGGCTCTCCTTTAATCTACTTATTTTAGTAGATCTTAAAAATCGCTTAAAAACAGGCAGGGGCGGGTTTATGAGATTGTCGGTTTTTGGCAAATATTGTTGGTGAACCCGCCCCTACAGTCCGAATAAATTTACCGCAACAGGGAAAAGTTATAGCCAGTTTTTCCTACTGCTTTAATTTGCACTAAAATTGGCGAACCCGCCCGATCGCCGGTTGGCAAAAACTTCACATCCTCACTAGCTCCCGTTGCCGAGAAACCGTCAGTTTTGAATGCTTGTTTCAACCCTTCCCGCGTAGTGCTTTTCCGCAATCCCGCGATGACAGCTTGAGTTGCATCAAAACTGGTTGCGGTGCGCCAATTTACTACTCCTCCCCAGCGCTGACTGGCATTTTTTGGGAAAGTGCTGCCGGGATTAGTATCAGGATGCCAGGGAACAGGCAAAACAAGCCCGTCAACGTCCTTTTGCCCGTCTTTTAGCGTTTGAAAGGTGTAAAGACTTGAACTGCTGTAAAGCGCTAATTTGCCTTGATTTGCAAGGGCTACATCGATCGCGCGATCGATACGATCGATGTATGGTGATAGCATCAATCCTTGTGCACCTTGGCTAACAGCATCCGCAATAGCAGTGTTGGGATTAAATGTGGGCGTTGACAAGTCGCAGACAATAGGAACTAATCTGCCGGCTGATGCTGAAAGAGATGCAATAAATTCATCATTAAATGAAGCACTACCAGCAGCTTGAGAGTCATAGCAGAAGGCAATATTGGCTTTGCCTGCTTGTTTGACGATATACTCTGCTAAAGGAGCAGTCGTCGAGCCACTATTTAGGACAGTCCGAAAAATATAGCTGCCAAAACCTGACAAATTATTCGTACTGCTGGTAGGCGTAATCATCACCAGTTTCTTTTCCTGATAAATTGGAGCGGCTGCTAAAGATGCAGTGCTGTCATTGTGTCCGATTACTGCTAGAATTTTCTGGTCATTTGCTAATGCTGCTGCAACTTCTTTGGCAACTTCTGGAAGGTTGTTGTCATTGACGATTTCCACTTGCAAACCGGCACCGTTAATTCCTCCTTTAGCGTTGATTTCATCTTGAGCTTGGGCGACACCTCGGAGAATTTCTTGGGCGATGTTGGGGTTGCTGCCGCTGGGCACGCTGACGGCAATTTTCAGGAAAGTGCGATCGCTTACTCTTGCATTATTCAAATAGATTACCGTTTCCGGATCGTTGCGATTTTGTTGCAGCGAAGCCTGAAATTTTTGAACAGCTTCTTTGTAATCTCCTTTGGCAAAAGCTGTAACGCCTGCTTGTTTTTCAGGTGTTGTTTGCGATGTCACCAATATCTGATTTCCTAAACTGATGCGAGTTGCGATCGCACCCGATGGACTCGCACCCGATATAGATATAGATGTATCTGAACTTTTGGAAGCGAATAAAGTTGGAAGGAATTTGGATGCGCCAAATCCAATTAAGCCTAAAATAATAATAAAAACAATGGGCGGCGGACTTTTTATTTTGTTAGTATCTTGATACATAATTTTTTTTCCTTATTGTTCAATTAATTTCCAATATATTGGGATATTGGGAGAAGCAAGGGACGCGAGAGGAGTAGCGAATATTGTTAACATAATCAAACCAGCGGTATAAGTCAATTCATATAATTCATTACTTGATTTCATAAAAGTCATAATAAATGCTAGGCTGATGATGGCACTACAAGTAAGTGCGATCGACTTTGGTAAATTCATGTAGTTTCCTTCAGCTATCCGTGTCATTAATCATCTAAAATCAGACACGCAGATGGCCATAAACCGGGTTTTTGCGACAATACTTCGCGATAAAAAACAATTTCTTGTTGTGGTTGAATAGCCTGAATTGCCACAAATTCAAAAGTTAAGGAATATAGCGGTAGCGTTCATTGTTGTATGCTGCTGTAAATACATATTTTTGGGTTTCTGTAACTAACATATCTCCGTTCGTCTGAACTTCGAGCGCGACGTTGATGTTATCCCAGTAAAACGGTACTTGTTGGGCCGCTGCATGAGTCACTGTTATTAGAAATAGGCTTAATGAAGCAATTAACAAAAAAACTATTTTTTTGAGGAGTCGTTTATTTGTCATAGAATTTCCACAAGATAAGTGTTGACTACAATTATTCAACAGCTTTCTTTTGAGGTCAATTCATTAAAGTCATTGATTATGTTCATAAAAGTCATATATTCAGTTTTCGACCCCCTTTATGATTCGGCGGTTGAAACCGCTTCTACACAAACGAAGTCTGCCTCCGCAGACTAAGAAATAAAACGGGTGCATCCCAATTTTGTAGGGGCGAAGCATTCCGGCAGATAATTTATTAGTTATAAGCAGAGACTTACTGCCGGAATGCTTCGCCCCTACGGATATATTTGCAAAAATGGGATGCTCCCAATAAAACAGCATAAATTTAGCTTTGAAATACCGCACTTAATAGCATTAAAATCGTGCAACCAAACAACGCTTCCAATGTATATCTTGGCGAAGGTTTGTAAGGGGAAGAATGCCAAACCCGCAGTTCTCCATTAAAGCCGCGCGAGGCTAAACTCAAGGAGACTTGACGGTAGTTTACCAAAGTTCGCTGAAGTAATTGCCCGATTAAAATGCCTAAACTACGCATTCCTAGTTTCCAAGTGCGATAGCCACAGCGGGAGTTTTGGGCGATCCAAAGTTCATCCGCGATCGCCAATAAGCTAAAAATAAACCGATACATCAGCAACAGCAATTCTGTCAACAACGGCGGAAAGCGCAATTGTCTGAGAATTTGCAAGGTTTCGGTAAATGGCACCGTCAACAAAATGAAATACATACAGCTTGTGGAGGCCAAGGTGCGCGGCAATAACAGGCTCACTTGGTATAATCCAGTGCTGCTCACATACACATAAAAATTGCCGATGCTAATCCCCCAATCTTGCCAAATATCGGCGTGTATTGCCTGGATTTGATTTAACTGAATTCCACCAATAACAAACGCAGGCAAACTTGTGAGTAAAAACATCAACGGTAGCGACAACAACCGCAGATAAAGTTTCCCTGGAATACCTGCATAGATGACGATCCAGACTGCTAACCAAAGGGCGATCGACAATTGGACGATCGCCCCAGAAAGCAGAGATAGAATCAAAAGGGCGATCGCAAAGGATAACTTATGAGTTGGCGGCAACCCGCGCAAACGATTAGTGTAAGCCAGACTATCAATCTGATGATTCATGCCAAAGTCTTCCAGTCCGCGCAGGCGGACTTTGTATGTGTAGAAGCGAATTCTATTCGCCGTTTATTCATCATTAATGCCAAAGTCTTCCAGTCCGCGCAGGCGGACTTTGTATGTGTAGAAGCGAATTCTATTCGCCGTTTATTCACCGTTTATTCGCGATTCATTCCAACGGCGATTTATCATCAGATTTCTGAGATTGCGATCGCCCTTTATAAAGCCCGATCGCATATCCGATCGCACCAGCCCCCAGAGCAGCTTGAGTCGCAAATAATAGACTAGCAATTTCGCCACTAGCAGGCTCAAACAAATGATTGAACCAAGGTTTATAATCCGGTTGAATTTCCGTAATTGCTTTCTGGGCTTCCCCATCAGCTCCACCGTATTCACCCCGCACAAAAACTAGAGGAATAACGGTAAGGGCGATAACTGCAATTACCAACATCCAATTTTGTTGTGAAGTAGCTTGCTGATTTTTAGTCGGTTTTTGATTCATCACTTAAGACTCCTGTTTCAATAATTTCAGAATTTCCAACTCTGGTTGCCCGTAAGAATGCAGCCAATTCCACACCAATAAAGTCAGCAATCCTTCACTAATAGCCAGGGGTACTTGAGTAATCGCAAAGATGCCAGCAAACTTGATAAACGAAGCCAAAAAACCGCCATTCGCAGCCGGAAAAGCTAACGCCAACTGCATCGAAGTCACCACATAAGTCAGCAAATCAGCCAAAGCCGCAGCACAAAAAATTGCCAACCGTTGCCTACCAGTTCGTAGTAGTAATTGATAGATAAAATATGCAGCAAAGGGCCCAACAATCGCCATCGAAAACATATTAGCTCCCAGCGTTGTCAGCCCGCCGTGGGCCAGCAAAACCGCTTGAAAAAGTAGCACTAAAGCACCGAGTACCGCCATCACCGAAGGGCCAAACAAAATCGCACCCAAACCCGTACCCGTCGGGTGAGAACAACTCCCCGTTACCGAAGGAATCTTCAAAGCAGAAAGCACAAAAGTAAATGCACCGGATAAAGCTAGTAATAGTTTAAGTTCCGGGTGTTCTTTGGTAATGCGAGTAATCGATCGCAAACCTAGCACAAAAAAAGGCAACGCCACAATCCACCAAAAAACAGCCCATTGCACCGGCAAAAAACCTTCAGAAATGTGCATAGCTGCCGCAGGTGTTGCCGAGCCCAAAACAAGATAACAACTCAAGCCAGCCATCAATCCCAGACTGACCAATTTTCGATTTCGAGACTTCAAGCTGTACCTCGCAGACGAGACTATTTAAACCAACACATCGGCGGGCATCCTGACTCAGAAAGCAACAAAACTTTCATTACAGTTGCGGGACAGCGTTGGACTTGCACCAAACTTTCCCCATTACCTCCAATGGCTGCTCCCCATTAGAACCGAATTGTTAGATTTAGTATAGTCGATCGCGCAACTCTGGGCCGATATTTTACAAAAATTATTTCAGATGAACCAAGTCAAAATAACCTATCATCTTCTCTTCTCCTTTCTTCCTTCGCGTCCTTCGCGTCTTCGCGGTTCGTTCAATAAATACTATCGCCCAACAAATCAAAGCTATAATCATAGTAAGTTTTGAGGAAAGCCGCAATGTTAAAGTACAACTTGCCGAGGAACTTGCCCTCAGCCGACGAACTACCAGACTCCGATGAAACGCCTGTGGATAACGAACTGCAAGAACTAATACCAGGGTTACTAAAAGCAATCTTGCTGATACTTTGGTCAGAACGGATGGACTGGTTATTTGGCATAGATATGGGTATTTATCATCACCCAGACGAACCAGCCATTGTCCCAGATGCTTTCTTAAGTTTAGGAGTAGAAAGGTTTTACGACGAAGAATTGCGTCCCAGTTACGTGCTGTGGGATGAAAATGTCATGCCACTTTTCGTGCTAGAAGTTGTTTCCCCAACTTATCGCAAGGAATACAGCACAAAATTAGACACTTATCAAGGTTTAGGCGTACTTTATTACGTCATTTATTCTTCCCGTCGCCGTCGTAAACCTCATTTGGAAGTACACAAGTTAGTCAATGGGAAATACGAGTTACAGTCAGGAAATCCAGTTTGGATGCCAGAAATAGGTTTGGGAATTGGTTGTGAAAGGGGAAACTATTCTGGGGTGACAAGAGAGTGGTTGTATTGGTATGATGCCGATGGCAAACGCTATCTGACACCTGAAGAACAAGTGAAACAATCAGCGCAACTTGTCCAACAGGAATCGCAGCGTGCCCAACAGGAATCGCAGCGTGCCCAACAGGAATCACAACGTGCTGAGCAATTAGCTGAACGTGCCGAACAATTGGCGCAACGATTGCGAGAGTTGGGAGTAGATCCTGATAATCTCAATTAATTGCAGGATCACACTTTAGATCCCCGACTTCTTGAAGAAGTCGGGGTTTTATAGCAATCCTAAATCATTCATGAGGATTTGTAGGGGTAGTGCCCCTGTGCCTACCCCAGCATCAGCGGGGGCAACCACGGGGGGATTGCCCCTACAACTCTATTTTGTTATTTCTGCGGGCATTTCGGATGAAGGCCACCCTGCAAACAAATATAAGCAATTTGACTTTGCTCTAAATTTTTAGCATCACCAAAATCAACTCCTTGCAATCTACCCGATTTAGCACCCCCAGGACTTTGAATAAATTGATCCGAAGTATCTTTCCCTAAAAAGACTGCGCCTTTAAAATTTGCTCCGGCTACATTCGCGCCCCTAAAATCAGCCGAACTCACGTCAGCATTCCGCAAATTAGCATCTTGCAATCTAGTATCTCTGAAATTTGCGTTTGCGAGTTTAGTTGAACTCAAATCAGCTTTTTGCAAGTTCGCGCCGTTCAAATCCGCACCGGATAAATCAGCACCTTGCCATTCCGATTTCTCCAAATTTGTCAAGGGCAATTGAGCGCCTTGAGCTTTGACTTTTCCCAAACGTGCACCAGATAAATTTGCTCCCGAAAAATTCGCACTCCCTATATCTGCACCGGTAAAACTTGCATCTTTTAACATTGCTTGCTGCAAATTTGCCCCGATTAAAATAGCACTGCTGAAATTAGCTAAATTCAAATTGCTGTTAGAAAAATTAGCTTTGTTCAAGACAGCGCGCACAAAAATTGTCCGATTCATTACAGCACTATTCAAATTTGCTCCTGTCAAATTTGCTCCTTCAAAATTAGCTCCGCTCAAGTCGGAAATCCAATCGTCAAATGTACCAGGTCGCCTGTCTTCCCCGGTTCCGTAAAAGCGAGTTCCCGGCAAGTTGGCATTAGTTAAATTGGCGTTTTTTAGCTTAATTCCTGACAAATCAACTTTGTCTAATACTAATGTAAACTGAGCTGGGCCGGAAGCGTTTTGAGCTAAATCCGTGCGACTTAAATCGGCGCCGTTTAATTGGCTGCTATACACTGTGAGAATTTTGCCGATCGCCCTTTGTACTGTGCGCTGGCGAACTGCGGCTAACTCCCGTTCCTGGGTCTTACCGCCGTAGCGCAGGGAATCGAGGTCGTTGCTAAAAGCTTGGTTCAACCGCTGCAAGTAAGGCAAAGATGAAGGCCCGGTACTGACTAAAGCTTGCTGGATCGCATCTAGCATAGTGCGATTGTCTTCTTGAGCTAGTAAATCGGTTAGCAGCGGTACGGCGCGGGAGTCTTCCACTGTTCCCAAGGCTAAAATTGCCGATCGCCGCCCTGCGGTCCCGTTACCAGAATTGGGAGATAATTTATTAACTAAAGCTAAAAATACTTCGTCGTTTCGCTGCCGAGAATCTCGTAAATTTGCTTGACTTTGAATGTAGACTTGAGTGCCAATAAACAGAGTGAAAATCAATCCCGAAGTACCAATTGTGGCAATCACTAAAGTCGCCCCCGGATGTTGACGAATCCATTGCCACAAACTGTCATTTTCTGTGGTCTGTGTTTCGGGAGTCAAGACCAAAGCGGCAATCTGGGCATCTTCCTCTGTCCAATCTTCACTCTTCACCGGAGTGATAGATAATTGATTCGATCGAGCATTGACAACCAAAGTATTCGCGAGGCGATCGTGTCCTGTTTTGCCCTGGTGGCGAAAAGCAAAAGCCCCATCTACCAGCATTGCCAAGCCGCTGAGCCCCCCTAAAATGATCAAATCTGGAAAAGCACCGCTCAAGCGCCACAGGCCGTAAGCGACACCCAGAGGCACACCCCAGCGTCCCAAACTTTCCCGAATCAGGACTCGCACCAAACCCGGAGGAGTACCGGATGCTGTGACAACTTTCACCCCAAACCAGCGTTTAGGCAGAGTTTGACCGGTTCTGGCGAGTAAAAACAGTTCCCAAGCTGCCAGAACCGCTGGTGCCATCAGCGCCGCAGACCAGAATAGATTAGTCAGGGGTGCGACTCTGGGGTTGCGATCGCGCACAGGTATCCCTAAAGTACGGGAAACTGTCTCAGATGCTGCTGCTATTGAGGAGTTGAGTGGTACTGTTTGAGCATCCCGATTCACCAAGGCCCCGATACTGAAGGGAACTAGGGCACTAGCTGCGACTAAGGAAATTTCAACTACCCAAGCGCCGCACCTGCGCACCAGCAGTGGCATTTGCTTGGATTGTGAGGGCCAAGACGGATCGGGTTGATTAATGCCACTGGGGGCGGTGGGGCTAGCCATATTCAAAATTTCCTATTAATTGTCGTTAGTATTTGAGGAATCTGGAGCAATTGTCAATTTATACGCTATGTAGATGAGCACTCCCAGAAGGGCAAGGGTCATCAGGGCAGAAATTAGCTGTACAACTGTATTGAAGACTGTCAGGAGAATTATCGCCCCCACGCCAAAGACTGCTACTTGACCTGGTTTTGGGAGGCTTTGAAACCTATGAAGAAACTGATTGTAGAAGGTTTCGACGGCGGGGTAGTTGTCTAAATTAATTTTGATTAGTGGCGATCGGTCTAGTCTAGCTTTTAGTTCTCCGAATGCTTGCTGCCAGTTGAAATTATTTTGATAATTCATAAAAAAATTTGGGGAGTTACTTTAACTGTACCTTTGTCATTCTAGTACGGTCACATTGACAACAGTCACAAGAGCGTGTTCGGAATCGCCGATCGTCCTCTACCCTCAAAGAAGTGGAAACTTCCGCTATTGTGTTGGGATCAATAAGGATAAATATGAAGATACACTATCCGTGCGATCGCGCCAGACCGAGGTTAAGGTCGATCGCCACTTTAACCTTGGCAATGATTTTAGCTGCTACGGGCGCTGTTAGGAGCCAACCACTACAAATTGCTCCGGGATTTCCCGAACCGCTAACTATGTCTGGAGTTTCCGGCGGCAAGAACAATAGTGGCGATTGCGGTTTTGTCGCCCCAGGGCCAAACCACGTCATCGAAGTCACCCAAAATTTACCTCACTGGCAGATTGCAGTTCAAACCACTGGAGCTCCGAGTTTGATAATTCAAGGGCCCAGGGGGCGTTTCTGCGTCCTACCGGCCAATGCGGCTGCTACGACGGTAGAATTTTCCGGTTATGGGGATAAGGGAACCTATACTATTTTTGTAGGCGATCGGGCTCAAGGCCAACACCCCTATTCTCTCTCTATTTCTCAGAAACGAAACTAAAAAAACAACTGGATTTTAGATCGATATTGGTAATTGCGCCTAGGGCAGAGCGCAAAGGGCATCGAGAAATAGTCAAATTTGTAGTGATGACTAAAGTCCTCAATGCGTGATTTGTTCTCTCACCCACTTACGAAACAATCTGAGAGTTTGACTCGTGCCCGCCGCTTGACTTTGTTCGCAATATTGAGAAATAGCTTCAACAATTGGCAAATTTGGAAATATTAAACTAATTTCAGATACTACATATTTCCCATCTTCAAGCACATTAATTTCAAGCTGATTATTTTCATACCGCCAAATCTCCGGTACTCCCAGCGCCTCGTAAGCATCTAATTGAGTCTTGGAAGTTAGATAGACTTCAATTGCTAAATCCGGTGGCGGATCGATAGTTAAATCAACGCGCTTTTTACCAATCATTCGAGCATAATTCTGAATATAAAAACAGTTGTCAGGCTCAATTCCCTGCAACATACTCTTGCGCTTGAAAGTAGTCGAACCAAAACATTCTCGATCGAGTTCGAGTTCTTCGAGTAGAATCTTGACCATATCGCCAATAATTTCTTTATTAAATTCGTGTTCTGGTAGTGGCATCCTAATCTCCAAACTTCCTTGACTGTAAGCTATTCTAGAGGCACGGTGTTCTCCCAACTCATCTAAAATTGCTTCAAATTCCTGCCAGTTGACATCATTGAACAAGACTCGATGTCCAGGCGGTACAGTGATTTGTCTTAATTGCAGAGTTACCATTTCAACCTCCGATTTATTTAAGTTTATGATAACTTGTTTGTAATGGGAATTGGGAAGCGGGCATTGTTGACTTTTAACCCATCACCAATAACCAATAACTAATCAACTATTTTTTGCTGTTTATAAAGTTCCTTAAACTTGCGCTGCTGCTCATTATGATCTACGACGCGATCGGGATAAGGAAGAAATTTGCGTTCTAAAGGCAAAATATTTCCAGTTAGCAAAAGTTTCGTATCTACTCGGCGCAATTCAGGAACCCAGTGCCGAATATATTCCCCTTCCGGGTCAAATTTTTGAGCTTGACTCACGGGATTAAATATGCGTAAAGGCTTCGGGTCCATACCACTGGATGCACTCCACTGCCAGCCACCATTATTAGCAGAAAGGTCGCCGTCAATCAATTTTTGCATAAAGTATTTTTCCCCCCACTGCCAGTTAATAATTAAATCTTTAGTGAGGAAACTAGCGACTATCATCCGGCACCGATTGTGCATCCAACCAGTCTGATTCAACTGCCGCATTGCCGCATCTACAATCGGATAGCCAGTTTTGCCTCTACACCAGGCTTGAAAAAGTTTTTCATCATTTTCCCAAGGAAAGTCTTTGAACGCTTGACGGTAAGGCCCATCTGCTAATTCCGGAAAATTATACATCGCGTGTTGATAAAACTCTCGCCACGCTAATTCCTGTTGCCAAGTACGGATATTTGTCCGCCCTTCTTCGTTGCGACAATTATCCATTAATATCTGGGTAGCTTGCCAAACTGTGCGGATGCCGATGGCACCAAATTTGAGCGCAGGGCTGAGTTGGGATGTGCCATTAATTATGGGAAAATTGCGTTGGTCTTGATATTCGTAAATTGCCAAATCACAAAAATATTCCAATTTTTCTTGCGCTGCATTTTCGCCTGGTTCTATTAACAAGGGATTTTCCCAAATAAAGCCCAAGTCTCTGGCGCTAGGCAATATTTCCATTGCACCGGCTTGGCGTGCAATTTCTGCTTCTGCTGCGCTTAATCCTGTCATTTCTTCTAGAGAAATGATTGGTAGTGTCTCTACTGGTTGGGTTTTGGGTAGGCTGTTCCATTTTTTCCAAAATGGTGTATAAACAGTATAGGGATTTCCCGTGCCTGTGCGAATTTCCTCTGGCGCGTGCAGTAGTTGATCCCAGAAATTTTTGACTTGAATTCCTGTTTGTGCTAGGGCATTAGATACTGCCAAATCACGTTTTTTTGCATAGGGTTCCACATCCAGATTCCAAAATACTGCTTTGGCATTTATAGCTGTGGCTAATCTGGGGATGGCTTCACTAGGTTCATCTTGAATTATCAGTAATTGACTGCCCGATTCAGCGTAACTCTGCTGAAGTTTTTGCAAACATCCCATCATGTATGTGACTCTGGCGGGCGCTACGTCATCAAGATTGAGGAGATGGCGATCGAGACAGAAAAGACCGACTATTTTCGGGCTTTGTTGCCGTGCTGCTGCTAGTCCTATGTTATCACAAATACGCAAATCTCGGCGATGCCAAAATAAAATTAGATCAGACATTAGATTTTAGATTTTAGATTTTAGATTTTAGGATACATACGGGATCAAAAATCCGGTGGTTGAGCCCTTCGACTACGCTCAGGATAAACTGCGTCGAAACCACAGATTCCGGGCTGCGACTACGCTCAGCCTACGATTTTTTCCCGGTGGTTGAGCCCTTCGACTACGCTCAGGATAAACTGCGTCGAAACCACACATTTTAAGTCAAAAAAGGACGGGCTAAGAAAAAGCTAGAAATAGATTTTGCATCAATTGGTTCCCCAGCTAAAATAGCTTTTTCTAATTCTTCAGGAGTGAATAAAACAGTTTCCATGTCTTCATCATCGTCTTGTGCTGGCGGCTTTTCCAGTTTTTCCAAATCTTGGGCTAAAAAAGCATAAATGATTTCATCTGAATAACCGGGGGCGAGCAAAAATTGCCCTAATTTTTGCCATTTACCGGCGCGATATCCTGTTTCTTCTTCGATTTCGCGTTTAATGGTTTCGGCGGGGTTTTCATTAACTTCTATAGTACCAGCGGGAAATTCTAAAATTCGCCCTTGAGCCGCAAAACGATATTGTCGCACCAAGACGAGTTTACCTTCGGGGGTGACTGGTACTGCGAGGGCTCCGCCTGGGTGACGAATACACTCCCATTCGCCTTCGGCACCGTTGGGAAGCCGGAGAGTGGCTACGTCAAAATTAAATTTGCGTCCTTGGTAAAACAGGCGTTGTTTGAGGATTTGGGGTAGTTCTCGATCGCTCGACATAAGCAACAAATGAATAATTTGAGACTGTACTGATTTATGACATCATATCAAATCTGGTTGCATGGGCATGGGAAATTGGAAATTGAGAAGTGATAATTAATTTTGTGTCTCTTCTAGACTATCATTTTTTCTATTCCCGAAAAATCTGCCCTTTGCGCCAGTTGTCCGATCGCACTTCCTGTCACCGGATGCACCCAATCCGGGGCAATTTCTGCCAAAGGGACTAATACAAATGCTCTTTCTGTCATTCGGGGGTGAGGTAGAGTCAGCGTCGGAGTTTGTAGGACTAAATTATCATATAATAGCAAATCTAGGTCTAGGGTTCTCGGTCCCCATTTTTCTTGGCGAATTCGATTAAATTTTATTTCTATTTCTAATAAAGTTAATAGTAACTGTTCGGGTTCTAGGGTAACTTCTAGGATGGCACAGGCGTTGATGTAATCGGGTTGTGGTGGCCCGACTGGGGCTGTTTGATACCAGCTTGAATGGGATTTTACTTCTATTCCTGGGGTGTTGTTGAGGGTGGCGATCGCACTTTTGAGAATTGTGAGGGAGTCCCCTAGGTTGCTACCGAGGGCGATGGCACATTTTGTTGATTGCATTGGAGGTTGAATTGGAATATTTTAACCGCAGAGAACACAGAGAACACAGAGGGAGATAAGAGAGATGAATAAGTCTCGATGGTTCTGTAACCAATTGTTTTAATTTTAGCTTAATTTATGCTTAATTTTTATTGATTATACTTGATAAGTATCAGTGTTAAATTGGGAAATTAATGAGTTTTTACCGTCTCCTTTTGTCTGCTTTGATTCTAGTCACTATTAATTTTACATCAAGTACATCGATCGCTTTGGCTGAAACTAAGGAAACCTATCTTACCGTAAATTCCGATGATAGTCAATCTTTTGCCAGTTTAGTACAGCAGGCGGAAGATTTAGCGAAAGAGTCGATCGCCCAAGAATTCCAAAACAATCCCGGATTGACAGAGGTTACGGTGATAATTACAGCCGATCGCAGCAGACGAATGGTTCCTGTTTTGCGATCGAGAGTATCTCGCAACCAGTGGCAAAAAGATTCCCGAATTGAACAGTGGACTAGATATTTTGCTGATGCTAAATACCTCTTGGGATTCAGAGAGGGCAATATCTCATCCTCAAATTCTGGGCCTTGGCAAACTATTAACTTACCAGCGCCCAGTCGGCCAGCATCTAGACAAAATGACCCTGGTTTTCGAGATGACTAATCGGGCATGGGGCATTGGGCATGGGGCATTGGGCATGGGGCATTGGGCATGGGGCATTGGGCATGGGGCATTGGGAATCGGGCATCGGGCATTGGTAACAAATAACCAATAACAAATAACCAATAACCAATCATTAATCAAAATATAATCTCACTTTAATTAACCTAAATCTAAACTTCCCTTAATTTAACAACGGTAAAATCTCATAGAGAATCACCAGATTAGGGATGTGGGGTTGAACAGGAATTTATGTCTAAAATAACTCGCCGACAACTGCTAATTTTCTTCGGTAGCAGTGCAGCTACTACTGTCCTTGCACCTCAACTAACTCAAACACTATTCGGTATCAATTCCACCTCTGCCGAAGCTGCCTTCAGTCCACTATCTTTCACTCCGGTAAGACTTCCCCACCCGCTGCCAATTTATCAAGAATTGTCCAGTTTTATGCCGACGGGTTTAAACGGACAGGGAACCGTAATGGCGGCTTCGCAGAATACTAGATTAACCAGCTACAATATTATTGACGATGTGGTTGTGCCGCCAGAATACGAACGATATGTGATTCTCCGCTGGGGCGATCGAGTTTTTCCCGATCTATCCGACTATTTCGGTTACAACAACGACTATACCGGTTTTGTAGGCCTTCGCGGTAGCAATGACGATGGCTATCTCTTCGTCAACCACGAGTACGTAGGCTTTCCGATGTCGAAAGTGGCGCCGGATACCCCGTCAGATGTGGCATCATTCCCCGCGAGCGATCGCGCTGTACTCGGTTTAGACTTATCGGTAAAAAATCGGGCTACCCTCGGCGAATTCATGTACAACATGGGTTTATCGATAGTCCGCATGACCAAACAAGCCAATGGTCGATTTGGTGCGATCGCCCGCGACTCCCTCAACCGACGCATCCACGGACTTTCCGGCCTCGGAATCAACAGCCAGCGCACCGACAAATACAAAGATGTCACATCCTGGGGAACCAGACAAGGCGACGACAAATATCTTACAGCCACAGGCCCCGCAGCCACCCAAGTCTTCGCCCAAGTCAACAGCGACGGGCTGGGAAACCGGATCATCGGTACAGCCTACAACTGTTCCGGCGGCACAACTCCCTGGGGTACCAACCTCTCCGCCGAAGAAAACTTCCAAGGTAGCGAAGCATTTTTCGTGGGAGTTCAGGAAAACGTCAAACCCAACGGTAGTCAAACAGGCTACGCCAAGGGTACTACCGGTGAGGAATTCGGCTTAGTTGGCGAAAAATACGGCTGGATGGTAGAAGTCGATCCCCAAGATCCCAGTTTCCGCCCCCGCAAACACACCGCTTTAGGCCGTTTCCGCCACGAAAACGTCGCGATGCGCGCCGAAGCAGGCCGCAAATTAGTAGCATACATGGGAGACGATCGCCGCGGCGGACACACCTGGAAATTTGTCAGCAACGGTACTGTCACCAATCCCGCAGATAAAAACAACAGTCGCTTGTTTGAAGATGGCACTTTGTACGTCGCCCAATTCAATCGTAACGGTGCGGGAAGATGGCTGGCGCTGACAATAAATAGCCCCACGAATCCGGTGCGTCCTTCTAAAGTTGGTGAAGCGGAATTAGCAAGTTTTGGCAAAGCTCAAAGAGATGCGGCTACTCGCTTGCCCAAACGCGCCGGAATTGCCGGTCAAACCGAGGACGGCGGTTCTTTTGTAGTAGATACAACTAATGAAGAAACTGTACTTCCCGGCTACAGAAATAAAACTCTTGCTAATTTCTACAGCAGCCAAGGTGCGGTTTTAGTTGATGCTTTCTTAGCTGCTAATTTGATTGGTGGCACTCCGACGGCACGCCCTGAAGATTTGGAAATTCATCCTACAACTAAGGAAGTTTTCATTGCTTATACTGACGGCGCACCGGGAAGTGATGGCTATCCAGATTCTCGCATTTTTAATGTTGCGAAATACACTGCCGCCCTCAACAGCGGTCAGCAGTCGGGAGGAATTTACAAGATAATTGAAGATAGTTCCGACGGTGCGGGTTCGACATTCCGCTGGCAACGTTTTAGTCAAGGTGGAGAGGCTGGTGCGGTAGCTGGCGCAGGATTTGCTAGTGTAGATAATTTAGCTTTTGACACTCAAGGTAATATTTGGGGTGTCACTGATATGTCTACTAGCACGCACAATGGTTTTGATGTTGGTTCTGCGGCAAAACCAGCTACGATCGACCACAAAAAGACTGGTAATACATCAGAATTTACTGGTGTTTTTGGGAACAATTGGCTGTTTTATATTCCAACGAACGGCCCGAATGCAGGAAGTGTAATTCCCTTTGCTTACGGCCCGAACCGGTGCGAAATCACTGGTCCAACTTTTATCGGAGATACGCTGGTAGTTGCGGTGCAGCATCCAGGGGAAGATTGCCCGATCGATGATGGTACTGTACTCAGCCGACAAATTGAAATGTTGGATTTGAATGGTGCTGTTTTCAATCAAACTCGGACTGTTTCTCGTGGTAGTTTGTGGCCGAGTAATATCTCGAATGATTCGCGTCGTTCGCCCATGCCTTCGGTGATTGGAATTCGTCGCGTGCGATCGACTACAACTGGTCAGTTTGTTTAAATAGGACTTACGATGGTGTCCAGAAACCGGGTTTTTATCGAATTTGTGTACTGCAACAAAGTATTTCGTAAAAAACCCGGTTTCTTTGGTCAGAGTGCGTAAATCCTGGTTAAGAAATTAGGAGAAGGCAGTGCCGATTAGTGTCAATTTAAGCTCGCGTGCCCACCAAGTCCGTTGGTCATCCCGCGAGTCCGCCAGGGAATCAATTCCCTGTCTAATAGCGAAAGTCCTCTCAAAGAGGACTCAAGAGTTGAAAATTATTCTCTTCAGTCCTCTTTGAGAGGACTTTCGCTTTGAGACAGGGGTTTAAACCCCTGTCGGGCTATTGGTTCTACCTTAAGTTGACACGAAGAAGGGCACTGCCGTGTCCTGGCTGTGGGTAATATTAATTCCGATGCAACTAAGAAAATTGTACTTGGCGGTATAAATCGGCGATCGCAATTTCTAGATTCACCGATTCCAGTTGCAAGGAATCGCCCAAACCGTACTCGGAGAGAACCCATTGCCCCTGTTGATTGCGCCGAAACATCTCTACTCCTGGCTGTTCAAATTGCACCAATACATACTCTTGTAGTGTTGAAAATTGGCGGTATTTCGCAAATTTAATACCGCGATTTACTGCCTCGGTGGAAGGCGATAGAACTTCGATAATCAAGGAAGGAAATTGCACTAATTGTGGATCGTTATCGCGATCGTCACAAGTTACCACAACATCTGGATAAAAATAATTTCGCCCTCGTTCTCCCTGTAGTTTCACAGCTAAGATGTAAATCTCGTAGGGAAGATTCAGGCGATCGTCTAATAGCTTGAAGAAGTTGATGCAAATCCGATTGTGATTGCGGGTGCCGCCACTCATGGCGACGACTTCGCCATCCCAATACTCGTAGCGTTCCTCTTGGGTGGGTTCCCAAGCCAGGTATTCTTCTGGACTCATCGATAGGCGATCGGGTAAGGCAACCATAATGCGATCGGGAATGAAGTATGTTTCTAGAATAGCTCGAAGAAAAG
>RDXH01000343.1 GCA_004292745.1 Oscillatoriales cyanobacterium | reverse complement strand
AACCAGGTTGATCGCTGTCACAAGGGGGTGAATAATTATGTACTCTATCCTAAGTTTGCCGCTAGCATTAGCAACTAATCAACCAACTTTCGCATTCACACCGCCGATATTGTGGCTGATAGTCGGAGTTGTGCTGAGTGCGATCGATCTATTCATCCAAAAAACCCAGCCCCAAAAATACAGATTTTACGTGCTGATGATGGGAGTCTCAGCTCTAATTGAATCCTTTATTTTGTGGAGAATATTCTACTGGATGGGGATATCTCTCGCCCTGAGTATCTGGATTCGACCAATTTTTATTGTTCGCAAAAAGTTTGTGATTCCCGAAGCAACGGAAGCGACAAGTATCTCCGAAATTTTATCTGGAGAAACTGGAATGGTGATTTATGAAGGTGCTTCGTGGAAAGCTCGCAATGAAGATAACCAAGTAATCGCACCCAGACAAAAAGTTTACGTTTTGCGCCGCGAAGGAAATACGTTGATTGTTGTACCTGACAAATTAATTCATGTCAACAACTAAACCTTTGTAGCCACATCAAGTCAACTAAGAGGGCGGGCACGGGGGCACCGCCCCTACCAACTGTTAATTATTTACCAGGAGATTCACTATGTATCAGTATTTTTTGATGGTGTTGTTTGCAATCACTGGCGTATCCTTAGCCAGTAGTGTTAAAATTGTCCGTCAAGGAGATGAAGCCTTAGTTGAAATTTTCGGAAAGTACGATCGCAAAAAACTCGAACCTGGTTTGACATTTCTGATTCCCTTTGTCGAAACAGTCGCCTATCAACAAACTCTGCGCGAGCAAATGTTAAACCTAGCACCGCAACAATGCACAACTGGCGATCGCGTTTCCGTCACCCTTGAATTTATTGTGTACTGGCGAATCATTGACCTAGAAAAAGCTTCCTACAAGGTGCAGAATCTCAAGGAAGCGATGTTCAATATGCTGATTCTTTCAATTCGGACTCATATTGCTAAATTAAATGTAGAGGAACTTTACACGGCTCGCAATCTACTCAATAATGCTTTAGTGGAGGAGTTGGATACAATCACTGATCCTTGGGGTGTGAAGTTTACGAGGGTGGAATTGCGCGATTTTGCGATCGGCAGTAAAGTGATTCAGCCGACATCCATTGACCGTAAAGAGGGACAAAAGCTGCGAGCTTAGGGATTAGTTGAAGTTGAGGCGATCGAGCTATGGGAAAAATGCGATCGCCTTGTATATACCCTTTAAGGAGACAAAACCATGACTAAAAAGCAAGAATTAATGAGGAGTTTAATTGGTAACGGTTGCAGACTATTATTGATTTGTATGTTCATGACGCTAATTGACCTTCCATCAACTCTATCATATCTATCTCAGAGGGATAAAGCTAAGGAATCAGAAGCAAAAATTTATGTTGGCTTAATGAACAAAGGTCAGCAAGCATATTTTGCAGAAAACAGTGTTTTTGGCACTTCTATTGAAGCTTTAGGACTTGGCCTTAAAACCGAGACAGCAAATTACAAATATTCAGTTCGCATCACTAAAAAAGCAGCATTTAGTTATGGAGTATCCAAGCGAAAAGAAAGCAAAGGTTATGCCGGCGGTGTCTTTGTAGTTTCTGCTAAAGAAGTTGATCCAAATGGTGCTAAACATGAAATACTGACAACACAATCCATAATTTGCGAAGCTGACAAACCCGGTACAATTCAACCAGCAGAACCTACCTATAAAAATGGTGAAGTGGTTTGCGGTAAAGGCACAACAGCAGTGACCAAATAATCTAAGTATATGCAAGATAAAGTCCTTACTACAAACAGAGAGGATACAATACCATGAGTCAACAATATTCTAAGCCAGCTAGCATTGCATATAATGGTTGACGCTTTTAAAAGCTCTACTGGTGGAGACTTCCGGGTTCCACCTCAAAATGTTGATAACAAGGCTCCTGCTAATCAAAAGACCAGTATAACTATCATCTGTGAATCTGTTGAAAAACCAGGCATTATTAAACCGCAGTTACCCAAGCTGGAAAAACGCTACCCTGTCTGCGGTAAGGGAACCAAGGAAGTCACGAAATAGGAACTTTAACCGGGAAACTTGGCTAAAACTACCAACAATGAGGATAGAATACCATGAGTAACAAAAGTTATAATTCAATTAGAAATTCACCTATTTATAATGGTTGTGGATGTTTAGTGATCTTCGTGTTTTATGGGCTAGCAATTGCTGGTTTAATTTCTAGTTTATTTTTTTCAGGAAGCAGCCCCCAGAAAGCCAAGCAATCAGAAGCAAAACAGTATGTTGATTCAATCAACAAAGCTCAGCAAGCATATTTTGCAGAAGAAAGTGTTTTTAGAACTTCTGTGGAAGCATTAGGACTTGGCCTTAAAACAGAAACAGCCAACTACAAATATTCATTGCGCGCCACTCAAAAAGCAGTATTTAATTATGGAGTATCCAAGCAAAAAGAACTTAAAAGTTATGTAGGCGGTGTCTTTGTAGTTTCTGTCAAAGATGGCTCAAGCACAAGACGCATATTGTGCCAAGCTGATTCTCCCGGTACAATTAAACCAGCAGAACCCACCTATGAAAATGGTGAAGTGGTTTGCGGTAAAGGCACAATAGAAGTGACAAAATAATCTAAGTATATGCCAGATTATTCCTCCCGATCAGGCTCTTCCTGGTAACGCAGATCCACAGGCTATGCTTCACTGAATTTAATTCGCCTTGTATATACAATTTAAGGAGACCAAACCATGACTAAAAATCAAGAACCAATTGTTAATAATGCAGGTTATGGCGGTTGCGGATGCTTATTGTTTATCATCTGCATTGGAGTAATGCAGGCGTTCGTTGTGCCAATGTTTCTGTTTTCTACCAGTATAAGGAACGAAAGGGAAGCCCAACAGTATGTTAGCTCAATAAACAAAGGTCAGCAAGCCTATTTTGCAGAAAAAAGTGTTTTTAGCACTTCTGTTAATGCTTTAGGGCTTGGTATTAAAACAGAAACAGCCAACTACAAATATTCAGTCATTACCACTAAAGAAGCAGCGTTTAATTATGTAATATCCAAAAAACCGGGACTTAAAAATTATGTCGGCGGTGTCTTCGTAATTCCTGCTAAAAAAAACCAGCAAAATGCTACTAAAAATGAAATAAAGACAATCTCCATATGGTGCGAAACATCTAATCGCGGTATAATTAAACCAGCAGAACCAATTTATCAAAAGGGTAAGATTGCTTGCGGAGAAGGCACAATAAATTTAATGAAGTAGTTTAATTATAGGCAAGATCATGGCAGTCGATTACCAATATCAAATCGGTGGCAGTCTCCCGCAAAATGCACCTACTTATGTAGTGCGACAAGCTGACTCTGAACTTTATCAAGCTCTAAAAGCTGGAGAGTTTTGTTACGTGCTCAATTCCAGACAAATGGGCAAATCTAGTTTGTTGGTGCGAACTGTACAAAAGCTCTCGGCTGATGGCATTGCTTGTGCTACGATCGACCTTTCGGACATTGGCAATCAGCAAGTCTCTCTAGACAAGTGGTACGGCGGTGTCGCTTACAAACTTTTGTGCAATTTCAACCTATTTAATGCAGTCGAGTTTATGACTTGGTGGCGGGAGAGAGAATTGATGTCGCCAGTCCAACGTTTAGGAGAGTTAATCGAAGAGTTATTGCTGGTCAAAATTTCTCAAAATATTGTCATTTTTATTGATGAAATTGATAGCATTCTCAGTTTTAAAGAATCGCTAGATGACTTTTTTGCCTTGATTCGGTCTTGCTA
>RDXH01000342.1 GCA_004292745.1 Oscillatoriales cyanobacterium | reverse complement strand
TGTTCTTCTGCTAATTTCCGCTGACGTTCTTGTTCAGCCTGAAGCTGCTGTTTCTCTTCTTCTTGTTGCCGCAACCATTTTTTCTCATCCCAAACACCTTGAGCCACATCGCGATTGTGCGCTACACTCGACAAATTTGGATTGAGATTTAAGGCTTGATTGTAATCAGAAATTGCCTGCTCGTATTCTCTCAACTTGTAATAAGCATTACCTCGATTGTTCCAAGTATCAGCATTGTTGGGGTCCAGCCGCAAATATTGAGTGTAATCTTCAATCGCCGCCCGATACTGCTCCAATTTAGCATAGGCCAATCCCCGATTGAAATTAGCCTTAGCAAAATTAGGATTCAGTTGCAACACTTGATTGAAATCCACAATTGCCGCTGCATAGTTTTCCTGTTTGCAGCGTGCTATAGCTCGGTTGTAACAAGATTCAATGACGCTAAATTGGCGAGTTTTGCCCACAGTCACCAAACAGCTATTCAGTTTTCCAGCATATTTCAAATCATCAATTGTCAAAGCCGCATCGAGGGCATCCAAAATTTCCTTGTTTGTTTCTGGTACCGACAAACCGCGTAATTTTAGCCAAGCTTTCACCGACTCAAAAATTTGCGCCGCCGCCCAACGCTTATCCGGCAAATCCAGCAAACCTTCAGCTAAATCTAACTTCAGTTCAGGAATCCATGCCGATTCTGATTCGCCAATAATATTATACAACATTTCGTAGAAATTAATCGCTATTTCTACTAATTGTTCCTGTTCCTCCTTGGGCATATCTTGCAACAAATCAGGCAGTAACTGAGGCAATAGAGGCCGCTGCCGCACTTCTGAGGAGACGTGCAGAAAAAAGTATTCATCCGCCAGCAATCCGGCAATTAAACAGTGACAAACACCGATAAATTGCTGAAATCTTTCATAATCTTTTTTGTGAATGCTGTAGGGACGCGGGCTGTCGGTGGGGTCAATTCCCATTGCTTCGCACATCCGTTCATTGTCAATAATTTCGAGGTTGTGCAAGAAACTATTAACAGCTTCATTACCTAAAACTTTATCAAATTTTTCAGCGCTATTACCCTGAGCAATGTAGGCTTGTCGCTGAGCTTGCCACTGCAATGCCCTGTCTTTAGCAAAATCAAAAAGTACCTCGCGCCAAGGTAGCATGGGAATCGGGGATTTGTAGCGATAAGTTGCCCAATTCAAACCCCAATAGCCAAAGTTGAGGTTAAAAATATCGCCTTCCGCAACGGATTCTAAAATTAATGTTGGCTCGGTTTTTAAGCCGTTAAACATGGTTTTTGTGGCTGCTTGGCTGTGAAAAAATTTGCTCGTCCAAGCACCAGACAAAAACTCGATTGGTCTTCCTTGGGCGGAATATTTTTCAAAGAATTGTTGCAGGTAAATTCCCAGAAATTTTTCCATGTCTGGAAAGCCTTTGGCGGCATCATTCCCATCGCCGGAACGGTCGAATTGTAGACTGGGAGGCGAGAGGAAAACTCGCAGGGGAATCGGGTTTTGAGCGGGATTGGAGTTGACTATATCTTGGGCGATTAACCAGATGGGAGAGTTGTTTTGTCTTTTCTGTTCTTGAATAGCTTCGATGCTACTTTGTCGGTCATAAATTCGGAGTTCGCGGGCGAGTTGAGCGTCGAGGTTTTTGAGGTGTAGTTGCAGTTCTTTTTGTTGTTCGATGCACCATTTTTGGAGTTCGGCTCTAAATATTTCTAGTTGGATTTGGTGTTCGCGATTGAGTTTGCCTTCGTTGGCTTGAAAGTCGCGGTTGATTTTTGCAAGTTGTTCTTGCATTTGACGGTTTAGGAGTCCTTCTTGGGTTTGGGATTCGCGGTTGAGTCTTGCTAGTTCTGATTGTAAGGAGCGGTTGAGATTGCCTTCTTCGGCTTGAAATTGGAGGTTTGCTTGTCGTTGAAATTCTTGTAGTTTAACTTCTTGGATGCGGAGTTCTTGACGACTTGCTTCGATTTCTTTGTTGGCTTGGATTGTTCTGCCTGTGTTCTCGATGTGGGTTTCGGAAATGCGGTCTGTGTTATAAACTGTGGGCATGAATACAGCTTTAGCGAAATCGCCAACTTGGGCTAGCCATCCTTTTTTTCCTGGTAGTGCTTTTGTCATTTGTTTGTTCCTTTGGGTAGGTGAATGGGGTGAAAGAAACCGGGTTTTTTTGAGATTTGGGGTTTGAGTCGTAGATTTTGCGAAAAACCCGGTTTCTGGAGATTAGGGTGGGTTGAAGAAACCGGGTTTTTTTGAGATTTACGGTTTGAGTCGTAGATTTTGCGAAAAAACCGGTTTCTGGAGATTTGGGTGGGGGTGAAAGAAACCGGGTTTTTTTGAGATTTACGGTTTGAGTCGTAGATTTTGCGAAAAAACCCGGTTTCTGGAGATTAGGTACTAATAAGTCCCGCCGCGAACTGCAAATAGCATATGGGCCGCACCTTCTAAATCGGTATCGGCCCGACCGACTTCTTTGCCGTTTTCTCGATAGATATGACCTGATTCTACTCGTCCTACGGAAGTGTCGTCAGCCCACCGACAAATGTGTCCGTTTTTACTAAGATATCCAATATGGTCGTTGGCTGAGTTGTAAAAATCTCGCCCGTTGACATGACCGACTACTTGTGTGGTTCCATCGAGTTTGTGTAGGTGCACGTCGCCACTGCGGTCTATGTGAATGAATGGGCCGTCTCCTGAATTAGAATAGGAGGAATTGACGACGTGGGGCGCTGCATTTGTGTGGTTGTCGTGATGATTTGTTGCGGATGCAAATCCGGTTTCGGAATTGTGCTGGTGAGTGTCTGTGGGGTGAATGTCGTGGCTGTGAGTCCAGTCGCTTTGGTGATTTTGCTGGTGGAAATTGTGCGAAGTATCAGTCCAATCGCTGGGAGTTGCTGATATTCCGGTTGGGAATCCGGTTTCGGGATTTTGCCAAGGATTATCTGTGGGGTGAGTCTCGTGGCTGTGAGTCCAGTCTGTTTGGGGATGTTGCTGGTGGAAATTATGGGATGAATCAGTCCAATCGCTGTGGGTGATGTCTGATGTTGCTGGATGGTTGAGGTTTTGGTCGTTGAGGTGTAAGTTGTTGTGGGAATGATCCAGATTGTTTGGTTGATGGGGGTCAAAACCGAGGGATTTCATGAAATCGTCTAACGGGGAGTTGCTGTCAGATGTGTGATTCATGGGTTTGGGGATGGTGGGTGATTTTCTCTATTATGCCAAATTATTTTGTAAGTATGCATTAGCAACAGGCTTTCCGGCCTGTTCCACAAAAAGTGAATTTCTTGGTAAATTTAGATTTCGAGCAATGAATAGGCTTTGTGCAATATTAGCTAGAGAAATATTACTGAATTTTTTTTGATGATGAAAACGAATGTGGATCAAGGTAACTCTGAGTCGATCGCACAAAAAGTTGTAGGTGTTATTTTGGGATATATAGCAATCCTAAATGAGTCGTAAAGATTTTTACCCCACCCCAACCCTCCCCTTACTAAGGGGAGGGGGTAAGAAGTTCACAAATGATTTAGGATTG
>RDXH01000071.1 GCA_004292745.1 Oscillatoriales cyanobacterium | reverse complement strand
CCGATCGCCCAAACCGAAAATTAGACCAATGGTACTTCTGCTGCAAAGCTTTGGCGCTTTTCAAACCATAAAGAGCCGTTGTCGGAGCCCCACATCTGTTGATGAGTATTTACATCCATACCGCGATCGAGACTACCCCAAGTTGTTTCGGTGATTTCCACGTCACTGATGAGGTAGGTCAAACAACCTTTTTTTTCAATCAGACACTGGTTTCCAGGCTCTACACTACCTCGAAACATTTCTCCGTCTCGTTGGAAAACCATCGAACAATTGTAGCGTCTTTGAATACAATCGCGTTTAATTGTCTTGAGAATGCTTAATTCTCGTGCTGCGCCGGCGTATTGTACTGGATCGTGGAGACTATAATTTTCAATATAAATTTGTTCTCCTTGGTCAATTAATTTGTGAACTCCTTGACGATAGGGAGTCCAAAGGTCATGGTCATAAACTTGTTCGGAATAAAAGCCGATCGCGTTAAAAAATTCAAAGGGTAAGGGACGAAAGAAGATGTGAATATGGGCAAATTGTTGTGGTTTGGCAAAGGATTGTTTGTAGTTACTAAAATCCCCCGCCATCCACTGAGCCAGAGTGATTAAATCATTGTTTTTGACAGTATTCATACCCTATTTCCTATTTGCTTATTTCCCGGAAAGTGAACGAATTTCTGAGGAAAATGAGGCGGTAACAACTCCACTTCCTTTGCTGGTTTTGATCAGGGAAACACGAAACCGGAGGTTGGGATTGGCAAACCAGATTTTTTCTTCGGCGGCGGCGTTATCGTAGCTGGTGAGCAGGACAAAGGTATCATCCTCGGTGATGTGATAGTCGGCGGCGGCGGGAATGGTTTCGGCATATCCTTGATCTCGCAGTAATTTGCCGCGATTGGGGACTGTGCGATCGGGGATTGGTACGAGGATGCAACTCCCCTTCATTTCGGCGTTTTCATCCCAATCTGAGTGTCCCTCCCAGACCATTTGAAAGGGGCTTAGTGCTTGGGTTGGGTCGATGTTGTAGGACTTGCAGAGGTCGATGACGGCTGCATCATCGGGTGAGACTGCGACGATATCAATCACTGATTCTATAGCTTCAAAGTGTCTGAAAGTCAAGTGATGGGCGCTACGTTGCGATCGCCATTGTCCTAGTGAATTTTCAACAAACTGCTCGATGTTCATAAGTAGAAGCAAGAAGGAAGTATAACCCTGTTAAGAACAGGCACGATGCCCGTTCCACAATCTTGATGAGAAAAGTCTATTGCAGCCCATAGATTATCACATTTTCCTAGGATTGCCTAGACAGGCGATCGCAACTCTTAACCTTTGACTAGGCGCGGCCTATTTTCCCATCCCCTTGACATCGAATTATCACCAATTTCCTAGAGCGCTAAATCCTTTTGACTGCGGTTATATTTTATTTTTCTTTAGGAAATGAGGAGATACCCGAAAACAGCATTAGGAGTCCGCCACCCAAAATGGCGATCGCCAATAAACCTACAAATAAATCTAACCCAGATGTATTTTCCACTAAATAATTCTCCCATTGTATTTAATCAACCGCGGGAAAAAAGAAGCCAGAAAATGAGAAACCGAAAAAAAGTAACTTCTTCCCTCTTCTTTCTTCCCTCTTCTTTATTTAGCCAATTCCTGTTCAATTGCAGCAATCAACTCAGGAGATTCCGGGCCTACACTGCTGCGAAATCTAGCAACCACTTCACCTTGTTTGCTGACTAAAAATTTCTCAAAATTCCAAGAAACCTCGCCCTTGGGAGCCACAGAACTCGTAAGCTGAGCATAAAGCGGGTGTTGTTGACTACCTTTAGCGTGTACCTTATCGAAAAGCTCAAAACTGACACCGTATTTTGTAGTGCAGAATTCCACAATTTCTGAGTTAGTACCAGGCTCCTGAGCACCGAAGTCGTTGCAGGGAAACCCTAAAACCCGGAGACCCGCAGCGCTGTACTTTTGATTCAACTCTTCGAGTCCTTTGTATTGAGGCGTATAGCCACAGTAGGAAGCTAAATTCACGATCAAGAGTACCTTACCAGCATACTCTCCTAGCTGTTTGTCTGCGCCTGCGATCGTTTTTACTGTAATGTCGGAAATGGTGCTGGTCATTTTCTAATACTTTTAGACTTTTCCAACACAATCATACCGCAATTTGGAAAAATTTTTCCAAAAATGCAATTAGTCCATCCGGTTAAACTTTCGGTAAAACCAGATGGGAAGTTGGGTTCTCTCGCTCAACCCAACCTGTAAGCGTTATTTATCAAATTAGCCCCCAGCTCAGATTTCCTAGTTCAATTATCTGAATAGCTGTCCATCAATTTTTGATAAGTTTCCTCCATATCCTGATTTTCTAGAACTATTTCTATACGGACTTTGACGCAGCCGTGACGCGGCTGGGATTCGATCAAATTTAAAACTTTGCTGGCTTTTTGCACAGAAGTAAATTCAGCGCTAACTGTTGGTACTGACGGTTGGTGATGATTAATTTCGCTCAAATCGATACCCGTGATTTGTCCCTCGCCCAAATCTATTTCCGCCAACACCTTCGGATCGTCACCTACTTGTTCCACAATCAATTTTTCTCGGTGGATTGGTACTTGTACCATGCGAGTTTCTATTTCTTTGCGGACAATAACTTCGCCAACTTTGCGCTTGCTGCGATTGATTACCAATCGTTCTTCTAGCAGGCGAATTATTTCTCGATCGACAATATCTAAGTCTTCGCTATCTAAGTCTTCGTGAGTTTTCGCGCTTTCCAGATTTTCTATGGGGCGCTCATCGGCATCGGTTTCATTAGACATAATTGCTACGGGAGGAGTTGGGTTGCTGTGAATGAGAACCTTTGGGGATGCTGGATTTTCTAAATGCTCAGGGCTGTCATTACCTGATTTTAGTGGCAGCATCTCTATTTGCTCTAAGCTGAGTTTAAATGACAGGATTTTTTCCTGATAATCTACTGTGTCGAGTTGCTTAATATTTAATAAAACAAGCCGTGGGTTTTCCCCCTGCTTTCCGGCTACTAAAAAATTGATTTTTCCACTATTGTCGAAATAGACATCTTTGATTTTACCTACTAACTCACCTTCTATATCTTTGACTATAAAAGTTTTGAGCTTTGTCCTCACTTTTACTTTTTCGGGAACTCGGTTGAAATGGGTAGTTCCTTTGGCTGGTTTATTTTTTTTAACTGAGGGTTGGTTGTTCATTTTTAAAAGTTTCCTAATTTACCTTAAAAACGCTATATATAGCCTTGGGAGTGAAAGATGAGGTACGATCGAGAATTGGTAATTGGTAATTGGTAATTGGTAAGTGGTAATTGGTAATTGGTAAGTGGTAATTGGTTAATCCCCCCTTGGGGGGGGCAGGGGGGGGGTTCCCCATTACACGCTTTAGGGGTTTTTAGAGGGTGATGTTAGGATGACAAAGTGGTCTGAAAAAAACCAACTTGGCACTAAATCTATCCCCCTAAAATAGGCAGTGGGCGCTTTAGATTTTGTTATCTACAACAGGAGTTCCATCTGTCTGAACATCGAGTTCTTCACGGCGCAAGGTTTCTTCACCATCCACGGTGCTGCGAACTACTTCTTTTCTAACGCTGACTTCTTCGCGCACGTAAGCTTCTTTGTGAATGTCGGCGGTTTCTTCGTAAACTTCCATGCGTGCAACTTCACCGGATTGGAAGTCAACTTCACCGACTGAAACTACTCTACCTGCTTCTACGGGTGTTACTCGCTCGATGACAACTCGTTCTTTTTCGATGGGGACTGAGGCTCGTGCAACTTCGCTTTCTACACGCTTACCGACTGCTACTTCCCCTGTTTTGGCACGGTTTTTGTTGGCAATTAACCGTTCTTCATAAAGTTTGAAGGTTTGATGATTCTGTTCGTTTGTCTCGTAGAGAGGACGGTCTAAATCGTAGCTGTAGTTGCTGCGATCGTAGTTAGTAGTAGAAAGATTTGATGCGGTTTCTGGCGCAGTGGTGCCGCGGTATACGTCTCTTACCTGTTCTTCGCGATCGTAATCTAGAGGCTCTAATTCATTATAAGCAGGTAATTGTTCTGCTTGCTCTTTGCTGAAAAGACCGGTTGCATAAACACGACGGGCTCCGTAGTCGAAACGAGCAGAGCCGATCGGCAGCAAGACTTTTTTGCCAAAAATCCAGATCCCGGTGTCAATTACTAAATAACGAAAACGACCAGTTTCATCAACCAAAGCGTCGTAAATGCTCCCTATTTTTTCATCGGAGTCACCTGCATAAACATCAAAGCCTTTGATGTCATCTCCTGCAAAAATTTCTTCCCTATAGTTAGGATAAAATTCTTCTATTCTTTGAAGAGCCATGTCTTTTTCTCCTTTGCTTCTAATTACCTTCATCCTAAAAATTTATTAGTAATTTTCCCTCTCCCTAAAGTCGGAAGTGTAGCATCTAAGCTATTTAATACTCGGTAGCATCTGAATGATTCAGATCTCTATTCTCTCCCTCTGTGTCCTCTGTGTTCTCTGCGGTTAAATCACCTGACGATGCAGCCGGAAACGATATTAAAACTTGGGGTGCAGCTCAGTTTTGCAAATATATTCGTAGGGGCGAAGCATGACGGCTGTAAATCTCTGGTTATCACTAATAAATTGTCTGCGGTCATGCTATAGCCATTACAAAATCTCCCATTAAAACTTGGAAGTTCAGAGTTGATTTAGTTGATTTCTGATGGCTTCTATCCGTTTGCGATTGACTCCCAAATCGGATTGTCCTAGACGTGAAGCCGATCGCACATGAATGACTTTTGCTGATTCATCTAGCAAGAATTCTACATCATCCACGAACCCCATCAAGGAACTGGTAAATTCCGCATAGAGGTAATTATCTGTTTGTTCGATAATTTTAGTTTTGTCCAAGGAGGCGATCGCCCCTTTGAGATTTGCCATGGCGACTGTGGGTGTCGAATTGTATGTCAAAGGCTCAATTTTGTGTTCGGCATCTTGACTAAAGCTGCTGACACAGTTGGGGGAAGTGGGACAAGGTGCGAGTTTTCCTGACTGAATACCGATATTGGTAGGTCTTTTTCCAGCAAACATGGTTTTTTCTCCGGGAATGGCTATAAAAATGGCGATCGACAGTATTGCTACTCCTAGCAATGACATTAAAATAACTAGCACTTTTTTTAATGCTGTCGGTGATTTTGTGTCAACGGTTTGCAAATTATTAGCCCTCATCAAGCGGAAGTTCCATCTAATTTTAATATTAATAGATATTTACTTAAAAAAATTAACCACTTATATTTTAACACTTGTCTAGCAGCCAGTAAGTCAACATTTTCCCTTTGCCTTTAATGTCAGTCATCCCCCTTTCTTCTAAAACAAATTTATCTTTCAAAAGCTCACGAGTTGTCGCCGTCACTTGAATTTTTCCCGACATTCCATTGGACTCCATCCGCGAAGCAACATTAACAGTGTCACCCCACAAATCATAGCTAAACTTGCTAATTCCAATAATTCCTGCTACCACCGAACCGCTGTGTATGCCGATGCGTAATTCAAAATTTTCTCCGGTTTTGAGATTAAACTGAGTCAAAGCCGCTTGCATCTCTAGGGCTAAAAGGGCGATCGCCTCCCCATGATCCTCTCGCGGTGTGGGTAAACCGCCCACCACCATGTAAGCATCCCCAATAGTCTTAATTTTTTCCAATCCGCGCGACTCCGACAACCTATCAAACTCACAAAAAATTGCATTCAAAATTTCCACCAACTGCGTCGGACTTTTGTGGGCAGAAAACTCCGTAAAACCCACCAAATCCGCAAACAAAACACTCACTTCATCAAAATGATCGGCAATCAGTGTTTGTTCCTTTTGCAAACGGAGGGCGATGGGTTTTGGCAAAATATTCAGCAGCAATCTCTCTGTTTGTTGTTGCTCCAATCTCAGCGCTTCCTCAGCTTGCTTGCGCTTAATCAACGCACCTAGCTGAGTCGCAACCGCACTAAATAATTCCCACAATCGCGGCTGACATTCAAGACTCTTGTCACAATAAAAAATTATCACCGCTAACACTTGATTATCAGCCAAAATCGGAAAACCGAAGGCAGCTTTTAAACCAACATTTCCGGCAATTTGAAAACGCAGAAAAACTTCTGATTCAACTATAGAAACATCCTCAATCCATTCAGGCTGCTGGGATAGAAAAATCCGACCAGGCATTCCCACACCAGGGGCAAAAGTTAAAGGAAAACTCGTTTTTCGGAATTCTGCAAAACTCAAATCACTAGCATACATACCTCTAGCACATTTTAAAATCTTGCCATCATTATCGGGAATCCAAGCTTCCGCCAAATTCCAGTTGATTGTTTCGCAAATTAGCCTTAAAATTACATCAATCGCCGACTCAAAATCCTCAGCTTTGCTAATAGCTTGAGTAGCTTTCAATAATAAAAAAGTTTCTGTTTCAACCCGTTTACGCTCGATAATTTCCTCTTGTAATTGGTCGTTTTGTTCGGTCAATTTATGATTTTTTGCTTGCAACTGCATCTGCAAGGAACGGACAATCAGTTGATTGTTAACTCGCGCCAATACTTCTTTGACCTGGAAAGGTTTAGTAATATAGTCAGAACCACCTATTTCAAAAGCTTTTGCTTTATTTAATCCATCTTCCAAGGCACTGAGAAAAATGATAGGAATTTCCTTGAAATCCTGGCTAGATTTCAATTTTTGACATATTTCATAACCGCTAATATCCGGCATCATAATATCTAACAAAATCAAATCTGGCTGGCTAGATTCAATAGCCTCTAAAGCAGAAAAACCGTTAGTTACAGGTCTAACTTTGTACCCCTGTTTTTGCAAAATTCTAATCAACAAACGCAGGTTATCTGGCGTATCGTCAACTACTAAAATATCTGCTTGATCCTGGTCAGTTTTGTCCTGCTTCATCTGCATTTTATGATTCCTCTACCTCAGTAATTAAATTAAAAATTTTCTGGTAATCAAAATTATCTAGATGATGTTGAAGAAGATCGGCAAATTCAGGACGAGTTATCCTAATTTCCTCGATGGTGGTAGCAATTAAATCAAAGTCGGCACTGCGGATGACCTGCTTCATATTATCTATCCATTCAGCAGGCAGTTTCGGTGCAGAAGCAGGGGCAAAACGACCTGCTGAATCAGAGAGAATATTTCCCTCGCCGATTTCATCATTTCCACTTACACTCGAACCAGTTGAGCGATAAATATACTCTATCCCCAAATGTTGGTTGAGGCTATCCAATATATCTACTTTACGGAAAGGTTTGTTGATAAAGTCATCACAGCCAACCAATAAAGCAAAGGAGCGTCTTTCTTCAATTGTACTAGCTGTTAAGGCAATAATCTTCGGAATGGGTAATTCTGGAGTCAAAATATTGCTCTCCAGATTTATCTCCACTGCCCCTGGTAGTCCTTCTGTTCTTTGCTGGATTCTGGATCTGATTTCTCTGGTAGCTTCATAACCGTCCATCACCGGCATTCGCAAATCGATGAAAATCAAATGTGGTTGCCAAGTTTCCCAGATTTCTAATGCTTCCATGCCATGACTGGCTTCTTGCAGTGCAAAACCCAAGGGAGAAAGCATTTTGATTAATAGTTGACGATTGTCCTCCCCATCGTCCACAATTAAAATCCGATATTGAGGTTGATTGGGCTGCAAGCCAATAATTTCATAGTTGATTTTCGCAGCCGGCATCGCTGAGGCTTCAACTTGATGGACTGGAATCTCGAATTTAAAAAGAGAACCTCGTTCCAGTTCACTTTCTACGGTAATGTCGCCACCCATAAGTCGTACAAATTGGCGGCTAATAGTTAATCCTAAGCCTGTGCCTTTTTGGGTTTTCTGACCTGATGCGGTTTGTACGAAGGCTGTAAAAACACTGCCTAAGTCTTCAGGAGAAATTCCCACCCCTGTATCTTCTACCTCAAACAGAAGAAAACACATAGAATCATCCTTAATCTCACTAGCAGCTACTGTCTGTTTCGGATTTTCATCCGGGATATTTTGAGTTAATATACTACCAGTATTTATTGAAGTTACTTCAGGACTATTTTGATTTTTACCAAGCCTCTCACTTTCATATTCTTTTTGACTTAGTTGTCCTTCTTCCCGTCGCTTAACTCTGACTACAACGCGACCAACTTGGGTGAATTTAATTGCATTACTCAGAAGATTAATCAGGACCTGCCTCAATTTTATTTGATCGGTTTGTATGTACTGTGGCACCGGGGAAGAGCGTTCAAAAATTAAGTTCACTTCTTGATTTTCTGCTCGGAGTTGGAACATATCTTCCAACTCTTCTAGGAGTCTGTAGATGTCAAAACTTGTAGCTTCGAGCGACATCCTCCCGGCTTCAATTTTTGATAAGTCTAAGGCTTGGTTGATCAGAGTCAGTAAATGTTCGCCACTGCGATGAATAATTCTGAGATTGTCTCGGTTTTCGCGGGTGAGATTGGGACTTGGTTCCATGATTTGGGCGAATCCAAGTATAGCATTTAGCGGAGTTCGTAACTCGTGGCTCATGTTGGCTAAAAAGGTACTTTTAGCTCTGTTTGCTGCTTCGGCTGCTTCTTTTGCTTGTTGTAGTTCTTCTGTCCGTTCCTGAATTTGTGATTCTAAGGTGCGCTGGTAATCTACTACGACTTTTTCTGCTTGTTTGCGATCGCTAATATCTTGAAAAGTCGCGATCGCATAGGAAACATTGCCGTTGATGTCAAAAATTGGCGTAGTGCTGATTTCCAGCGCCACACTCTTGCCATTTTGGCGGAGTTCTACGTCATCAACCCTGACAAATTCTCCTCCCAGAGCCCGCAAAATTGGTAGATTATCAGGGGGATATAGCTCATCAGTATTGGCCACATACAGTTGATAAGTTGCTGCTAATTGTTCCGCCCTACTTTCCGGGATAGCCTCTGCACCCAGCAATTCCCTCGCCGTGCGATTAAAATAGGCACTCGATCCATCGGAATTGTAAACCGATACCCCCACTGGCAAAGCTTCTAAAAATTGATTTAGTTGGCTTTCACTAGCAGATAAAGCCTCATTTACTCTCTTTAACTCGATGTTTGCTTCTTGCCGCTTGATAATTTCATCAGTTAATTTTTGGTCTTGCAAGTAACTGTGAACTGCTTCTACCACTGTCAACTTCAAATCTTCATTTAGCCAAGGCTTAGGGATATAGCGATACAATTTAGCATACTTAATCGCATTGCTAAGAGCTTCCAAATCAGCTTGACCAGTCAGCATAATTGTCAGGGTATCAGGGGAGCGTTCGTGAATTCGCTTCAGCAGTTCATCTCCCTTAATATCCGGCATGATATAATCAGAAAGCACTAAAGCTATTTCATACTCATCTGCTTGCAAATCTGCCAGCAATTCTAAAGCATCTTCACCCCCTTCCGCCGTTTCAATAATACATCGATCGCCGATCGCCTTTCTCAGTTCTATTTTTAAACTGTTCAAAACATCAGGTTCGTCATCAATACAAACAATCACAGGTTTTTTCATAACTTAGCCAGCCCTGATTTGATAGTTTTTATCAAATCTTCCCCCTTCCAAGGTTTGTATAAACAGCAATATAAATCAGCGTGTTCAACAGCCCGTTGAACTGCTGCTGGGTCTGCTTGTCCAGTCAACATCACCTTCACAATTTTAGGATGTTTTTCGTGAATTTTAATTAAAAGTTCGTCCCCTTTAATTCCCGGCATCAACCAATCAGAAACCACCACTATCACCTGCTCTTCTCCCTGACAAGCCTCAATTACTTCTAAAGCTTCATCACCACTTTCAGCGAGTTCGTAAAAGTAATTATCTTTAAATTCATTTTTAAGCTGCATCTTAAGAGTATTCAAGATATCAGCCTCATCGTCAACACAAACAATTACAGGTTTACTCATCTTTTTGTCCCCTCTGTGCTTTCATTTTAGTCGATCTATTCCTGCTGAATTTCAATACACCTGATTGATTCCCGGCCGGCAGCAGCCTAGGCCTCGTCCCTGTTATTTTAATATATTGGTAACGATACTGTAAATATAGTCTCCCCCGGTACTGACTCTACACTAACCTCTCCCTGATGTTTTTGAATAATTTTTATGACAATATCTAATCCCAAACCGCTACCTTCCCCCGCCGCTTTAGTTGTAAAAAAAGGCTGAAAAATTTTGGGAATAATTTCCGGTGGAATACCTTTGCCATTATCAATAAATTTTATCAAAATGCAATCATCTCGACACATAGTTTCAATAGTCAAAGTCCCTTTATAATTCATGGCTTGCAGAGCATTGTGAACTAAATTTGTCCAAACTTGATTTAACTCATCTGGATAGCCAACGATTTTGGGTAAATCGCCATATTTTCTCACAACTTCTATCCCCTGTTTGAGTTGATTTTGATAAAGGGTTAAAACCGTTTCAATTCCCTCATGTAAATTGGCTTCTATTTTTTCTTGCTTAATATCAAAATGAGCATAACTTTTCAAAGCAAATACTACTTTTCCCGACTTCGCTGTCGCTCTTTGGATTAAACTAATACTTTTTTTAAAAGTGGTAAATTGATAGGCAGTGTTTAAAACTCTTTCCCAATCTGGCAGTTGAAAAAGTGGTAATAACTGTTCGATATCATCGTAGATTTCCATATCTACTAAGGTGTCGGCAATTTCCTCTGGCTTTTCTACTTCTTTTTCTGTCAAATAAACTACTAAATTATGCTTAATTTTTCTTTTTTCTTTGCTAGTAAATATAGTTTCTCTATCTATGGAAGACCTGTAGAGCAGGTTTAAAAAATAAACTTGGCTTTGGGAAGAAATTTCTTGGAAAAATTTTGGTAAATGTTCTAAATTTGCTTCCCAAAAATTAGCAATGTTATCTATAGAAGAACCGATAATTCCAAGGGGGGTATTGATTTCGTGGGCAATGCCAGCAATCAGTTGTCCGAGGGCAGCCATTTTTTCCGATTGAATCAAATGCTCTTGGGTTGCTTGCAATTGTTGAATGGCAGTTGCTAAATCTTCATTTCTTTCTTGCAAACTGTTTTGTAGAGAACAAATTTTTAAATGAGTTTCAATGCGGGCTAAAACTTCTTCCAGTTGAAAGGGTTTAGTGATAAAGTCTACTCCCCCCACGGCAAAAGCTTTAACTTTATCCATCACGTCGTTAATCGCACTGATGAAAATAACCGGAATGTCTTTTGTGGCCTCCTCAGCTTTCAGTTGCTGACACACTTCATAGCCGTCCATCTCTGGCATCATAATATCTAGCAACACCAAATCAGGGGGGATTCTTTGAGCGGCCGAAAGTGCGAGTTTTCCGCTGGGAACGGGGCGAACTTGATAGCCTTTTTTGGTTAAGATTCCTGACAAAAGATGTAAGTTTTCTGGGGTGTCGTCAACTACTAAAATATTACCTTGATGGTTTTTTTTGGGATTTGCAATCATGTCCATTTTAGTTTTCCTCGCTGTTAGCAATTGCGTTTAAAATGCTTTCGTATTCAAAATTATTAATGCTATCTTGCAGCCTGTCAGCTAGAGAGGAGTTGACAGTGCGGATTTGTTCTATGGAAAAGGCGATCGCCTCCATATCCACACTCAAAATATTTTGCTTGAATGCAGCTACCCATTCCGGAGGTAGAGAGGCGATCGCGCCTGATGCGAGCACTTCCTGGCGGTCGTCACCGGAACCGACCAGACTTACTGCTGTGGGATCTTCATAAATATAGCGTACTCCTAGGTGTTTACTAATTGCCATAAATATATCTTCCTCTCGAAACGGTTTCCGCATAAAATCATCACAACCCGCCGAAAGAATGACAGCCCGTTCTTCCTCCAAAACACTAGCAGTCAGAGCGATAATCGCCGCCGCTTGGCCTTGAGTAGTAGTTTTTATCTGTTTTGTAGCCTCGTACCCATCCATCACGGGCATTCTCATATCCATCCAAATCAAGTGTGGCTCCCACAGCGCGCAAATATCTACCGCTTCTTGACCATTATTTGCTTCTCTCAGTTCAAACCCTAGGGGGCTGAGAAGTTTGATCAACAATTGACGATTCAGGGGTTTATCGTCCACAATGAGCAAACGGTAGCGGGGCTGATTTGGTTCGAGAGCCATAACACGAAGTTTGGTTTTTTTGCTTTCAATATCAGCAGATTCCACCAGATGAACTTGGATATCAAACTGAAATACTGCCCCCTTTCCGACTTCACTACTAACGGTAATGTCACCTCCCATTAATTGTACAAACTGACGACTGATAGCTAAACCCAAGCCAGTTCCTTCTTGAGAATCTTTACCACTTTTTGTCTGTATAAATGCTTCAAACAACTGATTGATTTCGTCAGGTTCAATACCAGCACCAGTATCTTGAACTTCAAAATGTATTGAGTACCTACCAGGCTGTTTGTCACTATTGTTATAGGCTTTTTGACCGCCTTTGACTTGCAGTGACACTCCTCCTTGAGACGTGAATTTAATTGCATTGTTGAGTAAGTTAATTAAAACTTGTCGCAACTTAACTTCATCGGTACAGATATAGTGGGGAACTTTCGAGTCACGATCGAATAATAACTGCAAGCCTTTTTCTTCAGCTTTGAGGGCAAACATATCTTCCAAATCGTCTAACAAGCGGAACAAGTCAAAGTTTTTTTCATTGATGGTAGTGCGTCCCGCTTCAATTTTTGACAAGTCTAAAACTTGGTTAATTAAACTCAGTAAATGTTCGCCACTCCGCAGGATAATCCCCACATCTTCTTGATTTTCTGGAGACAGAGTTTTGCTGCGAATCATGACTTGAGCAAAGCCGATCACAGCATTGAGGGGAGAGCGCAATTCGTGGCTCATATTTGCGAGGAAAATACTTTTAGCTTTGTTAGCTGCTTCCGCTGCTTCTTTTGCCCGCTGCATTTCGATTTCCGATTGCTTACTAGCAGTAATATCTTTGATAAAACCTTCATAGTAGAGTAAATTATTTTGGTCATCGTAAACAGCGCGGGAATTTTCTGATATCCAAATAATACTGCCATCTTTTTGATAAATCTGCGATTCAAAGTTTGATATTATGCCATACTTATTTATCAATTCTACAAATTCATCGTGACGCTTAGGATTGACGTAAAGCTGATTATGCAAATTAGGCTGGCCTACTATGAGTTCGGCGGTGGATTCGTAGCCGTAGATATGGGCTAAAGCTGGATTGGCGCTAATGTATTTTCCATCCCTAGTGGTCTGAAAAATACCACTTAAGGCATTTTCATAAATGTTGCGGTATTTTTCTTCGGCTTCCCGCAGGGCTGCTTCTGCTTGTTGGCGATCGGTAATGTCGCTAGAAATAGATAAAAAACAAGCTTCTCCCTCAATATCGATGGTTTCTATGGAGAGCAATGCAGCTCTTTCCGTACCGCTTTTATTCCGAAATTTCAACTCATAATTATGTATAGCTGTTTTATTTTTTAACATTTGAATCATGCGATCGCGTTCTGCCAAAGTCGCCCAAAAGTTTAGTTCTACCGCTGTTTTGCCAATAATTTCTGCGTGACTGTAGCCCATCATCCGACAAAAACTTTCATTAACTTCTATGTGGCGACCATCGCTGATTCTGGTGAGGGTAATCGCATTAGGACTTAAACGAAAAGCTTTAGAAAACTTTTCTTCGGCTTTAGCAAGTTCTGCGGTGCGTTCGGCAACTTTTGTTTCTAAGTTTTGATTGTATTGAATTAAAATTTTCTCGGCTTGTTTGCGTTCAGTAATATCTTGAAAAGCGCACATTCCGTAAATGATATTCCCTTGACTTCCGTAAATAGGAGTTCCCCACATTTGTAAAGGAACTGTTTTGTCCCCTAGGGAAACTTCTATGTCATCAACCGTGACTGTTTTGCCCTGCAAAGCATTTAAGATAGGATCGCGTTCGGCTGGATAAAGTTGCTCAGTTCCTGCTAAATAAATGCGGTAAGATTGACGTAAGTTTTCGGCATTAGATGCGATAATTCCTTGACCTATTAGTTTTTTACCTATGGGGTTAATATAATAAGGATTTCCCACGTCGTCTACAATTAGAATCCCCAAAGGTATGGCATCTAAAAATTGTTTGACTCTATTTTCACTTTCGCCTAGGGATGTAAAGGACTGTTGCAATTGCTCTGCCATACTGTTAAAAGAATCGGCCAGTTCACCCAATTCATCTTGTCGATTGTTAATTAATTTTGTATCCCATTCATTCCTAGCCAAAGCTTTTGCAGCCTCATTCAAGCTAAAAATCGGCCGTACCACCCATTTAGCAGTCAGAATTCCCAGAATGGTAGCCAAGAGCAAAGCTGCTAACGACAATAACACAGTGATGTGAGTATTGGCATCTATTTGTTCCATAAAGTCGGACTCTGGAACTACCACGACAATCAGCCAATCCAAACCTCGATTGTCTTTAAACGGAGTTACTTGAATAAAATTTCGATGGCGATCGACATCAAAACTAAGCTGTTGAGAATTTTGAATTTTAGCTAAATTACCATAGAATTTTTCTAAATGCTGTGCCGTTTGGCGAATTACTAAATTTTCGCTTTCCGCAGCTTTGATCCGCTTGGTTTCTTTATTTTCTATGACAAATTCAGGAGTATCAGTAGAAGTTGCGATTAACATTCCCGATCGTTCCATCACAAAAGTTTGACCCGACTTGCCAATCTTCAGGCTGACCAGAAATTCTTTAATTCTCGAAAATAATAAATCGCTGCCAGCTACTCCTAACAACTTGTCATTTTCATCGTAGATTGGTAAAGCTGCGGTAATTGCTAATTCTTTAGTTAAAAAATCGGTATAAATCGTACTCCAAATTGGTTTTTTAGCAGCGACTGCGGCTATGTACCAAGGCCGAATTCTGGGGTCATAAACCTGGGATGAAATTTCCACTAACTTGACACGGTTTCCTTGAGAATCAGCAGTGTATCGAGACAATTTATTGCCTGTCGAACTATCAGCGGCGGAGATGAGAGTCCGATCTTGTGTACGGATGGCTCCTGAGTGTTCGCCATTTTCTTTGCCTACATAAATGATGCTAATCGAATCAAAATATTGAATTTGTTCTAGGAAATGAAGTTCGAGTTTTTGTTTGTCTTCTAGATTCAACTGGCCTAATTTTATGCCTTGAACGTTGAGGTGATTCACAATATGAGGAATTGACATATAATTTTCAATGCGGTCTTTAATGCGATCGGTAATTTCTCGTCGCAACTGAGTAGCCACATCATTGACTGCGCGCTGTCCGTTTTGAAATGACAGCCAACCGACAACTCCGACAGTGCCGACTATTTGCACTAAAAAAGGAACCACCAGGACTGTTTGTAAGGGGGCTTTGCCGATTATTTTAGTGGCCAACCGATTGAGTTGTTTAGAAAACATATTCATCCTAGATTTTCTGGGTAATTAGTAAGTGAAAATCAACTAGGTGATTAAAACCTGAAGCATTCAGGAAAAAAATCCGGTTTCTAGCTTCAGAGTGTATCTTGTCTGGTACTGTCAGTATGTCAATACCAATAAACATTCGTTGAGTCCGTACAAAACCAGGACACTGTTATCTGGTATGAGGACTTGGTGTTTGGTTGCTCCACAGCAATGATAGATAGGATTTCTAGCTATAACAGAAGAGACATCTCCTAAAAAGCGAGTCTTGAACAGGCATCCTGCCTGTTCCACAATAATTATGGGAGATGTCTAAGGAAGAAGGAAAAGCAGCTATAGCCATAGTTTGAGCGATCGAAAATCTCCTAAGCATCTTGGCTGTTACTATATTTCCTGTGGGTGGTTGGTAAAAATTGCACCTTACTGGTTATTGTAAATGGTATCAACTTTAAGGGCAATAGCGTATTTATACGTATGTTTTTTCCGCAACTACTGAGATAGATCATTAGGTAAAATCTGCCTGAGTCCGGTAAAAACTTGTGAGTGACAGTAAGCCTACCTAAAACAAACCCAATAACCATATCCCTCCAGCACTTTAAGTAAGAAGCTGGGGTTCTAACAGAAGAGTCAAGTCAGCAAGGCTAAGCTGTACTTGAGCGTCTACAACCTATGCTAGCGCCTCAAGTATGTGTATAGGGCATTTTTTGAATAAATTAAGATCGATCGCCCACACTCTTTCGCCAAACCACTGAGATTTACCCGCGATTCAACTCTACCCTTTCGCCATAACGCAATAACATCTCCAAACTATCCAAACGATTTTGCCAAGTTTGAACTTGATAGTTATTTTCGGCAGAATGCAGGCGCATGGAAGATTGAAATTGAGATGAAAAACTCGCCAGTAATCTTTTAGCAGTCGTTAAATTTTCGGGAGTGGGAGTGGTGGCTAATTTGTTTAAAGCTTCGGCTAATTCTGTCGATCGACTTTGCAACACTTTCAATTCCGATTCCGACATCCGCAACTGATTGTTAGCCAACAAAAAACTCCATTCTTGTTTGAGCGCAGTATACCGCGAAACCGCTGCGGCAAAAGGCTGGCGATAAGGAATCGGTTCCCCAGCCGAAGTCGTTAGCGCAGCCCTAGTAGACGATCGCCCTCCCCGCCCTTGAGTACGATTAAAAAACGCCTGCATCCCGCTACTAATACTTTCGGCGGCAAAAATAGCATAACCCCCAGTCGGCAAATCCCGCAAAGCCTGAATTTGGTCGATCGCCACCACTTCCGGGAGAGTCAACAACTTAACCGACGGAGAAATCAAAGCCGAACCGAGCATTTGTTCCTTAGCCAAAGGCTCAGTAATGCGTTGAAGTCGATTAGTATCCAAAGCATAAGTCATGGGCACAATCAAATCCACAATCCCCTGACGAGCCCAAACTTCCCAATTCTGCTGAATTTTGTAAATCCGTTGACTAGGAGGGTGCGGAAACACAGCCACCGACAAAATTGTCCGCGGATAATTGCGTCGCAACAACTGAGAAACTTCGCCAACAAAACTATTAATTTGATTAGTTTTAAACTCAACCCACTGCCGCCATAAATTACCATCATTGGGCGAAATTCTCATCGGATCGACGCCAGTTAATTGCTGAAACTGCTGCCTCGCCGCCGCACCATAACCATAGGTAAAACCCGCATTATCATCTTGAAAAGGATAGCGAATGTAGTCAAGTTGCAGTCCATCAACTTTGTAGCGGCTGGCAATTTCGTTAATTATTCGCAGCAAATAACTACGGGCTTCTGGATTAGCAGGATCGAGATAAAATTTACCATCATTAATATGTTGTATGCGTCCTTTGTTGTCAATATTTGCCCAATTTGGATATGCAGAAAGCACCGGGCCTGGATAGGAACTTGGCTTACCAATTAGAGTATTGTGGCGTTTATTACCCGTGGCAAAAGTCCAAATCCAAGCGTGCAATTCCATACCTCGCTCGTGGGCTAACTTCACCCCAGATTCCAGGGGGTCCCAGCTCACGGTGAGGGGGTTTTGTTGGGGTGCAACTTGACTGGGATAAATCGGATATCCGGCATTTAAAGTTTCAAAGAAAACGGTATTGATACCAGCGGCGGCGAGGCGATCGAACACTGCGGCTAAACCTTGTTCCGATCGAGCAGCGACAATTGTACCGCGATCGAGCCAAACAGCCCGAATTTCCGAACCCACCCGCTGTCCTTCCTGGGGATAATTTTGCCACAGCAACTGTCGCGCTTCCACCCACTGCTTTCTGGCCTCCGCGTACTTTTGCTCAGCCAGGAGTCTATCGAAACTCTGCAACACCTGGCGTGCACTGGCGATCGCCCTGGCTGTACCCGCTAGCATCATGGGCGGGCGACTAGCAGCCTGGACTCCACCACTATTGCTTCCGGCCACCAGTTGAGCAGTATGGGCTGCATTGAGATTCACCGCAGTATTCGCTGAATTAGCTGCTGTTAAGGCACTTTCAAACCTACCGAGGAGGTTAGTCAATTCTTGGCGCATTAAGTAGGCTTCAATGCTGACGATCGGCGCTGAGGAATTTATCTGCACATCCAAGCCCGCCGGTGCCGACTGATCCGAAGGGTCTGTAAAAGTTGTAGGTACGGGTTCGGGAAGGGGGAGAGAGGGAGAAAGTCTACTCAGTGGGGTATTGCGCGGACTTGGAGGGGTGTTTCTAGGAGTTCTGGAGGGGGGATTTGGGGATCTGGGTCTGGGGGGTGCGATCGCCGTTTGCGGTGGTATGGGGGAACCGACAGTGCCTCCCCAACGGGCGATCGAGGCCCGCAGCCAAGCCGTGTCTACCTTGGCTGAACCGTCGCTACCCCAGCGCCAGCCGAGATAGGTAGCGCGATCGGTAGCGATCGCAGCCGAAGAACCAGAACTATCCTTCCAGGTAGCAACAGTTTGACTGTTAGCATCAGCCGGAATCAAGACACCGCCTTGAACCAAGATATTTTTCTGTTCCATGGGCACCCAATTGCTAGAAGTAGTGCAAGCGATATCTCGACAGCGGCTGCGGGGTTGAGGATTCGCCGGCTGGGTTAACGGAAAAGCCCAATAGGCCCCAAGGAGCGATCGTAAAGATTGGCGCACCAACGCCTGGGAACTGCGTCCCACAGGCCCGGAAGCAATCAATCTACCACCTTGTTTCGCCCAAGATTCTAAAACTTTAAGTTGGGCTGGACTCACCGTTTCAATATTGGGTAAAAACAGGACATTAACCCCGGCCAAATCTCCGACAGTTTTGATTTCTTCGAGATTAATTGGTTTGTAAGCAATACCACTGTCCCAGAGTCGCGTGGTAATCTTGAGCCAGTCCGGGGAATTTTCGGAACTGCGAACTACACCCAACAGCACTTGGGCAAAACTGGGAGAGGGAAACCAGAGCGAGAGATTGAATAAACTAATCGCGAGAGTCCCAATTAATACCCTTTGCAAGAAAGTGAAAAAGCGAATTGTTTGAGCCTGAGAGCAGGCTACAGGAATTAGATCGGGCTTTTTGATTTGTTGCATTAATCTTCTGAACTACCCACCACACCAGTCGATCGATTTGAGATTTGAGATTGTAGATTTTAGATTAAAACCTGCGTTCAACTGTCCTATCGTTTCCGGTTGTATTGGAATGATTTAACCACAGAGGACACAGAGGACACAGAGGGAGAGAATAGAGATCTGAATAATTCAGATGCTACCGGATTTGATATCAACTATCAACTATCAACAGCTAACTGCCTACCCCCTCGCGAAGTCGAAGGATCGACAGCCAACTGTTAACTATTATTCAATTAGCAGCTTCATTCACCGGGAAACGATCGATTAACTGCATCGCCCGACAAGCATTCCGTCGCAAAGCATCAGATACGTGAGGAACATGAGGAATCTGAGACAAGAAATCCAAAGTCCGGCGCAAAATTCGCACCACATCCCCCTCATCCAAACTCGTATGACTGACCAATTCCAGCCATTCCACGCCCAGGGCCCACTGCTCAACCAAAGTCACCATATCTCGTTCCAGCCAAATCGGGATAGCCGCCTCATGTCGATACTGCACTTGAAACAGCCTGCGCCTGAGCCCTTTTTGCAGATTATCCAAAGGTGCCAGAACCTCTGGAGATAGGGAATAGTGAGTCCAACTATCAGGCCGAGAAACTTCCGTAACCAAAGCCGCGCAAGCAGCCGCCAGGTGGTGGGGGTCTAGTTCATCAAATTCCGCCGACATCAGGGACAAACCCAACCAGAGTTCATTATCCCCACGAATGGCAGCGCAAGCTTGGCCCAATTCTGTAGGAACTAATCTTTCCCAGGTATCAGTTCCCTCCACCTTGAGAGAAACTACTCTTTCCAAGCAGCCGAAATTGAGCAAAATGTCAATTAAGTTGATAAATTCTTCCCAGTAGCGAGCTCGTTGTTTTTCTAAGTCCTGCAAGCCTCTGCGTATTTCCTTTTGCAACTCTATTCTGCGTCGCTGGCGTTTGAGCAAAGTACCGGGATTGCCCCATTCTAAAACAGGGTGAATTTCTAGCTTAGCTTCAATGGCTGCGATTTTTTGTAGTTGGTCTTGAGCCTCGGTAGTCGGTTCCAGTGCCGGCAATTCTGGGATTGATTGGGCGATAGGAAGAGTTTCCTCAGTGCCCAAACGACACTGGCCCAGTCTCAGGGGCATTTCCGAGGGCGGGTTCATGGTATCGGCAACGCTCAAACGGGGTAATTGAGCATGGAGGCTAGCGACATCGCTAATGGCGACGACATACCAGCGGTTATCTTTGCCCAAACAGACTAAATTTGGAGCTTGGCCAGAACCTGGGATTTTGGCAACGAGTACAGCGGGTACGGGAGATGTGTGCGATCGTTTAGCAGTAGGAACGTGTTTACCTTTGAGGCTGACAATAGTTCCGAGCACCGCAAAAGCCACAGCCACCGACATATCCTTAATCCGGGCTTCTTCAGCTTGCTGCAATAAAGTTTTCAGCAGGCGTTTATCTTCTTTGAGTCTTCCCTGCAACTTTTCATAATGGGCGAGTTGTTTTTCCAGGTTAGCCACATCGCCACCAGCAGCCAGAGACTCCTCCAAAACCGCCAATTCTGCCATCAGCCGGTCTACTTCCGCTTGCTGCGGCTGCAAGTACAAGGTAGAAAGATATTGGCCAAAACTGCGTTCTACTAACTCTTGAGCTTCTTCGAGAGTGTGAGTTTGCAATAAATTCAGCACCATCCCGTAGCTGGGTGTGAACTGACTGGCGAGGGGGTCGGCTTTTGCTGTTGCCAAATAGGAGGCTTCCTTTGCCCCTTCAAACCGCGTCTGAACTGCCACTACGTACCCCAGCTCGTCCATGCCCCGCCGACCTGCTCTACCGGCCATTTGGAGGAATTCGGAAGCATTTAGGAGTCGGTGTCCCTTGTCGGTGCGCTTGGAAAGGGTGGAAATGACTGTGGTGCGGGCGGGCATATTAATCCCGGCGGCCAGGGTTTCGGTGGCAAATACGACTTTAATTAAACCTCTGCCGAAGAGTTCTTCTACTAAGCCTTTCCAAGCGGGTAAAATGCCGGCATGGTGGGCTGCAATGCCTTTTAAAAGTGCTTCTTTTTGGCCAAAGCGTTCTGCTTCGGGATTCCGTTGTAAAAAGTCGTCAATGATGCGTTTGAGTTCGGCGGTTTCGGCTTCGTTAACTAGGGAGAAATTGCCAACTTCTGCTACGGCTCGATCGCACCCACGGCGACTGAAGATGAAGTAAATTGCTGGTAGCATATCGCGATCGTCCAACCGAGACAAAACATCCCCCAAACTGGGAACGGGGATACTACCTCTGTCTAGTTTTTGCTGTTTCTTTTTGGGGACTAAACGGATGTTAGGTTTTTTGCCGCTCTCATCTAGCAGAGGAAATATCCCTTTTTGATTGGCGAAGTGAAATTGCAGCGGCACGGGGCGAAAGTCGGAGTAAACTAACTCTGTTGGTCCGTGGACTTTGTTAATCCAGTCTGTCAGTTGGGCGCTGTTAGCAACAGTGGCTGAGAGGGCGAGTAGTTGAATTTCGCTCGAACAGTAGATAATCGACTCTTCCCAAACAGTACCCCGCTGTTTGTCGTTCATGTAGTGACACTCATCGAGAACTACTGTTTCGACTCCGGTTAAGGAAGTACCTACAGCCCCGATCGGCGTACCATAGAGCATATTGCGAAAAATTTCGGTAGTCATCACCAAAATTGGAGCATCTCGATTAACGGAGATGTCCCCCGTCAGTAAGCCCACCATCTCAGTCCCAAATTGCTGGCGGAAGTCGCGCAGCTTTTGGTTGGAAAGGGCTTTGAGGGGAGTGGTGTAGAAGACGCGACGCCCCCGCGCGAGTGCTTGGTGGATGGCGTATTCGCCGATTAAGGTTTTCCCGGAGCCTGTGGGGGCGCACACGACAACAGATTTACCTGCATCGAGGGCGACGATCGCCTCTCTTTGAAAGTTATCTAGCTCGAATGGGAATATGGTCTTCAGATCCAGCTCTGGGCGGTTCTGGGAGGTATCAGGCACTGGGATTATTATAAGGTTTTACAGTAGGTGTGCTTCAATCTTGCTTACAGCAAGGCAGCAGATGACTATTTTGATTTTAAACCTTCTGTAGCAAATCGGCTATGTAAACTAGCCACCGCTCATCGCTAGCCGATAGAGCGCTTGCTTCCAGTGTCTATTTAAACAAGGAAGAAGTCACCCACCCCAGCCCCCCGCTGCACGCTACCCCCCCAGCCCCCCCAAGGGGGGATGAAGGATGGCGGTAAATTCTGGAAGCAGGAAGTCAGGAATAAACTATGCCCAATTCCCAATTCCCAATTCCCAATTCCCAATTCCCAATTCCCAATTCCCCATTCCCAATTCCCAATTCCCCATTCCCCATTCCCAATTCCCAATTCCCCATTCCC
>RDXH01000070.1 GCA_004292745.1 Oscillatoriales cyanobacterium | reverse complement strand
TTATTAATATACTTATTCCGCAAGATGTTGTCAAGCCTTTTGTGAAAATATTTTTGAGTTTTTGGTGAACCTATACACCGTATGCCTTTCGACTCTTAACTCCAGCTCCGACATCCGCTGGCTGACTCCTTTTTCTCACGAGGAGTCTTTTTTTTGCCTCGGTTGGGGATTTTTGACCCAGCAGCTACCACCCATAGTTAGAATATCTTTACGTTTAGATGATGGATCTTTTGTGAATGACTCATATATAAGTGGTGTATGTACAGATGCTTTTAACCTGGACACCTTCTACTTTAGTGAGGGATGTGGACGTAGGCCCGATCGCCTGATCGCCAGTTATGGGCGATCGAACTCGCAGACATCGATCGCCAGCAACCGCAATCTCTCTAAATGAGAAGGGCGAAACACCTTCCGTTACCGCACCTTGGTGCGGCTTAGGGGTCGATCAGAGGTAACCTATTATTTACTCTCTTCAACATCTATATCTAAAAAGTGCAGGTGGCTGCCTCCGTCGGTATTAACCCCTATCACCAAACCTTTCTTGCCCCAAGGGGCGATCGCCTTCGGTAGGGGCGGCCCACTAAAACTCCCTACTTGAATTCCTTCAGTGTTTAATACCACCATCTGCCCCCCAACATCTGCCAACACCCATCCCCAATTAGCAACACAACCAGACACCGGGAAACTGTCAAGGGGAAGTCGCGCCACTTTCAAGGGCCACAATTTCATCAACAGCACAGCCGCTTTACCACCTTGGGGAATTCCCAACAAAGTATAAGGTTCAGGTGTTAACAGCAGTTGCCCAACGCTTGCCGATAACTGAACAGCACCAACTGCCGTGCCACGACGAGTGTAAACTCTGAAAGTAGTTTGGGGATTTTTCGGCTCGTTATCGGGCCAGATAGCTAAGACGTGTCGCCGATCCAAAAACATTAACTCTGGCAAGTAATGTTCTGGTAGGGCAACAGTCGCAATGGGTGGTAGGGCTTTTTTGCGATCGCCCCCAGAGTTGTTTGCACCTAAAGAATAAAAGCGTAGTTCCCCCGGAACAGCGACTGTCAACCAACGCCCCTCAGAGTCAACAGCAGCTTTACAACCATCAGGCCCTTGCCGGACACCTAGATCCAGTAAACACTGAGGCTCCCAACTAGAATCGCTCAGCCAGTAAAGTTTTTGCCCAGAGACAACGCAGCAGCCGTAGGTTGTTGGCAAAATGTCGCGCACTGTATCCGGCATTGATATAGAAATTTCGGTTTCTCCTGTAACTAGCTGATTTCCCGGCTGACACCACACTTTTATCTCTGTACCCACAGCAGCGTAAAGATAGGTTTCAGTAGCAATTAAAGTTGTCAGCCCACCAGGAAGTGTCAGTAGCTTTGACTGGGAGAAGGCATAACCCGCAGTCTGAAGTAAACTAATCGGAGGCTCCGATATTTTTGCCTCTGGGACTTGTAGCCCCGACTCAGTTTCCGAATTCAGACTTTTGGACTCACTGGTTTCGGGATTTGCCCAAGGAATAATGCCGTCTCCCAATTGCCTCACAGCGGGGTCGTACATTACCAGTCGCAGGGCTTGAGCCATTTGGGAAGCACTGGCAAAACGGCGGGCGGGCAGCTTTTCCAAAGATTTTTTGACTATGGTTTGCAACGGTTCCGGCATTGCATCAGGCAGTTGCAAACGTTGATTCAGGTGCGCCCACCTCAAGTCTCCAGGTGTTCCACCAAAAGGTCGATAGCCCATTAATAACTCAAACAACAGAATTCCCACTGCATATATATCTGACATGGGAGAGTAAAGACCATAAAACCGCTCTGGAGCCATGTAAGCGGGGGAACCTACGGTAGCGTCGGGAGAAATTTCTTGGTGGAGGCGAGTAGTCCCAATTTCTGGCAGTCGGCGGGCGATGCCGAAATCTGACAGCCGGGGCGACCAACCTTTGGAACCTAAAGTCAGGAGGATATTTTCTGGTTTGATGTCGCAGTGAACTACACCTCGACGGTGAGCGTAGTCTAACCCCGCTAGCACTCCCATAATGAGCTGCAAACCTTCGAGCAGTCTTAAGGGGCGGTCTTGTTTGAGCAGGTTGCGGAGGGTTCCTCCCTCGCAGTAGTCCATAACTAAATATCTGCCTGTAGCTGTGTGTTCTAGGGCTCGGCAGGTGACAATGTTGGGATGCTGTAAGGTGATCAGGAACCACAGCTCTCGCAAAAATTCGCTAGTTGGGGCTTTTTGATGGCTGAGTTCTTTGAGAGCTACGAGTTGGCTGGTGAGGCGGGAGTCTTTGGCGGGAGTTTCTCGAACGCTGGCACAATAGACTCGACCAAATTGTCCTTGTCCGACTAGCCCTAAAATACGGTACTTAGAATTTTGCATCGGTCTAATTATAGATAAAGCTTGAGCTAGTATTAAAATATGTAAAGAATTCTGACAAAATTCAAATTTTGAATCGATCGCCAGGTACTGCCTATGTTATCTCAGGTTAAGTCTCAGCCGACTAAAAGCGATCGCACAGTCGCATCTACTAAAATCCTGGAGTTTCGGAGTCAGTATAAATCTTGTCGGATTCGGGTGCCGGATTTGGAACAGCCTGTGGCTGCTATTTTAGTCGATCGCGAGTATTACAGCTTTTTTAAGGCTGTCAAAGAGGCGGAAAAGGTTTTAGCGATCGTGGCTAAGCTGGGGAATAGGGGCGACTCAACAGCGATTACCAAAACAGCGAGCGGTTATGCAATCTGGGTCATGGAACCAGAAGCCGATGCTGTCTCGCCATCTTAAACGTTCTAAATACTCAACTTTACAGGATGAAAAATCAATATGGTTAAAATTATTAGACTAGATCCAATTGCCGAAGAGATGGCAGTCGAAACGCGATCGAATATCCTGTCTGCCTTACTTTCCAAAGACTTAGACGTTCTCAAGGAATGCGGAGGTCGGGGGATGTGCGCTACCTGCCACGTCTACATTAAAGAAGGCATGGAAGGCTTGTCTGACATGAACCGTCGGGAGAGGAGGACGCTGGAGGTCATTACTACAGCGGCATCCAATTCGCGATTAGCTTGTCAGGCCCAAATTATGGGCGAAGGTGTAGTCGTGCAGTTACCGGCCGGGATGTACATTAATGCTATTGAAAATGTGGAAGCTCTCATCGGTCGGCGAGCTCAGCAAGATTTGTTACATCCAATTACGGGTCAAGTAGTTGTAGAATCGGGAAAGTTGATCACCCGCTCCATCGTCACTCAGCTTAATGAAACCCGCTTCCAAGTAGGACAGTATTTAGTTCGCACTAAAGAAGCTTAAAACTGATATGTTGGTCTTTTACCAGCTATTACATACCACCCAAAAAATCCTATGTTGAGTCAACTTTCGCGTTTAAGTGTGGAAGCAGATGGACGTTATGCATCTGCGGCCGAGCTCCAATTTTTGAAAGACTACTTTCAGTCTTTGAACCACAGGATGAGTGCTTATAAAAAAATTCAAGCCTCAGAAAAAGAAATTCTTAGCCAAGTGGAAGCGCAAATGCAGTCTATAGACCCAAATATATTTCGGCGGGGGTCTCAAGATGTGACTGCCAAATGTCGCCTAGATGCTGCGATGGTTTTGAGGCACTCGGCTGCTGCACTGTTAATTAATGATACTGAACGGTTGCGCGATCGACTTCTACTTTGGCTCCAAACTATTTTAGGCCCTTTTCACGCTAAAAATAGTTCGTCTGTGACCTACGATGTCATGAAAAAGGTGATCAAACAACATCTCACTACTGAAGAAGCCAACCTATTTGTGCCAATTCTGGACATTAACCGCAGTATATTGGGCAAATAATCCCTACAAAACAGCTAGTAAATTTAATGGTAAATTTTACCATTGGGGAGAATTGTTTCCATCAGTTTTACTCCCCTCAAATCAGCGTCGGTGAGAATTGCTCCTCGAAGGTTGGCTCCAGTCAAATCAGCTTTTCGTAAGTTTGCCTTACTCAAATTAGCTTTGGTGAAGTCAACTTGATGGAGGCAAGCATCAGAAAGGTTGGCATTGATCAAGTAGGCTTGACTAAAGTTAGCTTTGGTGAGATTGGCTCCACTCAGGTTAGCTTCCATGAGATAAGCACCGCTAAAGTTGGCTTCGTTTAATAATGCTTCTGCCAAATTGATTCCGGTTAAAAGTTTCCGGCTTAAGTCTATGCCGCTGAGGTCGGCTCGACTGAAGTTGACACCGCTTAAGTGGGAGCCATTCAAAGTAATCTTTCTGAGGTAAGTCTTACTCAAATCAGCTTTGGTCAAATTCGCTCTGTTCAAGCAAGCTTCCGTGAGGTCTGATTCGCCCAAACACGCATGATTTAAATAGGCTTCCGTCAGGTTTGTTCGCCGAAGATTAGCTTTTAAAAGATTGGCTTTGGTTAAATTAGCACGGGTCAAATTCGCGCCAGCTAAGTTGACTGCGGATAATTTTGCTCCGGTCAAGTCTGCTTCACTTAAGTCTGCGTCTTTGAGACTGGCTAGAGTCAAGTCTGCATCTTTGAGGTTTGCGCCTGTGAGGTTGGCTTTAATCAGATAGGCTTTATGGAGAATAGCATTGGTGAAAATAGCTTTGCTGAGGTTGACTGCACTCAAGTCTGCACTGGTGAGATTGGTTTTGATGAAAATTGCTTCGCTTAGGTTAGCCCAATTCAGGTGAGTTCCTGACAGATTGGCCTCGGTGAGGTTGGCTCCTCTAAGATTGGCTCCGCTCAGACTTGCACTCGTCAGGTTGGCTCCAGTGAGGTTGGCTCCGCTGAGGTCGGCTTTGCTGAGGTTTGCCCGACCGAGATGAGCTTTAGTGAGGTCGGCTCCGCTGAAGTTAGCACCGATTAAGTATGGTCGAATCTGGTGTTCGTTCAGGTTGGACAAAATAAGAGTCGGAGCATCGCTGGAACTGTATAAGTCGATGGTACTTAGGACGATGCCTCGCAGGTTTGCTTGTCTAAAATCTCTTTCGCCTGCTGCATATCGATTTAGAAGTTCATTGGCATCCATTGAGATTGACACCTAAGTTTGAGGTTGTTGGTAATTTGAAAAGTTATAAATTTATAGCATAATTATGATTTTCAAAACCCAACCTAACCTACTCGATCTATTTGAGCAATGCTATAGCTATAGAGCTATAAAATAAATTAATTCTTTTGAGAAAGTTGAGTCATAATACTTTCGTGGTCTTGTCCTTCTTCCACCATAGAATTTCCGGCTTGGAGGCGATCGCGCAAACCTAAAATAAAACGGTTACAATCAGAACCCAGGGATTCACAGGAAGTTTGCAAACAGTGAAGTTCTCGACCTGTAAGTTGAGTAAAGAAGGAACTTAAGATACCTGCTTCTAAAAAACAGGCTGGTAGCTTCGACTTAGGGGCTGTTTTAGCAAACAGAGAGTTAGAAATTTTTACTACTAAAAACCCCTGGTCAGAATAGCTGGAGTCAAGTTCAAATGTTCCCCATCCGTGGCTTTTCCAACACTGTTGTAGGCACTGAATAAATTCTACCATTTCCATTTCGGAAACTGGCTGACCGTAGTAATCGCTGACTTCTTCGCAAAAACGCACGTAAAAGTTTTTGCCCCACCACCGACCGCAGTTGAATAGCACTAGGCGGGAAGCTTGACCGGTTTCTTGTTCTAAGCCGATGTAAATGGCTTGAATTAGTGTTTCTGGAAGCGCTAGGAGCCGATCGCCCCGGCGATTTTCGAGCAAGCCTAGCTCCAAGTCTCCTCTGACGTAAGCATCTCTGGCAAAGTAGTTTCCTGGAAGTCTGGGCTGTTTGAGTAAGTCTGCAATGTTAATCATGGGGAATGGGGAATTGAGGAATTTGGGAATGGGGAATGGGGAATTGGGAATGGGGAATTGGGAATGGGGAATTGGGAATGGGGAATGGGGAATTGGAAATTGAGAATTTTGTTTATTGTTTACGATCGGGCTCAATAATCAGTGACTCGGCTTGGTCTAAAAATGGCTGCAATATAGCGCGGGATTGCTCGGAAAGTAGTTCTTTCAAACGCTCTTGCAAAAGCTGGCAAACTGTTGCTTGTATCTTGTGAGTTTGGTGGACTTCAACAATGCCAGAAAGCCAGTCTAGGAGGCGTTGTTCTATAAAATTGCGGTCGTTCAACAGCATCGCCATAGCGCAGTATCGTAATACTAAAAGCCAATTTCTTAGCGTTTTTTCTAGGATTTCTGGTTTTTCATCTGGGAAGGTTTCTTGTAGCTTATTCGCTACTGGTTGGAAGATGCTTTCTTCTTTGTCTCGCAAAAATTCATAAATTTTTAAGCGCTGGGAAAGTAGGGCAGCTTGACGCTTAAATGCGGTGATTTCTTCGGGTTTGAGAAATCGATTTTCTGCCCGATCTAGAAGTGCTTCAATCTCATCATGCATAATTTTAAGTAAGTGGTGGAAGGAAGAGGGAAAAAAGTTCTTCGACTGCGTTTATGCTGCCCTTCGACGAAGCTGAGCCAACGCGGTGCCGCTTCGCCCAAGGGTAGCCGAAGGGTTCAGGAACCAAATCAGGCAAAAAGATGGCACTGTTTATAAATCAATATAACAGGGCTATCAGTCAAGTTTTTCTGAATTTCCGGTGTTTCGGAAATCTTGCTTTGTGCTAGGGAAGATCCGTAAGTATTAAAACAAATCAAATAGGTCATCAATGGTCACTTCTGCACTTTCATTAACCACAATTACTGGCAATGGTGGTGGTGGGGGCATAGCGCCTACTTCAGGAACTCCTTCCCAAGAAATTGCCCGAAAAAATTCTGACACGGGCATGGTAAAACTTAGTAGTTTGCCATTAACATATCCAGTCTCGATTTCTAAGGGTTTTCCTAGCCAATTGTAGTTACCAAAGAATTCTTGGACAGATTGTTTTAACCAAGAAGTTTGACTTTTCATCGCAATCTTTCACCATGTTGGATTCGATTTTGAATGTCGCGGGCGTTGGCACCTTCGTTGAGCCAGAATGCCGCTGCATCTATTTTGTCTGGGTTGCCCAGGAGGAACTTGCAATAGGTTTCTCCCATTGAGTAACATTGGAGTTCGATGCAACTCAGAGGCTTTTTGACTAGAGCTCCGAAGAAACCGGCAAACAAACCGGCGTAAAGGTGACAAACTGGTTTGCCCACATCGCCCAAGGTGCGAGCAACTGCTGAGTCAAACAGGTTGATGAAGATGCAGCCATGCTTGCGATCGCTCATGTCTACTTCCCAGCGGCCCCAACCTTGAGCTGTGAAGGGCCACCACCAAGTTTCTAGTAGAAACATCAGATTTGACTGGCGAATGTTCTGGCTGAATTCGGCGCTGAACCATTTTTGAAAAAATTCGGAATCTTGGATTCCCCACTGGCAACCAATAGTATACATGATTACAGATGAAGCAGGACCGACTTCTTCTTCTAGTCCTTCCACCAAACCGATGATGAAGTCTTCGCTGGTAAAAATGTTGCGTGACTCATTCCAGTCGTTTATTGTGCCTCCAACGCGATCGAAGGCAAAAAAGTCTTGAAACCTATAGTGGTTGTGACTTTTCGGATGCTTTTGTTTCAGGAGGGACTCGGTTGGAACGGAAATTTGTTGGTTGGGGGTATAGACCATTGGTTGGTTACTCCTGATTTGGTAATATTGATTGGGTCAAATTTTTGGTCTTTTGAGTCACTCAACTGAGAAGACTATTGGACTAGCTTCTGTATCTAATTTAACGTGGTTTTTCCAAAGACACCGAACAAAAGTTTTTAAGGTAACACCAGAAGTTAAAATTATTGTGGGAGTAATTTTCAAATCTTAGATATCTAATCTACTTGACGAAAGTCGGGTTAAGGTTGAGGAGCTATGTGCTATCGTTTTGTGCAAGCTGTTTAATATCTAATATATTTAGCTGAGACCCCCCATATATTTAGCTGAGACCCCGCAAGGGAATTGTAGGTGCTTAAAACCGCCCGTGCGATGCCCGCTCGCGAAGGCGAAGGGTAGTCGAAGGGTCAAAGGGTCGTTTCCAAATCAGGGCATTAGCCACGCTTGTTCCCCACTTACCGAGCTTTTTTATGAAACATCACGCTTGTATTGCCATAGGCATAAATCAATATCAGTTACTTCAGCCTTTGAGCTATGCCCAAGAGGATGCAGAGGCAGTCTACACTTTCTTGGTTGAGGAGGCTGGTTTTTCTAAGGATGGATGCCTGCTGATGACGGATAGTTCGCCGTCGCTGTGGGGTAACTCAACCTATCCGAATCGGGAAAATATTCTGAAGTTGACGGAAAATCTCTGCGCCGAACACTTGCAACAGGGAGATTTACTGTGGTGCTTTTTTAGTGGCTACGGTGTCAGTCACGAAGGGAAAGATTATTTGATGCCGGTGGATGGGAACCCCGCTGACATTCAGGGTACGGGGATTCCAGTAGAGTTGCTTTTGAATACTCTGAAAAAGGCTCCTACTGAAACGATGTTGGTGTTGGTTGATATGAACCGGAGTCAAATCGTGAAAGCTGGGGAAACTATAGGGGTTCAAACTGCGGATTTGGCCCGGAAGCTGGAAATCCCGACGCTGCTTTCTTGTCGGCCGAATCAAGTTTCGCGGGAGACTTCTGCTTTGCGCCAAGGGTTTTTTACGACGGCGCTTTTGGAAGGGCTGCGATCGGGACATTGTATGACTATTAAGGGTTTAGACCGTTTTTTGAGCGATCGACTGCCTGAGTTGTGCGATCACCATTTGCGTCCAAAACAGGAACCTGTGATGGTGGTCAATCCTCCGGGAAAAGCCCATTTGGTAATTTTACCGGATGTTGCTGGGGTCGCAACTTCTGCTTTGGCGGGACGCAATGGCAGTATGACGGTTGATGCCGAGAGTAATGGTTTCGATCGCCCGCTAATGGGTGCGGCGACGGCTCAAATGGATTTACCTCCTGCTACTGGTAACTCTCAAGATGCCCAAACTGAGCCGAGTCGGACTCCTGTGCCAAATGTTGCTGGGTCTGCTGACAGGGGTGGCGATCGACCTAACTTGCAGAAGCCTGAAGATGTGGATAATGGGGCTTCGGACAAGTCGTTTTTGCAGCAGCTAATTTTGTGGAGTGGCGCTACGGCTATAGTTCTGCTGTTGGGTGTGTTTGTTACGAATAGGTCTATTTTCATCGGTCAGCAGGAAGGAAGCCCCAAATTGACGGCTGAGAATGCTCCCAAACCTTCGCCTCAAAAGTCTGGGCTAAAGCCTGTAACTCCTGGTGCTGGAGTGTCCCAGAAGCAACCCCTGGCTGTATCGGTAGACACTGCAAGTAAGCCCAAGCCGCAACCTTCTAGCCAGCAGGTTTGGGCTGAGGCGAAAACTTTACTCAAGAATGGTTCGGCTTCTAGTTTTAATAATGCCGTCAGAAAGGCTCGTTCGATTCCGCCTACAGATCCACTTTATCCCCAGGCTCAGCAGGATATTGAGCGCTGGAGTTTAACGATTTTGGATATAGCTAATGGGCGGGCTGCTAGGGGTGATTTCCTGGGGGCGATCGAGGCTGCTAAATTGATGCCTGATGCTAATAAGCCGATTTACAATCAGTCCAAAGAGGCGATCGTTCAGTGGCAGGATCTATCCAAGCAACAGGTATTAAATACTGCTTTGATATCTGCTGCGAAGAAACAAATCAAGCGAGGCGAGGCATCTTCTTATAGTAAAGCTATCCAGCAAGTTAACAAGATTCAACCCGGTGAGCCGAAGTATGAAGAGTCTCAGCGTTTGACAGCAGAATGGAGCGAAACTATACTGAAGATTGCTCAATTGCGTAGCTCTCAAGGGAAGCTTAAAGATGCTGTTGAAGCTGCGTCATTAGTTCCGTCTGGCACAAAGAGTTATCAGCCAGCTCGGAAGGCGATCGCTGATTGGAAAAGCAAGCTGAAACAGAATAAAAAAGGTTGATTTAGGTACAATTATTCAGATTAGAGTTATGAATTGTGAGGAAATTAAGTAAAATTTCTAACTCACAACTCATAACTCTAATTTTAGTTATTTGAGCTTGTCTATCCCAACGCCCGACTATCAAGGGGCGTGTTTTTGTATTATAAATATTCCTAAAAGGCTATCAATGTCAGGCAGAATGCCTACCCACTTCATAAACCAGACATTTCCTGTATTTTGATAATTTATATTGTACATTCACTTATTATAAACATTAAATCGCTCTATAGCCCTTCTCAGTTAGGTGAGGTACAGGGGAGTGTCCATGGCGAATGGCGAATTGCGAATGGCGAATTGTTAGTGGTTACTTGTTAGTGACTTTTCTCATAGCTAATTACCAATTACCCTTCGACCCTTCGACCCAACGACTGCGTTTATCCGCTCGCCCTTCGACTACGCGGTTCAGCCAGCGGAGTCGAAGGGCAGGATAAACGCAGTCGTTGGGCGAGCGGGCACCGCTCCGCTGGCTGGCGACGCTTCGCTGGCTGGCGACGCCAATTACCAATTACCAATGCTCGATTGTACCTCCTATGAGAGATCGAAAGGCTATAATTTCTTACCATATAGGGAAGTCTAACAGACTCCTTCCCTCTTGGTTCTTCCTTCTTCCCTCTTCCTTCTTTCTTAGAAAAATGCTGGGTTATGGTAGTACCAGTAACAACACGTATATCTTAGGTTATAGTTCAACCCTATTCATGTTGACGGAGCTAAAAAACACAGGTTAAGCTGGGCAGTGTCTCTGTGCGAAGGGGTCGATCGCTTTTCCAATCACAGGGGCAAAATCCAGGCCACCAAGCAGCTAGAGATCGTGTTGAACTAGGGCAATTCAGGAAATCAACATTAGCACTAAGTTCTGCTCTCTGGCTAGATGGGATCAAAAATTGTAACAGTTCTTAACTATAAAAAAAACTTTCAAAACTGCTAGTATAGTGACACTTTTGTTGGCAAAAACAGATAAAGTAAATAAAGTTGCCTAGCTTTACAGACCACAATCCTCACCCTGGGGATCTGGAATCGATTTGATTCATAGATAGTGGTTTCAGAGTTACAATTGGAATCAAAGCATCGCTATTTAACAGAGTTCTCTACTTACTTTTACTTTCAGCTATGAACGTGGATTTTATCAAAGCCCAAGTCAGGTTACTACAGGGTGCAAGTTCATCGGAACGAGAAACCCTTATTAAAAACATCGGCGTCTGTGCTGGCGTTATCAGACCCGGAGAGTATGTGACTCCGCAACGGAAGCACGCTATCACTCTCTGGTTACAAACAAATGCTGTTAGACTCCGGCTGCCCCAACTTCCTCTGGATTTGTCGGGACACAAGCCTTAAGAAAGATCGACAGAGATTGAAATGCTGTTCAAAATTTAGCTAAAGTTCTGTTGGAAAAAGTAAAGCAAGTTCTGCCTAATGTTCAACCTGTGAAATCCTAGGAGGTGACTCCTCAAAGTTAAGCAGTGAGAAAACATCAACTTACAGCGAGTAAATGCTGGTTAAGTTTCACAGAACAGATTATTGCTCAAAACCATAACCTGTGTTAATTGCTTTTAGATTGGAGATTCACGATTTATCTAATTTTGGATAAATTTTATATGTGTGGATCGGCTCGAAAATAATCCCTATTCAATAGGTATAAATATTTACCGGGGCAGAAATTAAACTGCCCCATACTTTTGAAAAAGGAGGGGGGAGTGTTGGCAAATCAATATAATAAACTGCTTGATTGACCTGAAATAATTTAGTTGGATTGAACGGCGGAATAAATTATATATTTTATGGCTATGGCTAAACGGAGAGACTTATTGAATTTAACTTGTTTCATGACATATTGATAGACAAAAAGACTGTGCAAAAAAAACAAAAATTTCCTTATTTAGTTGGTTCCCGATGGACAGCAAAGCAAAAAACTTGGGGGTGGCGGCATTTTCAAGTAGTCAACCGAAAAAACCAAGGTAAATGGGTATTTGCAGAAATGGTGGCGGCTTGCGATTCAAATGTCCGTTTCTGGCTGAATTCCGAACAGCTCAAAGATCGATCGCTGTGGCAAGCTGGATGGCAGTCCACCCAAGAACTAGAGGATTTAGAAGTGGCAGATTGACACTCCGGCCGCGTTTACGCGCAGGGATTCTTTTATAAAGCCCTCCTCCAAGGACGGGGCTTTAGACCCAATTTTCGGGTAAAATATTTGAGAAGAGAGGGCCTAGGGCTTAGGGCATGGGACTTAGTTAGTTCCTTTTCATAGAAGCAAATAAGGCTTCCCATTTGCACTCTCGTGTGCTTGGATAAGAAGTCTACAGTATGAGCACTTTCAAACTAAAGCTTGGTGGATAAGCAAAGGCGTAAAATAATGAAAAAAACTGTATCAGTCTTCGTGTGTTTGTTAATTACTGCTACATTGGGAGTTGGGGTTGCCCAACTGTCGATCGCAAATCCAGGAGTCGATCGTAGCAAAAATCAAGCTGCCGATATTGCAGAACCCGCAGCGGACTTATCCAATCTAGTCATTCCTTTACAAGAATTACCTCCGGGTTTTACAGAGCTTTCTTCTGGGGCTGCAAATTTCAAAAATCAACTTAACCAGAACCCTAACTTTAAGCCAGCAAGTGTCTTCGCTTACCAAAAAATTGAGGAGAAGCAGTTTCAATTGCTGATCGGATTTACAACGCAACTGTCGGATTCGATGAAACGAGATCAGTTTGATGAGGAAATCAGTGCTGGGACTGCGGCTAAGGAATTCTCTCAAGGGTTAAATAGTAACAAAGAAATGCAGTTTACGAATCCTACTGCTTTAACTTTGCAAGACAAAAGTGGTGAGGTGTCCGCTGGCTGGAGAAGTCAAGGAAAATTACAAAATATACCAATCAATGTAGATTTTGCTATATTTAGGCGGGGAAAAATAGGGGCTTTTACGGCAATTATGTATATCGATGGTACTCAACCAACTTTCACCATTAATGATGCAGCGCGCAAACTCGACAGCAGGATGATGGAATTGAAACCTGATTTAACTAAACCGCAATAAATGTGGCATTGAAATCGGTACAAAATGGTGTTTATTTTGGGTTATAGTTCTAGATGTGAATAGGTAGGAAAGCATCGTGCTAATGACATGAATATGGTTATTCCCAATTGCCAATTCCCAATTGCCAATTCCCCAATTCCCAATTGCCAATTCCCCAATTGCCAATTCCCCAATTGCCAATTCCCAATTCCCCAATTCCCAATTCCCCAATTCCCAATTCCCAATTCCCCAATTCCCAATTCCCAATTCCCCAATTCCCCAATTCCCAATTCCCCAATTCCCAATTCCCCAATTCCCAATTCCCCAATTCCCAATTCCCAATTCCCCAATTCCCAATTCCCAATTCCCCAATTCCCAATTCCCAATTCCCCAATTCCCAATTCCCCAATTCCCAATTCCCAATTCCCAATTCCCAATTCCCAATTCCCAATTCCCAATTCCCAATTCCCAATTCCCCAATTCCCAATTCCCCAATTCCCCAATTCCCAATTCCCCAATTCCCAATTCCCCAATTCCCCAATTCCCGATTCCCAATTCCCAATTCCCCAATTCCCGATTCCTGATTCCCTAATGACTCGTTTAGCAACTACAATAGAAGCCATACTTTACCTAAAAGGTCAGCCCGTATCGATCGCAGAGATTGCGGAAATTGCCAAGTGCGATCGCACCGATGTCGAAGATGCCATCATCGAACTGATGTCGGACTCGGCTCACCGCGACAGTGCCTTAGAAGTGGTGGAAAACCCTACAGGATACAGCCTGCAACTGAGAGAAGAGTTTGCCAGTTTAATGCAAACTTTGATACCTCCAGAATTAGGTATTGGAGCTTTGCGGACACTAGCGGCGATCGCCCTCAAAGGTGGCATCGCTCAGCCAGACTTAGTTAATTTAAGAGGTTCAGGTGCTTACCAACAAGTGCAAGAGCTTGTCGAACTCGGTTTTGTCCGCAAACGACGACCAAGCGAAAGCCGCTCCTATTGGCTACAAGTTACCGACAAATTTCATCGGTATTTTCAAGTAGATCAACTACCCAAACAACTACAAATTGACTTTCAGGCAAATTTGTACCCAAGCAATGACGAGTAGTTTAAACTAGAATGTAACAAGCCAGAAATTAAGAATCGCCAAATGGTTTTTCACCCTGACTTTGACCGGGACAATGCCAAACAAGCTACAGACAATCCACTTTTGAAGTACCTCCAACACCAATCCCCAGAGGTTTTAGATCGCGTCGCCAAGTCCGTCAGCCCAGAGATCAAAGAGATTATCTCTCACAACGTTCAAGGACTTGTAGGCATCTTGCCTTCAGACAATTTTAGCGTGCAAATTACTACCGACCGAGAAAACTTAGCGGGTTTGCTGGCTTCAGCGATGATGACTGGCTATTTTCTCCGACAAATGGAGCAGAGGATGCAGTTAGAAGAAAATTTGGCAAGCACCAGCTCGATTAAACCCAAGTCTACCGACGGCAAATAAAAATTTGAACTGTTTGGGAAAGATGTTTGGAAAAGACAGGCTCAAAAATGGGTCGAGGGCGATCGGGTATGAAAGTCATTCAAACTAAACCAAGAATCAAATTCATCCTCGATCGCCTGCGACTAGCCACCAGTCGAGTTTCCTGAAATGGGAAAAGCACCAGGACGCACTTTAACTTTCTGAGTTTGACCCTGACGATTGATTTCCATTTCCAGTTCTTTGCCTACAGCAGTATTTTCCACCCTTTCTTGTACGTCCCCTGGATTATCAACCGCAATTCCGTCAATTTTGGCAATCACGTCTCCCGGACGCAGGCCTGCTTTTTGAGCGGGGGAATTTTCCACAATGCGGGTCACGGCTACGCCTTTATCGAGGGAAATCTTAGCATTTAGCTGTTTGTTGACTTCTGCCTGTGTGGCGGGAGTCAAGCTCACCATTTGAATGCCGAGATAGGGATGTTCCGCTTTACCTTTGGCGAATAGCTGATCGGAAACTCGCTTGGCAGTTTCGATGGGAATAGCAAACCCCAAGCCCTGAGCATCGGCACGAATGGCAGTGTTGATGCCGATGACCTCGCCTTGGTCGTTGAGTAGTGGGCCGCCCGAATTGCCGGGGTTGATGGCGGCGTCGGTTTGGATAAATCTGACTCGTTTGTCGGGGATGCCTACTTGGGAGCTCGATCGACCTGTAGCGCTGATAATACCGACAGTGACTGTATTGTCAAGACCCAAAGGATTGCCGATGGCGATCGCCCATTGTCCGGGTACGATATTATCCGATCGACCCAAAGCCACTAGAGGCAAGTCTGAGGCATTAATTTTCACCACAGCCACATCCGTCAGCAAATCGACCCCCTGGACTCTACCCTCAAACTCTCGGCCGTCTTTGAGGGTCACTTTCACAGTCTCACTGCCGGAAACAACGTGAGCATTAGTAACTATCCGGCCATCAGAAGTGAGAATAAACCCCGAACCTGTACCCCGTTTAATTTTTTCTTCCGGTACTGGCAAATTATCGCCAAAAAACCTGCGAAACAAAGGATTTTTGAAAGCTTCCGGCACTTGATTGACGACTTTGCTTGATGCGTCAATCCTGACCACAGCCGGGCCGACTTTTTGGGCGGCTTCTGCAATAAAATTGGAATTGCCGCGATCGGGCTGTCGATCGGATGGGACTGGAACAGACGCATAGGGCGGGATTTGTTGGCGTACCACGGGCAAAACCGAGCCAGTTTCCAGACCGTTTGGGCTTTGGAGATAGCGATTTCCCAACCATCCCATACCTCCACCGATCGATAGCAATGTCAGATAAAGGGTCAATTGTTTAAAAGATAAACTCATAAGAAGCTCCTGATACGTTTGGAAACTCAGTCACCAACAGTGCTGAGCTACTTACTTAACAACTCCCGTGGGATACCCAGAGGCTTTATAATACCTAGCCAAAACTTGCCCAGTGTAAATTTTGCTCGACATTGGTAATTCTGGTGTTTATTTCTTGTTTCATCCTAGCGTTAAAGGCGGTTTTGGAGATACGTCAACTACCCAGCATCAAGCGGAGTACCGCCGGAGATGTGGGCTTGTATCAGAACTCCACCGCAATTCCGAAAACATGAGCAGGATTTGGGCTTTGGTTTCACCGCTCGATACATCAGGGGATGCTGACAAGCTCAAGAGTGCTCATCCAGTCTTGCCGGACAAGCAACGCTCTCATTGCAATAATTAAAGTCAGTGAAGGAGTCGCCCCCTCCACTGCTCTCCAAAACGGAACGTGATAGTTTCCCATCATTCCGCTCCTCAATAAAACGGCTGTTGTCATCAGTACGTCGTTACCAACATATCGTTTTCCCAAACCCAAAGGCTTGGTTCCACTGGTGGCTTAGGTTTAGCACTTTTGCAGCTAGATTTGTTACCGAGACTGCCATCATTGGCAGTCTTTGTGTCGTGGCAATGTCGATGAAGTAGTTGCCAATTATCATACGATTCCCTTCCACCTTTCGATTTAGGGATGATGTGGTCAACTTCTATCGAATCTCCATCTTTGAAGTAGTTATCACAGTGAGCGCCTTTCCCTTTTTGTCGCTTGAGTAGTTTGGCTACTCTTACGGGTATTTCGGGGTGTACTCCCATTCTTGAACTCCAATATATCCAGTCACCGTCGTAGGGGGATGCTTTTCCTTTTATCTTTACATAGCGTTTTATTTCAGTGGAGCTATGCTGTATTAGCTTTAGAGGATTATTACCCTCTCCGGTTGCGAACACCCAGTTATTGCCTTCTACGGTTTTGAAGTATTTATGGCGTATCCACCCTTTGCCTTTATTCCTATGACGATGACGACCCCATTTGAGAAGCTTCCAAACCACTAAGTGCCACAGCCTTGCAAATATTTTCTGGCTGACGACTGTTGAGAAGTAGTTACACCAACCCCGTATGATTGGATTGAGATTTTTGATTAAAGTCGCTTGATTTAAGCCACGCGACTTATTGATTACTTCTGCAACTTTTCTGTAGTGCCTTTTCTGACTCGCCTTACTGGGGGTGATAATAGTCTTAAAACCTAGCAATCCGCCCCTGTTTCTTTTTCCTGACTTGTGTTTTCCGACTGGGAATTGCCTGATGTTGAACCCTAAGAAATCGAATCCGGGTTCTTCATCCTCTAATTTATTCAGGGTGTGGGCTAATCTTGTCTTACTCGGTTTTAGTTCTAACCCAATGCCACTTAACCACTTCTCTATCTCAACTTTACACAGTTTTACAATTTCTACATCCTCATGGAGGACTACGAAATCGTCCGCATATCTTATCAGTGAAATCGATTTGATTTTGTCACGCAATCCATAAGTATGACCACGAGAGTCTCTCATCTCGAATTTTGGGGCTAAACCCATAATCAATTCCTCAATTCCATGTAAGGCGACATTGGCAAGTAGAGGTGAAATCACCCCGCCCTGTGGTGTCCCTTCATCTGTTGGGAACAGCTTGTTTCCATCCATTACACCAGCTTTTAACCAAGCTCGGATTTGACGACCTAGGGTTGGATAGGTATTTAGTTTTTTGAGAAGTGCATCGTGATTAATACGGTCGAAGCATTTACTAATATCGGCATCCAACACATACTTGGATTTATTGTGTACCGCACAGTATATTGCTCCTATCGCATCGTGACATGAGCGCCCAGGTCTAAACCCGTATGAGTTGGGTTCAAATCGCGCTTCCCATTCTGGCTCTAACACCAGTTTGACTAACGCTTGCAAAGCTCGGTCTTCCATTGTCGGTATTCCTAAAGGTCTTTCCTCATCTGTCCCGGGTTTGGGTATCCAAACTCGGCGTGTTGGTTTGACCTTAGAACCCAGTGTTTCTTGTCGGGTAAGGAGGAACACGTCGCCGCGTCCTCCTCCCCTAAGAACCGGACTTGACAGTTTCCCATCATCCGGCTCAAGCCTCCAAAACCTCAGAACGTTTGCCTGTATGTTCATGCCTGTGACAGGCTTTGTGAAGGTGGACAAGGTTTTGGGCTTTGTCCGTGCCTCCGTCTTTCACCCGAATCTTGTGATGGGTGTGCAGTTCTTCTCCATTGAACAAGTGTTCACCGCATACTGGACATTTCCAATTTTGGTTAACCGCTACGTTATAGGGTTTTGAGCCTTTTGCCCAGTACGATTTCCCGTATTTGGATTGGCGGTCTTGCCAGTATTTGGTGAGTGTTGGGTCGTCGGGAGATGCCATGTCTTTGACTTTGACATGGCGTACTATGGGGATGTATGCCAGCTTCGGCAGGGTTATTAATGTTTCCCTACCATGTCTGTTCTTTAAGGGTTGGGCAAAGTTCCACTTCGTCCCGTTGATTGTTCTGAAGTATTTTTGGGCTATCCAACCTTTCCCCTTTTTCGGGTGTCTTCTTAGCGACCACTTCCACAGCATTTGCCATATTCGGTAGTCTACGTAAGAAAACGTCTCCTTACTGACCTTGTGCTTGTAGTAGTTCCCCCATCCTCTAATGATTGGGCTAAGGTGCTGGATAACTGCCGTTGCTTTTACCGTTTTGTGTTGATTCAGCCATTGTTGAATTCCAGACAGGAATTCTTTGACCTTTTCTTTTTGCGGTTTAATTAAGCATTTACCCTTGTAATGTCGGACATTGAACCCTAAGAAATTGAAGCCCTCATTAATATGAGTGATTTGGGTTTTATCCGTATTAAGTTTTAAACCCCTCTGATTTAGCCATTCTTCTAGGATGGGTTTAATGGCTTCCAAATCCTCACGATTTTCTGCGGTGATGATGAAGTCATCAGCGTAGCGAACAAACCCATATTTGGGTTTGTGTTCCCTCTCTGTTCTTTTTCTACCTTTTGAGTCGGTATATTTGTATTCCTTCGTCTTTTTATATTGACTTAGGAATTTTTCCATTCCGTCGAGGGCTATGTTTGCCAATAAGGGAGAAATAATCCCCCCCTGTGGCGTTCCGCTTTCGGTATCGTGGAATATTTCTGCCTCTACATATCCTGCTTTTAGCCACTGTTTGATTAGCTCTTTACCAGGGATTTCTCCTATGGCATTGAGCAGGTACTCGTGGCTGATATTGTCGAAGGCCCCTTTAATATCTGCGTCCAGTATCCATCTGTCGTTCCCCTGAGCGTTTAGTCTTATCCATGTCTGCTCAATTGCGTCATGGCAACTTCTGCCTGGGCGGAAGCCATAGGACTTGGCTTCAAATCTGTTTTCCCAGACTGGTTCCAGGGCATTCTTGACAATTGCCTGTGCTATCCGGTCTTTGATTGTCGGGATACCTAATGGTCTTTGTTTTCCGTTAGCTTTCGGTATGTATACCCTTTTCGTTGGGCGAACTTTCCATAAGGTGTATTCCTTACTTTCTCTGACCAATTTCACTCTTTCCTCTGGAGTTAGAGCCGTCTGACCATCGATGCCAGCCGTCTGTTTCCCTTTGTTTTCTTGAGTGACTCTTCGCACTGATAATAGCAGGTTGGAGTAACTGCGAAGCATCAGTTTCATGAGGCTTCTAACCTTATTCCACTGACCGTTCTGGGCTGCTCGGTAGATTCTCCGTCTCAGGTTTCTGACACGCTTTTTGATGAGCTTCCAATTGATGGATGCCCACCCCTTGAGCGGTTCCTTCGTTCCGATGTCATTGCTGACTCTATCTTTCACGTTGGTTCAATTCCTTTACGCAAAATTTACCGTTGAAGACCCGCTGGAAGTCTGCCATCTTTCGATGCGGGGCAAAGCCTGAACCCCTATCTTCAGCATTACGATAAAGCATTCGCTTTCTCCAGCATCCCTTACCCTCTGGATAATTCCGTTTTCCTTACGGTCAACCTACTCACGCCATCGACCTGGCTTGAGAATCCATAGGGCTTATCGTGTTCCGTACATTTAACCTTCGACCGATTTGGGTTCCACCTATATTCCGGTGAGAGTTTCGCTCTCTCGTTACTAGCCAAGGCGCTGCCAGTAACCTACTCACTTGCCTTTTTGGCTAGAGTGTATCAGCCTGATTTCACTCTTTAGACATAACGGAATCTACAGTGATTCACATAACGTTAACCCTTTTCGATCTTCCCCTTGCCCTTTCACTGATTTGGGCTACCAGTTGCGGGGCTTTCATGCCTTGCATTCCAACAGGTTCATTACTTACTACTGTTGTAGGCGGAGTGTGACACTCTTTTATGTGGGGACGGAGAGAGAGAGTTCTCCGGGAGAGGCGGCTCTCCAGTTATTCAGCGCAGATGCGCCTAATGTACGACTTCACGTCGCACACCTTTGTTTTCCTGAGTTACCCGACGAACCGAAGCGGCTTTTGCTGTCCAAGAACTTATCAACAATTTCTGGAGTCTACGTACTAGCTTGACATCACCACGATTAGACGCTTGATATATCCGTTTTTGCAACTTAAAGACGTTACGCTCTAGCTTTCGCCAGTTGATATCGCTCCATTCATACATCGGTTTTATTGCCGTGTTCATGACATTTACATTGCTACTGGTAGCTATATCATCCGTATTACCGTGAGTCCGTTAGCATATCCTCATCATTACAGTGAGGCGTTGGCTTTTGACTCAATCTCTACCACCTGTTACCTGGAAATCCAGATGTTACGTGCAAAGCTTGACTGCTCGAAGTATTCGACCTCTCCGAGAGTAATCAGGTGGGTTACTTCGTTCCTCATAACCATTGTTTTGTTCCGTTAGGATGTCACCTTTTCACCGAGTTTTTGGGTAACGTAGGTATGCCGACGAAAATCCTCATACCACCCTATACTAATGCCCTTTTGGGACTTCCAGCGCAAACAGCCTTATTTCGCTGGTTCGGCGTAACGATGATTCAATCAGTGACTTAGCAATTGTTATCCATAAGAACTTACTCACGGGGCACCACTTTTAGGCTAGTAGCTCTTTCCGCTTTTATCCCCGCTTCACCGATTGATGGCTAGTCTCTACAGTGGGGGATATGTTTTCACTCCTACGTCTGGAGGACAGGGCTTGACGTTTTCTAGGGTACTAACGTTCACCTGTAAGGTTATGAAGTTGTCATCTACAAGGGATTAAAGTGCGAACTCAATCCTCATGGATTACCCTGTAGAAGCCAGTCATCCCCCGATTTCTCGGTTTCGACTGAACGAATCGCACCTTCGCGCACCAACCAAATCAGCGTGTAACTCATGTCCACAACATTCGCATCGAAACAATAGTCCTTTGTTCGGTCTATTAGCATCCGAAGTATGTCCACATTTAGGACAACTTTTCGACGTGTAATGAGCCGGAACTTTAGTTGCTAACGAACCATTTAGATTAGCCTTGTAGTCGATATACCCGTGCAATTCGGCGTAAGACCATTTAGCTTTATTTCGATTAGCCCTACGTCTCTTCTTGCTTGCCTTCTGGCCCGATTTAGTCCTAGTCCTGTCCCGTATTCCGGTGAGGTTCTCTAGTCCAATCAGGGCATTAGCTTTGGCAATATCCTTGCTGATTTGGTGGTTCACATCAGCGATAAACCGTCTTTCTCTCCCAGACAAAGCGATTAATCTTCGCTTCGCTGAACGAGTGTCTTTACGCTGAAGAGTCATTCGTGCTTTATGGTAGCGGTTAGCTTTATGTCTAGCATTCTTACCTGAGTAGAATTTAGACTTATTTTGTAAGTCTGTTTCCACCGCTAAGTAGCGCATACCCACATCAACACCAGAAATTATAGTTATTTTCAGTGGGTCAATCTTAGGCGTTTCTACTTCGACACTTACCATCAGATAGTAGATCTTGGAAGAACGCTGATAGACAAACAATTTTAGCTGCTCCAATATGAGCACCATTGGCAATTAAGTCTAAATGCTTATTGTAACCATCATACGAGACCACTATTCGACCTTGGAGAGTGATGATACTCACTTGCCTTTCGGTTTTAAAAGAGTAGTCACGTTGATAATTTAGGGTACAAGTTCGAGATATATATTTGGGGGCTTTGTCTAGGCCTTTATACCGTCTCTTGGTGTAGCCTTTAGCAATAGCATCGTTAGATTGTTTTACCTTAGTCCACAGAGTCTTATAGATTCCAGACACAAGTCTTGGTACATTGCAAGCCATTTGCGCTCCCAGCCCAAATCGAACCCGCAATTCGTTGTAGACCGCTTTTTGCAACTTAGCACCATTGCTGGTTTTGCCTGCGTCAAAAGCAACTTGTGAAGTGTAATTCAAAGCATCTCGGTAGGCTAAAGCAGTCTGAGACAGCAAAGCTTTTTGCTCGGCAGTCAGTTTGAGTTTTAGCTTGGCGGTGATTACTTGGGACATTATCTTCACGAACTTTGGTATTATTGTATCTCGTGAAGATAGTAAAAACCAGGGGCAAGATCGGGAATCTGTTCGTTATTTGAGCGGAAAATAGGACTATCGGTAATAAAATTAACCTAAAACCCTTGGCGTACAAAAGACATACAAAATGAGCACGGAGGGATTTGAATTAAAGCCTCGGTCTTGAATTACGAATTTCCCTCGTTCTAGCCATTTTTTGCACCCACTCTGAAAGTCCTGTTTTGGATGTGAGCGAACACTGAGCGACTTGCTATAGGCTGAGTGCATCAGTCAAATTCAGCACTATCAGAGTAGGGGGCGAAAGATGAGCGAAAAATCTAATCCTGTCACGGTAAGTACCAGCGCAGACTACCTTGTTGGCTACGAGCGGATTCTAGACTATTTCCAACAAGCACAGAAAGAATGTCCCAAGGGTGTAGGGCTAAAAAGAGACAGGAAAGCTAGCGGTGGTTACATAACGCTGCAATTCAAGTTAGGTGACAAGCGGGTCAACAGAACCTGTGGGTGCTACCTGACGATGCAGGGCATTACGGACGCTCTGAGGAAGGCTCATCTAGTTGCTAGCCCTTTGCAATCATTCTCTAGCGAGAGCCGATTTTCAGCCTGGTATGATGATGTTATTTTGGATAAAAACGTCATCAAAAATGATTTGATGACGTTTGGTGAGGCGATAGCAAAAGTAGAGAAAGAATACTGGGAAGGACGCACTAAACGCCGTCAACAACGTGACACGAGTAATGCTAGTCATCAAAGCTCATGGGGATGTGTGTATGGACAGTATTTCAAATTGTTACCAGGGGACGCAATTGTAAATTTGGTGGACATTTTATCTATCATTTACGTTAAGAAGCAAGGAACCAAATGCTTTAAGAACTGCTTGTGTGCCATGAAAAAGCTAGCTGAGACTATCGGCGATACTGAGTTGTTGTGCAGGTTGAAAGAAATTGACGGTACGCAAACAGAATTCCGAGAAGACCTTCAAACTTTATCAGTTGATGACTTTTTGAAGCTTCGCAATCAGGTTCTCAGTGTTTCGGATGACAAGCGATATCATTTGGAATCGCGCAAACGGTGGCTGTGGGTATTCTCAATGCAGTTAGTGTATGGCTTTCGAGTACATGAGGTGTTTGCTGTTCAGAACATTGACAAACCTTTTGAAACAAAGGATGGTGTTGTTATTCCGGCACTGATTGAGCCGAATAATACAAAGATGATTGCTGTAGTTGGCGATAAGACATTACTCGATACGACGACCAAGACTGGCTACCGACTGTGTGTGCCGATGCTTCCCCCTACTCATTCTGACTTGATAGAGTGGCTAGAAATCAAGTCAGGTAAACTGCCTGAGATTGGAACACTATCAAGCAATCCGAAAACAATTGCTGGACTATATAGTGACCGCGCGCAAAATATATTAAGAAGATGGGATAAGGGTTTTACTCAAACTCACGCATTACGTCATCTGGCTAATCTCAATGGTCAAATGGCGGGGATGTCTCAGGAAACAAGAGCTAAAAGTTTAGGGCATTCACTACAGATGAATGAAACTGTTTACAAGCGTCGCGCTAATACCGAAACGACAATCAACTTGCTGACTCAATCTACAAAGGAAGCTATTCCTGTAGGTAGTGCAATTGAGGTACTTAAACAGTTGGGTAGTGAC
>RDXH01000341.1 GCA_004292745.1 Oscillatoriales cyanobacterium | reverse complement strand
ATTCGGGGGATTGGCTTCGCCGAGCAATTGTTGTCCTAAAGCTGTATTGCGCCATTCTCTGTCAGGATTGATGACTGTATCTAGCAGCGGTGCGTTTCCTGTCGCGCCGCTAATTTTAAAGATTAGGTCATTGTAATCTCTGTCTGAGTTAGGAGGCGACATATCTTCCAGGGCGAAGGTGTTGCCGGTGCCCGTAATGTCGGCTATTTGTAGCAGATGAGCGGTATCGTTGGGATTGGCTGTGGCGATACTAAATAAGGGACGGTTTTCGGGGAACAAATTTCCCGAATATGAGGATTGGAAGGATGATTGTATTGTAGCGTTGGGGACTAACATGACGGCAAAGGTGTCGCCTGGTAGCATGGAGAAAGTTTTGATACCCTGATATTCGCCGCTGCCCCAATCCCCGTCGAAGGGCATCGCACCGGTGAATTTTGCTCCTTCTTTCGAGTCGCTGATGACAATATGTCCGTCGGTGGAATTGCTTAAAACTCTACGGGATGCTTCGGCGATGAATTCTGGAGTTCCGGGTATAAATGCGGACATTCCGGCTAGGCTGAAAATGCCGACTTCGCCAGTAAAGTAGCCGCCGTCAAATACATAGTCAAATTTGACTTTTCCTTGGTCATCTACAAGGAAAGTGCCGGGATTTGGTGAGTTGGCTGCTGGTGTTATTGAGAGATTTGTTGGGGAATTGGTATTGCTTTGAAAGTTGCTTGTACGCTGTGTTAAATTGGGCTGAAATTCTACAATATCGTCGGGGAATAGTGCTGGTATTGAATTATCGGCTTCTAATTCTGCTGTTATTTCAGCGACAGGGATATCATGTTCAACCGTATCAGCAGCTTCGGGTACGGCAATAATTGACTCAGTTTTTGTTGGCAGTTGTTCGGTTTCAAGTTCTCCTGTTATTTCAGCGACCGGGATGTCCAGAACCACCGTGCCAGAATTGATTTCTGCGGTAATAGTAGTTGCAGTTGTGTCGGTTTTTTTAATTAATTCAGCACCTACTGATTGGTTGACAATAGATTCTGTTTTAACTGGCTGTTTAATTTCCGAAACTGAGTCAGTATTATTCGGAGAGCTTTCTGGGGTTTTAACTGCTGCTATAGCTGTTGTCACCGCTACATTTTCACTGGCTGCTGTTTTTGGTATTGCAGCAGGTTCGGTTTTTAATGGGTCAACTTTTTGTGAATCATTCGGTTTGTCAGTTAAAGATTGAGTAGGGGTTTGTACTGGGTTTTTTGAATCGGTTGATTTGACTTCTGCGCTGATATTACCGTCAGGTTTTACTGGGTTAGATGTGGCTGGAATTAATGGGGCTGTTGGGGGCTGTGTTGTCGGCAGTTGAGAATTTGAAGTGGGTTTTTCGGTCGCTATTGCATTGACTGTTGGGGATTTTTTGTCTGAGTCTATTTTGGTGGTAGCTTCGGCAACTGGAAGCTGTTTGTCTGAGTTTTTTGTTTCTGAAGTCGGGGCAATTGGAGCTTTTTTATCGGAGTCTATTTTGTTGGAAACTTCGGCAGTACGAGATTGTTCGTCTGAGTTGGCTTTCTCTACAATTGTGGAGTTTTGAGATTGCTTGGCTGAGTCTATCTTGTCGGAAGCTGTGGTAACTGGGGACTGTTTTTCTGTAGGGGTTTTATCAGTCGAGGGTATGTTTGGACTAGCTGCAACTGTTTGGGTTGAATTTGTTACTGCATTTTTATCGGATTTTTCTGATGAATTTGTACTGCGATCTGGTATTATGGTTGATACAGTTGCGGGTGCTGTTTTGTTCGGTTCTAGTTTATCAGTCGGCGATACAGTTATAGGTACTGTTTTGTTCGGTTCTAATTTATCAGTCGGTGATACAGTTACAGGTGCTGTTTTATTTGGTTCTAGTTTATCAGTCGGCGATACAGTTATAGGTACTGTTTTGTTCGGTTCTAGTTTATCAGTCGGTGATACAGTTACAGGTGCTGTTTTATTTGGTTCTAGTTTATCAGTCGGTGATACAGTTGCAGGTGCTGTTTTATTTGGTTCTGAATCACTTTTAAGTATAGCCCCTGACGGTAAGAGTGTTTTTTGATCTTCGGGTTTTGAACTCGTTTCAGCGCTTGCGGGTAATGGTGTTTTGGGAGCAGCTTTTTCGCTTGTTGTGGATGCAGTTACAAGGGGTGAGATTATTCGATTCGGGTTGGTCAGTGGGTCTCCTAAATCCGAGTCGAGTTTACCAATTAGGGGGTCAATTTCAGAAGTTGTTGCATCCCTGGAGTAGCTGTTAGTTTTGGGAGCACTGGTTTGAGCCGAAGGTATGCTGTTAAGAGCGGAGGCTTTATTAATAATCAAAGCATCAGCCTTTGTTAGACTAAATTCGTCTTTGGGCTGCGAAGCGGTTTCTATTAAGTTAAGTTGTTCGGAGTTTTCGGATTCGCCCGGAGTTTGATATAAGAAAGGTTTTGAGGTTTGAATTCCCGGCAGGAGCGCGGGCTTTGTCGGGGCTAGTCCGGGAATTAAGGATTCCCGTTCTTCTATTAAAGGTTATCCAATCGGGTCTGTTAAAGGCACTCGCTTGCACTTCTGATTTGAGGGTTGATTTATTTTTAATTCATTATTCAGCGGTTACTCATTTTTATTATAGGTTTAGTTCGATTTTAAATAAATTAGTGAAAATACAGGATTTTTGAGTTTTTTAGACTGTTGTTAGTCAGTTAAATCTATGTATATTTACTGAGAGTTATTTAACTTATGCTAAATCTTTATGAAAATAACTGTTTTCACGTAGGAAAATACTTCAATCATGTTGGAAAATACTTAAATTAACTCATCCATCGCCACGTCGCTTCCCGATCGCCCGTTTCCTCTAGCTCTGGAATTCCTTCGATGTCGAAATGAGTTAGCTGTTACGCATTTAAACCACTAACGAAGTCAGCTCGATCGCTTATTATACAAGGGAAACGCTGGGGGCTGACGCACCCTACAATTTTAAAGGTGCGATCGCAAATCCCAACTAAAACCCCAGATCCATCTTAGCGGCTTCAGCTTCTGCAAATACCTCTGCGTCATACAAAATCCGGGTTGACTACCCCCTTGATCGTGGAGGTGGCTAACCCGGATTTGCTATTAGAGTCAATTCTGTTACTGTGAGGGCGATCGAACTTTGGGAAAAAATTGACTTTTTTCCCAGTTAGCAAAGCAGTTAGACTCCTGTCGAAAATTTTCCCTCAAATACCGTCTCCACCTCCGTCACCGCCACTGCCACCAACGTCACCACCACTATCACCGCCACCACCATCACTAATTTCGTTGCTATCCCCTGGAGGCGATCCTGATGTTTCAGAAGGAGTTGAATCGTCACTATATGCAGATCGGAGATTAGCAAAAGGGTCATCGCCTGATGCCGGGCCCCGGTAGGAGCGTTGTGATTCCTCAACTGGCGCTACCTCGGAAGATGTAGGTATTTCGGATGAACTTGGAGGGTTTTCAGATTTATTACCGATGTCCGCATCTGACTTATTTTGCTCTTGTTTTAACTCTGGCGTGAAGTCGCCTAAGTTGTCTGTTTCTCTAATTCTTGAGTTGGCGGTATCGTCGGTT
>RDXH01000340.1 GCA_004292745.1 Oscillatoriales cyanobacterium | reverse complement strand
AATTCCCCATTCCCCATTCCCAATTCCCAATTCCCAATTCCCAATTCCCCATTCCCAATTCCCAATTCCCAATTCCCAATTCCCCATTCCCAATTCCCCATTCCCAATTCCCCATTCCCCATTCCCAATTCCCCATTCCCAATTCCCCATTCCCCATTCCCAATTCCCCATTCCCCATTCCCAATTCCCAATTCCCCATTCCCAATTCCCCATTCCCCATTCCCCATTCCCCATTCCCCATTCCCCATTCCCAATTCCCAATTCCCAATTCCCCATTCCCCATTCCCCATTCCCAATGTTAGTAATGATTAGTAATATTGTCGCGATTTACCGCAAGGAACTACAAAGCTACTTTGCATCGCCATTAGCTTATGCCATCGCCGCCGTCTTTTGGTTAATCACCGGCTATTTTTTAATAGCAATCCTCCTCGCCCCCGACGGATTAATTCCCCAAGTCACCCAGCGAGATCAAATGGGAATTACCGAACCTCCCATAGATGTCCCTTACGAATTCCTGCAACTATTTCTGCGAATCATGGGTTCCCTTTCATTATTCGTATTACCCGCACTCTCCATGGGACTTTACGCAGAAGAACGCAAACGAGGCACCTTAGAACTCTTAGCCACATCACCCTTAACCAACTGGGCCGTTGCTACGGGCAAACTCCTCGGCGTTTTAACATTTTATACCACCATGTTGCTGCCCCTGCTCTTTTGCGAGGCGATCGCCCTCAGTTCCTCAACCCCTCCCGTACCCCCCGCCGTTCTCCTCCTAGGACACGGTGGCTTAATCTTGCTAGCAGCCGGAGTATTGTCCCTAGGAATGTTTATTTCCTCCCTCACAGACAGCACAATTTTATCCGCCATCCTCACCTTCACTCTAGTATTATTTCTCTGGGTGATCGATGCAGCAGCAGTCGGCATCGGTGGGCCCTTCGGAGCAGCATTAGGACAACTTTCGCTCCTAACACATTACACCAATCTTGTCAAGGGAGTTTTCGATACCAGCAGTTTAATCATGTTTGCCACATACATTATTTTAGGAGTATTTCTCACCGCCCAATCCATCGATGCCTTGCGCTATCAGCGTTCTTGAAAAAACTGATGTCTCAGCGAACATAGGATTGCCAACATTAAAAACTGGCACCATTTCCCCAACTAATATAGTTAGTTGAAGGTGATTTTTTTCCTAGCCCATTCTACCAATTACCTCAAGCCATGAAATTCATCAATCCCAAAATAGACTTGGCCTTCAAAAAAATATTCGGGACCACCGAAAACAAAGACATTCTGATTAATTTTTTAAACGCAATTCTCTATGAAGCACAGCCAGTCATCCAAGATTTAGACATCATCCACCCCCAGGAAGGAGTCGCAACCTTGGGAGTCACAGACACCTACCTAGATATCAAAGCTAAAATTAAGGGCGACAAAATCGCTCTCATCGAACTTCAACTACTCCACTTATCCTCCTTCGGAAACAGAGTTTTGTACAATGGTGGCAAAACTTACAGCCGGGAATTAACAACAGAAGAACGCCACGAAAGACTAAAAACAGTAATTTCTTTAAAAATTGCCGATTTTGAAATGTTTGCCAATCAAACAGAAGTCATTTCACGATTTGTATTCAAACAAAAAGAACAAAAAACCGACGATCCCGATACAGAAATAGAGTTAGTATTTGTCGAAATGCCAAAATTCAACAAACAGTGGTCGGAATTAACAACAGCAGCCGACCAATGGATATACTTCATAAAAAACAGCAGCAACCTGGATAGATTACCTGAAGATATCAACAAAAATAGCGAAATATATCAAGCTTTTGAATTAGCAATAGAGGACAATTTTGATATTCAAGAATTAACAGAATTAGAAAAACAGGAAATGTGGATTCAAAACCTACATGGTGCAATAAATGTGGCCAGAGAAGAGGCGACAAAAAATGCTCAACTTTCGTTGATTTTGCGTCAAATAGTGAAGGGTTTAGGAACAATTGAACCAGAAACCGAAAACCGGATTCGTCAATTATCCCTAGAAGACTTAGAAAAGTTAGGAGAGGCTGTGCTTGACTTCAAAAAAATGTCAGATTTAACCGATTGGTTGCCTACTTATTTAGGATAAAATAACATTCTTCAATATCAATTTTATGAAAACCAGAAAAAATAATTTCAAATACATTTTTTGGCTTGGTCCTCTCCTGATAGCAGCGGGATTAACAGCAGCCTTTGTCTCCGCAGCCTGGGAACCCCTGACAGTTGGTCTCGTTATTAGCGGAACAGTGACGATCGCACTATGGCTGCTATATTTAACTTACGAACAAGGCTTTTGGGGACGGCGTTCTACTCAAGCCAGCACCAACGCCCTGATTTCCACCTTAGCAGTCTTCGTAATTCTCGGAGTAATTAACTTCATAGCCTTTCGGTATCCAACCCGCATCGACTTAACCGAAAGCAAACAATTTACCCTCGCGCCCCAGACTCAACAAATATTGCAAAATCTGCAAAAACCAGTCAAAGTTTGGGTATTTGACCCAACCCAAAACCCCCAAACCAAAGAATTGCTGCAAACCTATAAACGTCAGGGAGGCAAAAATTTTGAATACGAGTTTGTTGACCCCCTCGGCCAACCGGGAAAAGCGAGGGAATTTAGCATTTCTACCATCGGAGAAGTTTACCTGCAATCAGGGGACAGAAAACAGTTGCTGCAAAAAGGTGGTACTACTTTTGGTAGTGACCCAAATCAAGGACTTTCTGAAATCAAACTTACCAATGGCTTAGAAGAAATACTCAGCACTCGCATTCCTACAGTTTACTTTTTACAAGGTAAAGGAGAACGCCAGCCAAAAGAAGGTCAAGGTGGAATTCAGCAAGCTGAAAAAGCCCTGAAAGACAAATATTATAACACCAAAACGCTAAATTTGGCAGAAAGCAAACAAATACCAGAAGATGCAGATGCTTTAGTAATCGCAGGTCCCGACAAACCATTTTCAGATACAGAAATTAAAGCACTTAAAGCTTATCTCGATCGCGGTGGCAGTTTATTTTTAATGGTAGACCCAGCAATTAATACCGGATTGGACAAATTTCTGCAAGAATGGGGCGTAAAATTAGACAGTCGTTTGGCTATCGATGCTTCCGGGACAGGCCAAAGATTCGGCCTGGGCCCGACGGTTCCTACAGTCCGACGTTACGGCCAACATCCGATTACTCAAAGTTTCGCCACTGGTATTTCATTTTATCCTTTTGCCCGTCCTTTGGAAGTCCAAGCCGTAGAAGGAATCGAGGAAAAACCCCTGATTTGGACCAGTCAGGAAAGTTGGGCCGAAAGTGATTTGACAACCCGGAAATTGCAATTCGATCCCAAGACCGATCGACAAGGCCCGCTATTATTAGGTGTAGCTTTAGTGCGATCGGAAACTGCTACAACTCCATCCAACCCTTCACCATCCCCATCCCCATCCCCAACCACATCCCCATCCCCCACCACATCCCCATCCCCCACCACATCCCCATCCCCATCCCCAACCACATCCCCATCCCCCACCACATCCCCATCCCCATCCCCAACCACATCCCCATCCCCAACCACATCCCCATCCCCAACC
>RDXH01000069.1 GCA_004292745.1 Oscillatoriales cyanobacterium | reverse complement strand
AGGAAATTGAAATAGTCTTCAAGCTGCATAGCTGGTTGATTGGGATAAGGTTTTATATAGCAATCCTAAATCATTTGTGAATTTCTTACTCCCTCCCCTGATTCAAGGGGAGGGTTGGGGTGGGGTCAAAAACTTTACGACTCCTGCAAGGATTGCTATATTATTATAATACCTGAACAGAAGATCGCACAAAAGCCATGACCCAAAATTTAGGCATCTTCTTCATCTTCACCTGCACGCCGTTCGTATTCTAAAATGATGCCCGTAAGTTCATCTGCTGGAATATCAGCTTGTGCAGATTTTGTATAAACTGTCAGTAAAATAATTCCATTTTCAGTTTTGAGATAATAAATCAGACGATAGCCGCCGCTTTTACCTTTTTGAATATCGCTATTTCTGACTCTCACTTTAAAAACATCGTAACCAATCCCAGATATGCGATCGCCTGGTAACTCTCCCTGTTCAAGTTGTTCGATGACTGGTTGTATATCATTACGAATACTGCGATATTTTTTGGCGAGGTTGCGTAAGTTTTTGGTAAACGTTGGTGCAGCTTCAACTTGAATCAATGGTTGCTCAGACATCATCAATTCCCTCCCATATTTGGGCAACAGGAATTGTTTTGCCAGTCATTGCTTCCTGCCAAGCTTGACGGAAATCTGCTAAAATTGTTTCTTTAGATTGCTCATTTTCATTACTTTCTGTTACTTCGGAAATTAGCACGATTACTTCTACTCTGCTATTTTGCTCTAATTTTAGTGGTTCATCAATGCACAATTGTCCTCGATCGTCGATCGTTGCCATCACTTTAATTGCTTTCATTGTTACTCCTGGTAATCTAGACTGTAAGAAATAGACTGATGTAAAAGGCTAGTGAAAAGTGTTAATATTATATTATACCAAATCTGCAATATCCTTGACAGGAACAGCCGATCGCACAAAAGCCATGACCCAAAATTTAGAAGCAAGCCAACTTTCGCTAAATGATGTTCGTCGCCTTCTCAAACTGGAAAGACAAACAGGAGGCTCTTTTACTGATTGTTTCTCTCTGGAACCTCTGACAGATTTTGAACAGCAGGAATTATTGCAAATCAGCAATGACTTTTGGCGTTATCTAGAAGTGGGGAAGGTTTCCGAAGAATTGGTTAAGTTTTTATCACTTTCGCCGTTGATGAGATTAACGACCAAATCGTGCCAATATAGATTTATACCATCATAAAATTTATCATGCTTTTAACTGACATAGTAAATTTTTTAGGCAAACCCTATTTCCAAGCGCCTAACTGCCTCATTTATCAAATGGACTGCTTAGAAGCAATGTCAAAGCTCCCTGATGAATGCGTCAATCTTACTGTCACCAGTCCCCCATATAACATTGGCAAAGAATACGAAAAAACACTACCACTTGATAAATATTTAAACTGGTGTGAAAGCTGGATAAGTGAAAATTATCGGCTAATCCTTCCTAACGGTGCTTTCTGGCTAAACTTGGGGTATCTATCAATTCCCAATCAAGCTAAAGCTATCCCAATTCCCTATCTACTTTGGGACAAAATTCCTTTTTACCTGATCCAAGAAGTTATCTGGCACTATGGCGCTGGGGTTGCTGGTAGTAAGTTTTTTTCGCCACGCAATGAAAAATTTCTTTGGTATGTTAAAAACCCTAAAGACTATACCTTTAACCTAGATGATGTGCGCGATCCAAATGTAAAGTATCCTCATCAAAAAAAGCATGGCAAAATTAAAGTCAATCCCCAAGGCAAAAATCCGACTGATGTTTGGGAATTCCCCAAAGTAACTTCTGGTAAAAATAGAGCATCAAAAGAGCGAACATCTCACCCCGCTCAATTTCCTAGTGCTGTCATACAGCGAATAATCAAAGCTTCATCCAATCCAAATGAAATCATTTTAGACCCTTTTCTGGGTTCAGGAACTACAGCGGTTGTTGCTTTAGATTTGCAGCGCACTATTATCGGATTTGAGATTTGTGAGGAATACTGTGATTTAGCAGCCAACCGAATTGATGATTTTCTCAGACAAAAGCAGATTAGTGAAGCTCAATTATCTTTATTTTAAAGAGTGTAAATTTTGCTCAATAGGCAATTTCAGCAACTTATATCGCTCTACATCAGGGCTTAATTTAGCTTGCTGACCAGTGGCTGCTGTTTGCCCTTGCCAATCTTCTCGATCTATCCATCCAAATCTAACTAAATTAATATTTAGAGTTTGTGCGCCTTCCATTTTGGGATTGAATTTCTGGAAATTAATTACAAGGTAATAGCCGGACTTGTCTTTCTTCGGTTTTGCTCCTGTGGCGCTTTGTTGAGCATAACTGCGATTGCCGTAAGTGTTACGACTACTTGAAGAAGTTTTAATTTCAATTGAGAAATCATTGTTGGGGATGTGAACAATATCTTTGTCGATGGCGCTGCGATCGCGTCGCCAAATTCCGGGGTATTTGCTGGCGAATTCTAATGGGATTAGTTCATGTAAAAAAAATCCCATAATTTGGGGAGTTGGGAATAAATCTATTCCTATTCTGTAACCTCTGCTGGTTATGCTGGATTGAAAAATTTCACTCCAAACTTGAATAACCACGTCATAAATTTCTTGTGGATCTAGTGGGTGTAGATCTATGAGTTCTAGAGTCTTCTCTTGCCAATCCTGGACAGGAAGCCCCGTATAAGGTGATTGCATTTACTCTATTTCCTGCAATAGTTCGCTGGGCGATACTTCTAAAGCTTTTGCTAGCCGCAAAATGTTGAGTAGGGCTATGTTTCTTTCACCCCGCTCAATACCACCAATGTAGTTGCGGTGCAGTCCAGCTAGTTCTGCTAACTTTTCTTGGGAAAAGCCCTTTGATGTCCTTAGCCTGCGAACTTGCTCTCCAAATTTTTTTAGGTCTGGATTTTTTGCCACATAAGCAAGATATCGGTGACTGCACTCCAAAATCTACACACTATGAGTGTGATTTATGATTAAATAAAAATAGCAAGCCCATAGTCCGACTAAGCAGAATTAACTTGATGCGATAACTTTATGGGAAACTAAAAAATAGTCCATAACTGGCACTAGCTGACTGCGAAGCAGTCCGGGTACAATCCCCCGGATTGATCCGTGGGGTCGATTCTTCAATCATCCAATCTACAATCTAAAATCTAAAATCGATTGACCCAAAACCAACCCACCAAACTGGAAGCTCATCAGCAAGTCAAATTAAAAAGTATGGAAATTGAAAAAGCTGGACACGATGCGTTAGAGCTTTTTAAGTCGGACGGCCACCAAATAGAAGCCTTGCGGGCCGCTATTAAGGCTGGGGAAAATTTAAAAACATGGATGCTAAATAATCCCTCTGTTACTACCTATCCCAGTACCAGTCCCTTCTTGGCTTTGCAGGTGATTCTCTCGAAAATTCGCGATCGCCATCAGTTTGTCGGACATCGGAGCACTGTCAGGAGTGTTTGTTTTAGCCCGAATCAAGATGCGATCGCCACAGCCTCCATTGACGGTAGCGCCCAATTGTGGAACTTGCAGGGTCAGTGTTTGGTGACTTTTAGCGGACACAAAGACTGGGTAAATAGTGTTAGTTTTAGCCAGAAACAAAATGCGATCGCCACTGCATCCGATGACAAAACCGCCAAATTATGGGACTTACAAGGCAATTGTCTAGTGACATTCACCGGCCATAACGACTGGGTAACTAGCGTCTGTCTTAGCCCCACTGTGGCCGCGCTGGTGACGGCTTCCTATGACGGTACTGCCAAATTGTGGGACTTCCAAGGCAACTGTTTGGTGACATTCAGCGGACATCAGCAATCGGTGACAAGTGTCTGTCTCAGCCCGAAGGGAGACACATTGGCCACCGCATCCTACGATCGCACCGCCAAGCTGTGGGACTTCCGAGGCAACTGTTTGGTGACATTCAGCGGCCATGATGGGTGGGTAACTAGCTTGAGTTTTAGCCCGACAGGAAATGCGATCGCCACAGCATCCTATGACGGTACCGCCAAATTATGGGACTTAGAAGGCAACTGTTTAGTAACATTCACAGGCCATGATAGTTGGATTACTAGCCTCAGTTTCAGTCCCAGTGGAGATGCAATTGCTACTGCTTCTAACGATCGCACCGCCAAACTTTGGGACTTACAAGGCAACTGTTTAGTAACATTCAGCGGCCATGATAGCTGGATCACCAGCCTCAGTTTCAGCCCCACAGGAGATGCCCTAGCTACAGCATCCAACGATCGCACCGCCCGATTGTGGCACTTACAAGGCAATGATTTAGTAACTTGTAGCGGACATCAAAAATCAGTAAATAGCGTTAGTTGTAGTCCCTATCAAGATAGAATCGCCACAGCTTCCAATGACCGCACTGCCAAATTGTGGAACTTCCAAGGCAAATGTTTGGTAACTTTTATCGGACACAATGACTGGGTGACAAGCGTTAGTTGCAGCCCCAATCAACCTAGAATCGCCACTACTTCCAGAGACGAAACTGCCAAATTATGGAACTTCCAAGGCAAATGTTTAACGACTTTTATCGGACATTTTGACTCTGTATGGAGTGTCTGTTTTAGCCCAAAAGGAGATACAATTGCCACTGCTTCTAGAGATGCTACAGCCAAATTATGGAACTTGCGGGGCAAATGTTTGATGACTTTCACCGGACATCAAAGCTGGGTAACAAGCGTTAATTTTAGCCCAAAGGGAGAGAAAATTGCCACTGCTTCCAGAGACGACACTGCCAAATTGTGGAACTTCCAAGGCAAATGTTTAGCAACTTTCATCGGACATCTTGACTCTGTATGGAGTGTCTGTTTTCACCCCCATCGAGATGTCCTTGCTACTGCCTCCAATGACGGTACTGCAAAATTGTGGGATTTCTATGGCAACTGTCTGGTAACATTCACCGGACACGATGGACCTGTCTTGAGTGTCTGTTTTAGCCCCACGGGAGATACACTGGCCACTGCTTCAATTGACCGCAGTGTTAAATTGTGGGACTTGCGGGGGAATTTATTGGCAGAGTATCGCGGTTATCGGGGGAATTTGAGCCTAGGTGAGGCAAATTTTGTGGAGTTGAAAACTCCGATTTATAGTGTGTGTTTTAGTCGGGATAGAAAGTTTTTGCTGGCTGCTTCAGAGGATGGAAAAGTGCGGTTTTGGCCTGTAGAAACTTTGGATGAGTTGTTGGTGAGAGCTAGAAAATGGCTGGATTAGATGTCCCCTAATTATTCATCTCTCTCTTCTCTAACTCTGTGTCCTCTGCGCCCTCTGTGGTTTAATACTATAAAATTTTGTAAAATGCCCGTGACATAATATCAAAAAAAAACTAAAATAAAATACAGATCGACCCTAACAATGTAGGTGAGAAAATGTCTGAACTTAGACAAAATCTAATTACCAGAGATTGGGTAATCATCGCCACTGAACGGGCAAAAAGACCGGATCAATTCGCCAACCACAAAAAAGTAACACAACTTCTGCCCTCCCACCGCGACGATTGTCCATTTTGTGTGGGAAATGAGGAAGATGGCACTTTGGAAACTTTCTGTTTGGGCGATCGCGCTGACTGGAAAGTCAGGGCAATTCGCAATAAATATCCCGCCCTTTCCCCAACCGCAGAAGGATTGAGAATTTCATCGGGAATTCATCGCCGGATGTCGGGAATGGGGATTCACGAAGTAATTGTCGAACATCCGCGACATGATTTGACGACAGCATTGTTAAGCATTGAAGAGGTTGAAAATATACTTGTAGTATATCGCCAGCGTTATTTAGAAATTAGAAAATATCCTCATATTGAAACAATTATTATCTTCAAAAATCATGGTGAAAGTGCCGGAACTTCCTTAGAACATCCTCACTCGCAGATAGCAGCTACCCCTGTTGTTCCCAGTCAATTTCGCACCCGAATTGATGAAACTATTAGATATTTTGACGATACCGGAGAGTGTTTGTTTTGCCGGACTTTGGAAGATGAATTAGCTGCTGGTGAAAGAGTGATTTTTGAGAGTAAACATTTTGTGGCTTTTATCCCTTACGCTGCGCTTTCACCGTTTCATATTTGGATTTTTCCCCGCCGCCATGCTTCGTCCTTTGATGATATTACCGATCCAGAGATTTCTGACTTGGCTGATACTTTGAAAACTGTACTGGCTAAGCTTTATTATGGATTGAATAATCCCGATTACAACTATAATATCCGCTCAGTGCCCACGGCGGAACAGGGTACTAAGTATTTTCACTGGTATATTGCGATTATTCCCAGGGTTTCTAAGCAAGCTGGGTTTGAGTTGGGTAGCGGAATGTTTATCAATACTGCTTTACCAGAGGAAAGTGCCGAGTTTTTGCGATCGACGATAATTCCTATCGATCCGCCCTAGCCATAAAAAAAGGGAAAGGAATCACCCATGCCCCATGCCCCATGCCCCATGCCCCATGCCCCATGCCCTATGCCCCATGCCCCATGCCCTATGCCCCATGCCCTATGCCCCATGCCCCATGCCCTATGCCTAATATCAAAATAAACCTTCGACGTACTCCCAGTAGTCGTCGCTAAAACTAGCTTTTAATATTTCTCTAATCTTGATGTCGATAGCTAATTGACTCTCACCGGGCTCGCCACTATCGCCGATTTCCCAGCCCCCATCGGAGAAATTTTGTTGGAGATGGGAGAGTTGATGGGCAAAATTGGCCAGAAAGTGATGTTCGTTTACCCATTCTGCCGGATCGGGTATTGCTGAATTAGCAAAGGTGCGATCGACTAAATTATTGTTGAAACAATTGTCAGTCTGGTTTTGCATACTTCCTGTTGATCGAGAACTTGAATTCGCAGCTAATTAGTCAGTTATTCTATCTTAATCTTAACTCTGAATTCCCTAGGGCGATCGCGATCTGCCCCTGGAAGTGATATATTTGTGTCTTTTTGGCGATCGCGATCGAATCTCCTTTTGACATTCCTATGCTAAACTGTAGGGTGATATATTTTAATTTAAAAAAATATTATTTTCTTTTTTTGATGACTGTTTTTTTTATGAACCGCAGAGGGCGCAGAGTGCGCAGAGTCTAAGAATAGAGAGAACAATAATTCTGAGGAACGGATTGGATAGGATTAGCTACAATTTTAAGTGGCGAAAATCGGATTCTCAAGTGGTTAATTTTGATGAATTTAAGAAAAATTAATCCATTGTTCTCAATTTATCGCGGCTGACGCACAGCCGCTACAAAAATTTATATGTAGATGCTGTGCGTAAGTTCTATAATCACTAAATAAACTTTCTCGCTTCTGCTAAAGCTGCGTCAAACTTGAGCAATACATCCTCTTCAGTATGAATCAGTTTCTCCTGTTCCAGCAGCGGCCTCCCGAAGCGAAAAATACCATCCTGTTCTACGTGATCTACATACGGTATGGTTTCTGGATGTGGCAAAAACTTTCTACCAATGGTGTACGGCGTGTGGTAAGAAAAACTAAAATCAGGAAATTTGTCACTCTTGATTTCCAGATAATAAAGGGAATAATAATCTTTGGTTTCGCAGTAAACGCAGTCGCGACACTTATTTACCAGTTTGCGGTTTTGATAGAAAAAATCCCACTTGTCCCAATAGTAATCATCTTTCATCATTTCCTGGTGGTCGTCACAAAGTTCGAGATACAATTTGTCAGCATCGTGGGGACGATAAAAGTAGAGCATAGCATAAGGCATTTCAATCAGTACCTTGACTGCTTGATTTTTGCGCTGATACCATTGCTGCCGATTAATTTCGTAAATTTCGTTATCTTCAATAGCTTTGGCGCTGTTAAGCTGATTTTCTTTGGCCCACCGCGAAGCCCAGACTGTCCAGTAAGCTAGCTGGAAAGTTGCAGAAATTTCAGCAGAACCTTGTTCTTCCCAGTCGGCAATAATTTTTGACCAAGCTGAACTAAAAGCTAATCGCGAGTCTGCCTTTTCTTGCTGGCTTTCTCGACTGATTGGGGTGGCTGTTTTGCGATTATTCTGAATCTGCCCTTTTGGTTCTTTTCGCCAACTATTAATATCGGTTTGTGAGAGAGTCAAGATGAATCTTCTGTCGTGAACGGGATATTCTAAATGAATTCCTGATTTGAGGAAAGTGCGATATTCTAAAACAGGGAGTTTGCCTTGTTCAATCCATTGTTGGCGTTCTTTTGAGGAACATTTGAGCAGTTTTTCTAATTCTACTGGCTCGACGGCTAATTCACTTTTGAATGTCTCCCAAAATCTTTCTTGTTCGGCTGGGTTTACCTCCACCACGGATACAATTGTGCTGACGAGGTGGTCTGTTTTGTCTGGGCAATTGTCAGGGAGTCCTAAAAATTCGAGTAGTTGGGCTTTGAGTATGCGTCTGGAAGAGATTAGCGAGGCTAACATGAGAAGCTCCAGTAGAGTCAGAACTTGTGCCTTTGTTGAATTTGCAAGATTTGCACAAGTCTATATATCTTACGGCAATTTAAGACTCGATCGCCCGTAATTCCCACTCAAATCAGCATAAATACTCAATTTTTGTGACAACGGTCGATCGACCCCGTAGCTAAAAGCGATAATTGCGCTGTCGCACCCACAGACTCACAGGCACTGCATGACCTGTTTTGTCCACCTTCACTTCTACCACAAAAGATTCCCGCTGTGCCCTTTGAGCTTCCCCAATCTCCTGATTGACCTTTTCCCTTTCATTTTCTGGCATATAATAAGTTTCCAAACCATATTCCATCTGCCAGCCATTATATTTACCCTGAATGGCGATTTGATTTGCAGGTAAATTGGGGGGATTTTCTAAACTAACACGGACTGGTTTCCAAGCTTGGGGACGACCAGCATTAGTCTGGGTTTTTGGCGATTCCAAAATCACATAAAAACTGGTTCCCGACTTGACCTTGTAATTCTTTGATGGTGGGCAAACAACACCGGATGGACAAGGTTTGTTGTCGCTTGGTAACTCTTTCCATCCCGGTAATTTTTCCAGATTGTTTTGCTGAGAAATATCATAACTCAAAACTTGGTAATATCCGCGCATTAAATCGTAAGGGTCTACTGGTACTGTTTGCAAAACCACTGTTTTACCAGTGACAAAAGTGTAAACTGCGGAAGCTGGTACGGTGATAATTAGTCCTATTTGGAACAATAAAGGAATCCACAGTCGCCACGCGGGAATACGTTTGGCTTCCGGGGGAATCTGAAACAAATTTGTTTGTTCTGGATTTTCAGTTAATAAGTCAATGTTGTTTGTGTTCATATTTATCTAGGGGTTATGTTGTTGAGGGTTGTTTCGGAATTATTAAACCACAGAGAACGCAGAGTCCGCAGAGGAAGAGAGAGAGATGAATGATTTTTATTCGTCTTTGATGGTGGCGAAGTGTCGCTCGAACCACAAGCCAGCGGCAATTACACCAATGCCACAGAGCACAAATACAAAAGATTTCAGCAATAATTCTGTATTGTATTCAAACAATCGGCTGATTATTTGTAAAGTTATCAATACCATCCCGCCCCAAAAACTCCGGCGGTTTCCTAGTGCTAAACCTTCTCGAATTAAACCCACCGCTAGCAGAAATAATAAAACGTTAAACAGAAAAGTTGCTAATTGGGGGAGAGGAGAAACATTGAGATGGTAAAACGGTATTAAGGCGCTGATGACGATCGCAATTGCGATCGCGCCTGTGGTCAAATCCAGTCCTTTTTGTTTTGGTCGGCGCAGTTCCAAACGTCCCAAATGCAGCCACTCAAACACCGTTAAAGCACCCAAAAAAACTACATTTGTCAAAACACTCCAATCCAGGGAAATCTGCGAAGGAGCGGGCGAATCTTGCCACAGCCAGTGGAAGGAAAAAAAGTAAAAAAGACCAGCCAAAAATACCAATGCTAAACTGCGGGCGGTAGGTTGAAACAGTCTGCTGTCTATATTCGGCCACATTGCATCGTCGTATCCCCACAACAAAGCGGGTGGTAGGGCACAAAATATTGCAGCACCCCAGCTTGGATTTAACCCTTGGACTATGGAAGCTTGTAGGGAAAAAATGAGGACGATCGCACCTAGGCAAAATATAGCACGCGATCGACACCAATAAGCTAGTGGTATAAACATGATACTGGCGGCGATCGGCATTTGTCGCACCAACAATGCTAGCCAAGAAAACTCGACTTTGGAAGACCAATCTAGCACAGCCAGCCAATAGCCTAAACCAACTAAAAGTGCTGACAAAACCCCCAAGGAAGTCAACCGCAAACTGTAAGCCATTCCAAGTACGCCGATTCCCCAAGCCAGGAAAAGTCCGTAAGCAGAACCGCCAATATGAAACATTTGCGCCATCAGTGCCATATTTGCTCCTAAAATCAGAGATCCTAATAGCAACAATCCTTCACCTAAAAGTTTGTTTCGCCCTTTAGTTAGGGGTATATTTGGATTAGAGTTTTTGCTGCGGGATGGGGGAATTCGCCACAGATAGAAACCTGCTGCATTCACTGCTACAAATAAACTTAACAACAGTGCAACTCTGGCTTCTCGCGACCAAACTTGCCAGTTTGCTGCTACAAAGGTGATGACTCCTAGGGCTAGGAGAATGCTGCCGAGACTGATGAGAATGCCCAGGAATCGGTTGCGGGAAGCGCTTTCGAGGGTGTGGAATTGGTAGCGATCGGCAAGTTGTTGGTATAATGAAGTATCGATGAGTCCTTCTGCTTGCCAGAGTTTGGCTTGCGATCGCAATTCTCGTCGAAATTGATCTGAAATCATGGTGTATATTCCAGAGGATTTGAGCGGTGATAGCTTTCAATATGTCATTTGTATGGCGATTGTAGGTGGAAGGTGGGACACCTGTGGAAGTTGCACAGCAGATTTGATATCAATCATTATAGTGTTTTTAATTATTTGAAATAACCGCGAAGACGCGAAGATCGCGAAGTCATAACTGCATCTTCTTCTTTCCCCCCTTGCGACAGGGGGAGGTTCTTCCTTCGCGTCCTTAGCGTCTTCGCGGTTCATTTAATCTTAATCCATCCTCAACCCGATTCAAATTCCAATCATAGGGCAAAAAAACGATCGCCCATCTATCACTCACCGCCACATCCCCACCCAAATAACCACCGACATATCCAGCCACCGAACCCGCCACCTTCACAAAATCCTCACCATACCAATCAAAAATCTTACTCAAATAAAGAGTCTTTTTCCCAGCATCGTACTTCACCTTATCAGGATTATGAATAAAACCCTTAGCATCTGCTTCCAGTTGAGTTAGTACCGACTCCGGGAAATAAGCCCCGCGACGCAACATCGGACATCCCACAGCAGCGCAAACTAACGCAAAATGGATGCGGGGTTCCCTAAATTCCCGGCGCAAAATCCCGTGTTCGATTTGATTGAGACTATACTTTTTCCCCCCAATTGTCCAAGTTGAACGGGTGAAGAAATCCAAAAAGCTCAGCCAGTTGGGAATTCCGAAAACTTTGGGACGGATGGAGGCGATCGGGTATACTTCAACAACTTGAGCAATGGCGATCGCATTATACACATTCAGCCACAAAGCCAGACGCTCATTCCCATCAGTCACAGCAGCCAAATCCACATCCGCAAAACTTTCCAGCCACTCTCTCAAAACCTGTGCAGACTCAGCTTTCCAGCGCCCATAATTCACGCGCCCAAAATCGTCAACATAGGTGTGTAGCAAATTGTCCCAAGTCTCAAAGGCGATCGTATTTATCATTCATTGCTCAGCTAAACAACATTTAGTTTGCATTGTGAAATCTCTTAAAACTCTTGTGGGATGGGCTTCTAGCCCGTCCGCGACTTGACCAATTAGCTTCTATTTATTTAATAGTACCATCAACCCAAGTCGCACCTTTGAGCTTAGCGTTGTCCAAATTAGCCCCCGTTAAATCTGCCCCAATTAAATTAGCATCAGTCAAATCCGCACCTTGTAAATTAGCCTGTCGCAAAGAAGCCCCGCTCAGAGAAGCCCCCCTTAAATTAGCCCCCGCCAAATTAGCCCCTCTCAGATTCGCCCCCCTCAAATCAGCCTCTTGCAAATCCGCATTTGCCAAATTCACCTCCGGTAAAGGAATGCTTCTCAAATCGCAACCTTGACACTGGTTAGTTTCCCGCAACTGGTTGAGTTGTTGGGGGTTAGCTGCTATCGCCGTTGTTACCACGCCAAGCATCAATCCACAGGAAACATATCCCAAAATTAGATATTTCATGGTCTTAATATTCTACAATTTTAAAACATTCTCAATTTAAACTTCAACTGCGATCGATATCTTCCGCAAAATTCCTATCTCAATTTTCACACCCCCTTGGGATTTTTAAATTATCATTCCCCAATCCCCATGAATAATCAAAAAAAATTCTGCGACAAACTGTTAGCTGCCATTGAAAGCAATCAAAGTTTGCTATATTTGACCCTGGACCCCCAACCCGAAACTTTCCCAGATACACTGTCCATAACCACAGATTTCTTGGCAAAAGCTAAATTGGCGATCGACCAAACAGCAGACTTAATTAGTGCGTGCAAAATCACCCTAGGTTTTTACCAATCTCTCGGCATTCCCGGCTGGGAACTGCTGCAACAAATATTAGCAATTATTCCTCCTCACATTCCCGTAATTTTAGATGCCAAACACTGCGATTTAAACACCAGCACCCTATTTGCCAAAACCGTATTTGAAGACTGGCAAGTTGACGCTGTTACTTTGAGTCCCTATGCCGGATTCGACCAAGTAGCGCCCTTTTTATTATATCCAAACAAAACTGTTTTTGTCCTTTGTGCCACTGCCAATCCCACCGCCGCCGCTTTACAAGAATACCCAACACCAGAAAATCCTTTGTACCTGCAATTAGTCCGAGTTTCTCAGACTTGGGGAACCCCCGAAAAACTCGGTTTACAAGTAGGAGTAATGCCGGATATGTTAGCGCGGATTCGTCAAGCCGCTCCCGAACGCCTAATTTTAGTTGAAGGAGACATCCCAGAACAAAATGACTTGACAGAACAAAACGACCTTGCAGAATTGCTGGCGGCCGGTTTAAGTAAGAATGGTGAAGGTTTATTGCTACCAATCCCCCCTAGTTTATTCGCCAGTCAAGAGCCACGCTTAGAAATTCAGAAATTGCGGGATAATATTAACGAACAGCGACTAAGGGCGATCGCAGGTAGTCCTACTTGCGAATTATGGCTACCGGATGTTTGCTTTTTGCAACCAGAACCTCACCGGGATTTAATCTTGCAACTTTATGATATTGGCTGCGTAGTTTTTGGGGACCACGTACAAGCATCAGGAGCAGTATTTCCATATTACATTGACTTGCGAAAGATTATCTCAATTCCGCAAATTTTTCACCAAATAGTCAGCGCCTATGCAGAAATTCTCAAAGGCTTAAAATTCGATCGCATTGCGGGAATCCCCTATGGTTCCTTACCCACAGCAACTGGTTTAGCTTTGCGGATGGAACGGCCCATGATTTTCCCCCGCAAGGAAGTGAAAACTTACGGTGCGGGAAAGTTAATTGAGGGGCATTTCCAGGCGGGAGAAACTATTGTGGTAGTGGATGATATTTTGATTAGTGGCAAGAGTGTGATGGAAGGGGCTGCTAAGTTAAAATCTGCTGGGTTGAATGTGGAAGATATTGTGGTTTTGATTGACCACGAACAGGGAGTAAAAGATAAATTGCAGGTGAATGGTTATCGGGCTCATTCTGTGTTAGCGCTTTCGGAAATTGCTCAGATTTTGTATCAAGCAAATCGGATTGATACGGAGCAATTTCAGCTTTTGACTGCGGAACATTAAACACCAATTCCTGTAGGGGCGGGCGCATTAGTGTCAACTTAAGCCTGAAAGCCTTGATAAATCTCGTTTTTACCTAAGTCTAGATCCCCCTCGCATCCCCCTTAAGAAGGGGGACTTTGAGAAGACTCCTGTCCCCCCGCAACGATTCGGGGGGCTCGTTCGGATCTAGATTTAATAGTCAAACAGCAGTCTCTGACTGGGTTTGACTTTAAGTTGACACTAATGGGGCGGGCGATGCCCCTACCAGATTATTCGATCGACTTTACAAGACTTCCATCAAAGCATCGCCCATCGCCCGACAACCGACAAGTTTCATGCCTTCTGACATGATATCACCAGTGCGATAACCTCGGTCCAAAACTTCCACCACCCCTTGCTCAATCTTAGTCGCAGCTTCCGGTTGGTTCAAAGCATATCGTAACATCATGGCTGCACTCAAAACTTGGGCGATCGGATTGGCTTTATCTTGTCCCGCAATATCCGGTGCAGAACCGTGAACTGGTTCAAAAACTCCCGGTCCAGTGGCACCCAAACTAGCAGAAGGTAGCATTCCAATACTACCAGTTAACATTGCTGCGGCATCAGAAAGAATGTCACCGAATAAATTGCCAGTTACAATTGTATCGAACTGTTTTGGCCACCGGATTAACTGCATTGCTGCATTGTCAACGTAGAGGTGAGAAAGTTCCACATCAGGGTATTCTGAAGAAAGGGCAATTATGCGATCGCGCCACAGTTGCGAAACATCCAAAACATTCGCTTTATCCACGGAACACAGCCTTTTCCCGCGCTTCATCGCCGTCTCAAAAGCTACTCGCCCAATGCGATCGATTTCTGACTCAGTATAAGCCATGGTATTGACACCGCGTTTTTCCCCAGTTTCCGTTTGAAAAATACCCTTCGGCTTCCCAAAATAAATGCCCCCAGTCAATTCGCGGATCACCATAATATCCACACCTTCGACAACTTCCTTTTTCAAAGAAGAAGCATCAACTAATTGAGGTAAAATAGTCGCTGGACGCAAATTAGCAAACAAACCTAATCCGGCACGCAGCCCTAAAAGTCCCGTTTCTGGCCGTTGTTCGCGGGGTAAATTATCCCACTTGTAACCGCCGATGGCTGCTAATAATATGGCATCGCTGTTGCGGCAAATTTCTAGGGTTTCATCGGGGAGTGGATTGCCTGTTTCATCAATAGCAGCACCTCCCATTAAAGCTTCTTGAAATTCAAAGCTGATGTCTAATTGTTGGCCTACAATTTTCAGGACATCTACCGCTACTGCGATAATTTCAGGACCGATTCCGTCTCCGGGTAACAGAGTGATGCGGTAGTTTTGTGTCATATCTACTAAGTTGAAAAAATATTGCGAACTTATCATTGTATCAGGATAAGTCCTATTGTTTACGGTTGTTTCTGGATGATTTAACTCTAGGGCGCAGAGGAAGAGAGATGAATAATTATGATACCGATTGATAAAGGGGATAACTTAATCTATAACTAACAATAGTTCAATCAGAAATTTGGAAGGGGCGCGGAGTGGCAGCAGGCGAAGATACACCAATATCAGAACAGATAGATTCTAGGGACTTTTCCTGGCCTTTTTGGCCCCTAGTCCCTATCTATCCCTACAGCAGGCGGCGGACAATCCGCAAAGAAATCATTAAGGACACAATCTGGACTTTTGACCAACTTCAGGGCATTTTCTACGTCGTTGTCCCGATTCGGATGACGGTGATTAAACTCGAACCCGAAGGCCTTCTCGTCTACGCCCCCGTGGCGCCTACTCCTGAATGTATGCGCTTGCTCAACGAGTTGGTGGCAGAACATGGTGAGGTTAAGTATATCTTGCTGACAACTATTTCCGGCATCGAACACAAGGTTTTTGTCGGCCCCTTTGCTAGATGTTTTCCCACCGCCCTGGTGTTTGTCGCCCCGCAGCATTGGAGTTTTCCGCTGAATTTACCCCTGAGTTGGCTGGGTTTTCCCGCCAAACGCACCTTTGTACTTTCCCCCGACAGCAGCAAAACGCCTTTTGCGGATCAATTTGATTTGGCGATTCTAGGTCCGATCGACCTTCGCTTAGGTTGGTTTGCGGAAGTGGCGCTATTTCACAGGCGATCGCGCACGCTGATGGTAACAGATTCTGTGGTTTCGATCCCTGAAAATCCACCGGCGATCGTCCAACTCGACTCTTATCCCTTATTATTTCATGCCAAGGAAAGCGCCTCGGAACCCGTGGCAGAAACTCAGGCAAATCGGCGCAAAGGGTGGCAGAGAATAGCTCTATTTGCCATGTATTTTCGTCCTAGCGTGTTGGAAGTGCCATCGTGGTCATCTGTATTAGCAGGAACCCTCAAAGCTCCTGAACGTTCTGCCAGAGCCTATTTCGGCTTGTTTCCCTTCAAGTGGAAAACGGATTGGGGGCGATCGTTTGAGGCCTTGCGGTCCGGAGGGCGATTGTTTGTCGCACCGATTTTGCAAGCTTTGATTCTCAATCGCGCACCCCAGGAAACCCTCGATTGGGTTCATCGAGTGGCAAGTTGGGATTTTGAAAGAGTGATACCCTGTCACTTTGATTGTCCCGTCGCAGCTAATTCTCGTGAATTTCGGCAAGCATTTTCTTTTCTGGAAAAACACTCTGATGTCAACCTTTTGCCAGAAGCAGATTTTCAATTACTTAGGGATATTGATGCAGGTTTAAATAAAATTGGTATTGTCCCGCCAGCTAAGGAGAAAGTTTAGCAATTATTGCCAAAGTCAAAATTATGTATACGTTGCTATCGACTTAAGATATTATAAAGTTATATTATAAAGTCGGCATGGGGCATCGGCACGACTCTAAATGGACAAAGAGGGAAGGTAAGACTGCCTCGGCAGCACATCCCAGTGCACTGTCAAGAGTCACCGCCCTCACAGAGCGGTGAGTATGTCAATAAAATAAGTAATAGAACTGGACGATGAGAGAGCTGTAACCGTTATGGGCCGTGTGGGAGTATTGCTATTAAACTTGGGCGGACCCGATAAAATCGAGGATGTCCGCCCTTTCCTGTTCAACTTGTTCGCTGACCCGGAAATTATTCGCCTGCCGTTTCCCTGGATGCAGAAACCACTCGCCTGGTTGATTTCAACCCTGCGTTTTCAGAAATCCCAGGCAAACTACCGCCAAATCGGGGGCGGCTCTCCTTTGCGTCGCATCACAGACGAACAAGGGCTAGCGCTGCAAAAGCTCTTGGAGTCCAAGGGAAAAGATGCGCGTGTTTATGTGGGGATGCGCTACTGGCATCCTTTTACCGAAGAGGCCATTGCCCAAATTAAGCGCGATGGGATCGAACATTTGGCAATATTGCCACTGTATCCTCAATTTTCCATCAGTACCAGCGGTTCTAGTTTCCGACAACTAGAAGAAATCTGGGGAAAAGATCCAGAACTCAAGGAGATTGAATATACTGCTATTCCTTCTTGGTATCATCGTCCAGGCTACATTCAGGCAATGTCTGAATTGATCGCCCAGGAATTAGACCATATTCCTAATTCCGATCGAGTTCATATCTTTTTTAGCGCCCACGGTGTCCCTGTCAGCTATGTAGAAGAGGCTGGAGACCCCTATCAGCGCGAGATAGAAGATTGTACTCGTCTGATTATGGAGCATTTGAATCGATCGAACGAACACACTCTAGCCTATCAAAGTCGGGTCGGCCCGGTGGAATGGCTCAAGCCTTACACCGAAGATGCCATTACCGAGCTCGCGGCCAATGGAGTCGAAGATTTGTTAGTAGTTCCGATTAGTTTTGTTTCCGAGCACATCGAAACTCTGCAAGAAATTGACATGGAGTATCGAGAATTGGCCCAAGAGTCGGGAATTCAAAATTTCTACCGAGTGCCGGCCCTAAATACTCATCCGGTGTTTATTGAGGCTTTGGCTGATTTAGTCATCGAGTCGCTGGAATCTCCCAGTGTTAAGTTCTCTGATGTGGTACGCCCTTCTAAGAAAGTGAAGATGTACCCTCAAGAGCAGTGGGAATGGGGTTTGACTACGGGGGCGGAAGTCTGGAATGGTCGTGTGGCGATGATTGGTTTTATGGCACTTTTGCTGGAGTTAATTACCGGTCACGGCCCTTTACATTCGATCGGCTTACTTTAAATTAGAAGTTGGGCATTGGGAGTTGGGAGTTGCCCAACTCCCCCCTACCCCTAGGGCTGTTTCTCAAGAAAACGATGATGGGGAATCATACCCACCCCTAGCCCCTCCCTGGAGGGGAACCGGATCTAGTAACCAATAACCAATAACCAATAACTAATAACTAATAACCAATAACCAATAACCAATAACTAATAACTAATGGCTGCATCGTCAGGTGATTTAACCGCAGAGAACACAGAGGACACAGAGGGAGAGAATAGAGATCTGAATCATTCAGATGCTACCGGATTTGATATAACCAATAACTAATAACCAATAACTAATAACCAATTATTAAATTAATCTGGATCGCGTTTACCTTGACGGGGATTTCCTAATAACCCCTGTGTTGCTTGACTCCTGTACCAGCGATACCATTCTTTAGAACTGCGAATTGCCAGCCACAGCAGCAGCATCGCAATCAATCCCCCTTGCCGCGGCGCATCGAAGGCAAATAACACCAAAGCAATACACAAAGCGTCTTGAACAAAAATCAGCCACATCGGCAACACCTTCAGCCGATAAAGCCATCCTGCTTGCACCAGTTGCAGCACTAAAGCCAACAAACCTCCGACAATACCAATAATCCACAGCATCCAAGGGTGAGCAACAAGTTCGTCGATGGAACTTACCTGAGCGATCGCAATTGCCATAATTGCTCCTACAATGGGGCTGAAAATAACTTGCACAATTTGCAACACGCGCTGTCCCACAAAGGTTTTAGAAGCAAATAATTCTAATAGGGACCAACTCACCAAAATTGCTATCACCACTTGGGGGTGAAGCCCCGACAATAGAGGTATTTCTGACCACAGTTTATCGATGCGTAACAAACCAATTAACAGCAGGGGCATGGCAATTCTCATACCCCCCGCCGCCGACGCAGAGAGGGCAGCTAGGAGTCCAACCATAATAATTATTTAGTTAAGAAGGTGAGTTAATTAGTCGATCGATGTCAGAATTTAATTACCCTAATGGCTGGCTTTGATTCAAGCGATCGAGCTCAAGTTTTGCCTTGAGTTCACTATTACTGTCTATTGTAAGTCTAAATGCTTAATTTGTGGTTGCCGATGGCAGATAGTCGATCGAGACAAGGTTGTTGACTGTTGTTAGTGTATATAAGTATTATTAAGTAGAATTCCTGAGCAAATCTGCTTCCTACTTCCCACTTTCTGCTTCCTTTTTCTTTATTAATTATGTCTGAATCATTATTTACTGATGCCAGCCGCCGATTAGAACGAGCCTTAAAATATGTATCCCTTTCCGAGGATACGATCGAACGGCTCAAATATCCCAAATCTAGTTTAATTGTATCAATTCCCGTGCGGATGGATGACGGTTCTCTGCGAATTTTTCAAGGTTATCGAGTGCGCTACGACAATACCAGAGGCCCGTCCAAAGGAGGAGTTCGTTATCATCCCAAAGTATCCCTGGACGAAGTGCAATCCTTAGCATTTTGGATGACTTTTAAATGTGCAGTTTTGAACTTGCCCTTTGGAGGAGCTAAGGGAGGAATTACTGTAAATCCCAAGGAATTGTCTAAACTGGAATTGGAAAGATTGAGCCGCGGCTATGTGGATGCGATCGCCGATTTCATTGGTCCAGATATCGATATTCCCGCACCTGATGTTTACACAAATCCCATGATTATGGGTTGGATGATGGATCAATATAATACCATCAAACGGCAACTTTGTCCAGCGGTTGTCACTGGTAAACCCGTAACAATTGGTGGTAGTTTAGGTAGAGATACGGCTACCGCAACCGGGGCTTTTTTTGTATTAGAAAATATTCTGGGAAAATGTGAGTTACTTCCTCAAAATACCACTGTAGCAGTACAAGGTTTTGGCAATGCCGGTGCAGAAATAGCAGAACTACTCTGGAAAGCAGGTTACAAAGTTGTAGCAGTTAGCGATTCCCAAGGGGGAATTTATGCTAAACAAGGTTTGGATATTCCCAGCATCCGCAGTTTTAAAGACTCGAATAAAGGTATTAAAGCTATTTATTGTGAAGGCTCTGTTTGCAATATTGTCGAACACGAAATTTTGACTAATCAGCAAATTTTAGCTTTAGATGTAGATGTGTTGATTCCCGCGGCTTTGGAAAATCAAATCACCGAAGTAAATGTTGATAGCATTCAGGCTAAGTTTATTTTTGAAGTAGCTAATGGACCCATTGATTCCGCTGCTGATTTGATTTTAGAAGCCCGAAAAATTCAGGTAATTCCTGATATTTTAGTTAATGCTGGAGGCGTAACGGTTAGTTACTTTGAGTGGGTGCAAAACCGTAGCGGACTTTATTGGAGTCTGGAGGAAGTTAATCAGCGCTTGAAGCATAAAATGGTGGAAGAAACTGAGGCGATCTGGAAAATATCTCAGGATTTATCAGTTTGTATGAGAACTGCTGCTTACGTCTACGGGTTAAACCGACTGGGAGAAGCGATGAATGCGAAGGGAACGCGCAATTATTATGTTAACGGTTAAATAAGATACCTCGTAATATCAAATCCGGTAACATCGTCCTGTATTCATCTCTCTTATCTCCCTCTGTGTTCTCTGCGTTCTAGGTCCGGTTAAATCACCTGACGATGCAGCCGG
>RDXH01000339.1 GCA_004292745.1 Oscillatoriales cyanobacterium | reverse complement strand
AAAACGGCGATATCTTCTAACATGGCTTTGCGTCGATCGCCAAAACCAGGTGCTTTGACAGCAGTTACATTCAGCACACCGCGCAGTTTGTTGACAACGAGGGTAGCTAGAGCTTCTTTCTCAATGTCTTCTGCAATGATCAGCAGCGGGCTTCCAGAACGTGCTACTTGTTCGAGCACTGGTACTAAGTCTTGTACCATGCCGATTTTTTTGTCTGTCAGCAAGATGAAGGGGTTGTCAAGCACCGCTTCCATCCGTTCGGTGTCGGTGACGAAGTAAGGCGAAATGTAGCCTTTGTCGAAGCGCATCCCTTCGGTGATTTCGAGTTCGGTGGTCATGGATTTGCCTTCTTCAAGGGAAATCACGCCTTCTTTACCTACTTTGTCCATGGCGTTGGCAATCATTTGGCCAACTTCGTCGTCGTTGCCGGCGGAGATGGAGCCGACTTGAGCGATGGCTTTAGAATCTTCTACTTGTTTGGCGTGTTCGGCAATCTTTTCTACCAAAAAGGTGGTTGCTTTGTCAACACCACGTTTGAGGGCGATCGCATTTGCACCAGCAGCTACGTTCCGCAGGCCTTCTTTGACCATGGCGTGGGCGAGAACGGTAGCAGTTGTGGTGCCGTCCCCTGCTGCGTCGTTGGTTTTGGAAGCGGCTTGACGAATTAGAGCAACGCCTGTATTTTCTACATGATCTTCTAGTTCGATTTCTTTGGCGATGGTAACGCCGTCATTGACGATTTGAGGAGCTCCGAATTTCTTTTCGAGAACTACGTTACGGCCTTTGGGACCGAGGGTAACTGCCACTGCTTCGGCGAGAATGTCCATACCGCGTTCGAGGGCGCGACGTGCATTTTCGTTGTAGATTATACGCTTAGCCATAGTTTTTTGGGGGTTTTGGGTTTAAGATTTGGGATTTGGGAGGCGGTCATTTGTCATTAGTTTTTTGGCGTTGGCGATCGAACTAATGACTGATGACTAATGATTAATTAGTTAACGATCGCCAGAATATCTTTTTCGGCTAGCAAGACGTATTCGTCGGTGCCGAGTTTGATGTCGGTACCGGCATACTTCGAGTAGAGAACTTTGTCACCGACTTTGACTTCCATTTCGACGCGCTGACCGTCGTCATTGCGCTTGCCGGGGCCCACAGCCGCGACTTCGCCTACTTGGGGCTTTTCTTTGGCTGTGTCGGGCAGAAGGATGCCGCCGGCGGTTTTTTCTTCGCTAGCGCTTACTTTCACGAACACGCGCTCGCCTAGTGGTTTAACGGTAGAAACACTCAGTGATACTGCTGCCATAAATAAATCTCCAAATTACAGATTGTCGTCATTCAGTGGTCAGGAGTCACTGTCCAAGCAACAGCCGACTACTTACAACTGACATATTAGCACTCTCGACTCCTGAGTGCTAATTTAGCTCTAGTTAAGGGCGATCGCAACTTGCGTGTCTGTACGGGTTCCCGAACCCAGAAGGAGTGGGACAGTCGGAAAGTGGCGGAGAATGGGAGAGTCCCAGAGGGGGAGAGTGGGGGAGTGAGGTAAAATTTAAAATCTATTTACCAAGGAATTCAGATGTCAGAAAATCAGGATGAATCTTGCTCTCAAGGCTTGAGGGTGTGTGTTGAAAGCCTGGGACTGGCTCACATAGAGCGACATATTTTTATCTGTGCCGACCAAACCGTGCCCAAGTGCTGCGATCGCGCCGCCAGTCTCGAAGCATGGAACTACCTAAAAAAACGCTTGCAAGAATTGGGATTGGATCGGCCCAGTGTCTCACGGCCTACCTGCATCTTTCGTACCAAAGCCAATTGCCTGCGAGTTTGTACTCAAGGGCCAATCATGGTAGTCTATCCAGACGGAGTTTGGTATCGCGACGTTACGCCTCCGGTCATTGAGAGAATTATTCAAGAACATCTCTTAAACTCAAAGGTGGTTCAAGAATACGCTTTCTTGACTCATCCTTTGCCAGTAACAACTCTGACGGAACCCAATTTTTCGGTATAACGCTGTTAAAAGTACAGGGTTATATGTAAAGTGTTAAATTTAAGGATGAGAATCTGAAACCTTTCAGTATCCGGTCGATCGCACCTGTGACAGTTGAAAAAAGCGTGGCATTTGCCTAAAAAGTTTCTCAGTGGTAGCCACTAGGCAGTTTACTAAACTACACTAGAAAAAGTTAAACACGTAAGTATGGAGTCTGCTTAAATCTCTCTATATCAGAAGTATCATTTAAAACCGGGGCATCAACCTGCAATTAAACCGATCGAGATTAAATATAACTAAGGCTCTCCCAGACAGTCTCCAATCAATTAAGGTCGATCGTTACAGGATCGATCGCCCATCACAGGTTTTGGCTCCGTTCCTAGTCGCAAGACATTCACAAACGGGCATCAACCACAGGTTCGGAAGCGGTAATACCCGCCCCGCTTTCCCCTCACCGCAATCCCTTCACCCCATCACCGTCCTCCAAACCCCCGCAGGGGATAAGGGGGGACGGCCCGAAAACACCGGAGTGAAAACAAGCAAGCCAGCGGAATACTTTAGCGGGAATTAACATGACAAAGGAAAATAATTCAGGAGAGCAAAAACGGCTGATGCTGGTTGACGACGACCCCAACTTGATCTTGCTAGTCAAGGATTACTTAGAGTTTCGGGGTTATAACGTCATTACAGCAGAAAACGGCAGACACGCTCTGGAAAAACTAGAACAAGAAGTTCCCGACTTGATCATCTGCGATGTGATGATGCCGGAAATGGATGGGTACACTTTAGTCAAGCACATCAGAGAAGACCCTCGCACTAACTGGATTCCTGTTCTATTCTTATCTGCTAAAGGTCAAAGCTCAGACCGAGTAAAAGGCTTGAGCACGGGGGCTGATGTTTATATAGTTAAACCTTTTGAACCCGAAGAACTGGTAGCTCAAGTAGAATCTTCTTTGAAAGCCGCATCCCGCTTGATTCGGCATCGCAATGAAGGTATTGACAGCGGGCTCAAAATTAAAGCGCGGCGCAATGTCGAATTGACTCCCACTGAGTTAAAGGTGGTACAGTTGCTAGCGCAGGGAATGGCAAACCGCCAAATCGCAGAGGTGATGAATGTCAGCCAGCGAACTATAGAAAGCCACGTCAGCAATATGCTAGGCAAAACCGGTCTCCACAACCGGACAGAGTTAACTCGCTGGGCATTAGAAAGCAAAAAAGCTTAAGCTGGGTGGGCTGCTATAAAATGAGGGGGTTGATTAACAGCAAGACTTTTTCTAACATTTGTAACGGAAAAGGTGTTGCCAAGGCGCTGCGCTATGCCACTCCGGCGGTCGGGCTGTAGTCAGTCGTTAGAACCCCCATTAACCTTGACACCGAAGCTGCCCGCTTAGTTGATAGATGTCTGGTTTTTGGGAAGGATGGCTCAATTATGGGAGCTTTTAAAAAGGCCCTCTGGCGGTAGAGCCTAAAATATGAAATACTGGGGAGATAGAGTCTAAGTTCTATGACAAACTTAATGAACCGCCTTTCTATTTTTGTGGACGGGAACAATATGTTCTACGCTCAACAAAAGAACGGTTGGTTTTTTGATCCACCCAGGGTGCTCGAAAATTTCAAAACTTCGCAGCCAAATGTCATCTTGATCAATGCTTTCTGGTATACGGGTTTGAAAGACCCCCAAGATCAAAGGGGATTTCGAGATGCTTTGATCAGTCTGGGTTACACGGTTCGCACTAAGATTCTTAAGGAATATTACGATGATGCTTCGGGCCGATATTCTCAAAAGGCTAATTTAGACATAGAAATTGTGGTTGATATGTTTAATACGGTGGATCAGTACGACCAAGTTGTGCTATTTAGCGGGGATGGAGATTTTGAGAGGGCGATCGAGCTATTGCGATCGAAAAATACTCACATTACTGTGGTATCTACCGAAGGAATGATTGCTAGAGAATTGCGAAATGCTACTGATAGGTATATAGACCTAAATGAAATTAGGGAACATATTGAGAAAATGGATTATTAGTCAGTTGACAGTTGACAGTTGACAGTTGACAGTTGACAGTTGACACCCGAACCAGTCCGATTTCATTAATCATTAGTTATTGGTCATCAGTCATTAGTCAGGCGTTATGGGTTATTGATTATTAATTATTCGTTATGGGCGCGAAACACCAGACTGGTGACTGGCACTAATTGCCCAGAATAGGGGACAAGTAAAAATCAGGACAACACTTTTTTAGAGCTATGAAAACTCAACCAAGTCAAGACCGGATTATTATTTTTGATACGACTTTGCGGGACGGAGAACAATCTCCGGGGGCATCTTTGAATGGGGACGAAAAGCTAACTATTGCCCGTCAGTTAGCGCGATTGGGCGTGGATGTGATTGAAGCAGGTTTCCCTTTCACTAGCACGGGAGATTTTGAGGCTGTCCAAAAAATAGCTCGGACTGTTGGGACGGAAGATGGGCCGACAATTTGCGGTTTGGCAAGGGCGCGCAAGCCGGATATTAAAACAGCAGCCGAGGCGATTAAACCAGCGGTAAATTCGCGAATTCATACGTTTCTGGCTACGTCTGATATTCACTTGGAATATAAGCTGAAAAAGAC
>RDXH01000068.1 GCA_004292745.1 Oscillatoriales cyanobacterium | reverse complement strand
ACAAGATTGAATTAGAGCTGTGCGATCTTTTTGAACTAAATATTTTCCACTCTGTTCTTGTCAGTTACATTGTATCTCATCTACCTGAGAAAGGCTATATTTCAATACAACAAAAAACCACCCTAAAGAGGGTGGCATATTCTGAAAGGCTGTAAATCACCTACGCTAAAACAAGAGAATTTCAAGTGCTAAAAATATAGATTTTAGCGATCGCAAGGCGGGCATTATCCGCTAGGGAAATCACCTTAGAGTAGAGTAATCGAGGTTGATGCTGGAGTACCGATGGAGCCAGCGCCGAAAACTAGGTTGACACTACCAGCAGTCTTAGCAAAAATGTTGTTAATTGTCAAGCTGACGCTAGTTTGTCCGTTAGCAAAATTCACGGTACCGCCGGTACCGTTGGGGAGTACGCCAGAGCCGGTGATAAAGTAGTCGGTAAGATTTTGGGGTTGGCCACCACCAGGTGCAGCTATCAAAAAGTCGATCGATCCTGTACCGACACCGCTCGTCCGGTTGATTGTAAACGTTCCAGTGCCAGCATCCGCAACAGGGGCGGGAGCAGAACCGTAAAAGAATCCATTGCTGATCCCACCGCTGCTGTCGAGAATGGATAAGACTGCTGCTGACGGACTAGCTACAGAGCCACCGCTGAGGAATAAGTTCACAGTCTCAGTCAATTCCGGCACCGTATCATTGATGATGGGAACACCTACTGTAGCGCTAGCTTGACCAGGAGCAAAGTTAACTGACACATTGCTGACAGAGACATAATCAGGGGCAGAAGCTGTGGCCGAACCGTCAGCAGTGCTAAATAGAATGGTTCCTGCCTTTGTCAAATCCCCAGAGCGATTGATTGTCACGTTCACAGTGCTACCTTCGTTACCACTGTAAGTAGCGGCACTAAAGAAGAAGATACTAGGCCCAGTAGTTGCCGTTGTCGGAGTGGGAGTGGGACTGGTTGGAGTCGGAGTTGGAGTCGGAGTTGGCGCAACATCATTAATCGTCAAGATAGACGGGTTGCTGCCGACAGTACCGCCACTGAGAACTAAGTTGACAGTTTCCGGGCCTTCAGTAATCGCATCAGTCAAAGCAGTGACAGTGAAACTGGCGCTATTTTGCCCAGCCGCAAAGTTGAGGGAACCCGCTGCAACGGTGTAGTCAGGGCTAGTGCCGCTAGAACTAGCTGAACCGTCGGTGGTGGCGTAGTTAATGGTTGCTGCACCAGTACCACCAGTGCGAGTGACTGTAATGGTGGCGGCACCGCCTTCATTCACCGTGTAACTGCCTTGGCTGAATTGAAAGACGCTTGCAGGCGTTGGAGTTGTAATCGGAGTCGGAGTCGGAGCTGGGGCACTTCCACCATCAAAAATGGTGACTGTGGCTGGATTGAGACTGCCTACATTACCGTTGTTGAGAAATACATTCACTGTTTCTGAGCCTTCGCTAATAGCATCGGTCAAAGTGGGGACAGTGAAAGTGGCGCTAGTTTGCCCGGCCGCAAAATTAAGCGTTCCTGTGGTGGCAGTATAATCAGTAGCCGAGCCGGTAGATAGGGCGGAACCATCAACGGTACCAAAGCTGATGCTTCCGGGGGCAGATGTATTGCCGGTGCGAATCACTGTGACTGTGGCCGGGCTGCCTTCGGGGGTAGAGTAATTATTTGTGCTGAAGCTGAAGACACTTGTAGGTGTTGTTCCTGGTGTCGGTGTGGGTGCCGGGGTTGGGGTTGGTGTGGGCGTGGGTGTGGGTGTGGGCAACCCGGATGATTGAAACCAACCCGGATTTGCGCTCAGTTGTGCAGCAGTCAAACCTTGGAGGTTGACTAAATACTCGCCGGTGCCGGTATCGCGAACGAGGGTGTTGCCGATGCTGATGCCGTTGGAGCCGGTGCCGTCGATGAATTGCAAATCGCTGAATTGCAGTCCGCCAAATAACTGGATGACATCGTTCCCGGAGAGTTGAAAGTCAGTAATGACGTCGGCATCGGAGACGCTGGGGCCGCCAGTAGTTGCTGTGGGTTTGCCGTCGCCTACTCGCCCGATCGCAAACAGGTCATTTCCACCACCACCGCTCATGGTATCAGAACCAAGGTCGCCGTAGAGTACGTCGTCGCCGAGGTCGCCCAGAATCAAGTCGTTGCCTTTACCACCGAACATCGAGTCGTTGTCTTTACCGCCGAATATCGAGTCGTTGCCGTCATTACCGAACACGCTGTCGCGGCCGATGTCGCCTCTTACTAAGTCGTTGCCTTTGCCACCGTATACTACGTCGTCGTCTTTGCCACCGTATACCTGGTCGTCGCCTTCGTTGCCATTAAGAATATCATTGCCGGGGCCGCCGAATACGAGGTCGTTTCCTGACCCTGCACCGATGGCATCATTACCGTCAAGTCCACTGATTGTATCGTCGCCTAGCAAGGTGCCTAGGCTAATTACGCGACCGTCTGGTAAAGTTCCAGGTATGAGATCTGCGCCTAGAGTTCCTGTTATGTTTGCCATTTTTTTAATTCCACTGATTAGTTTTTTTTGCCTTTAGTAGAAGCACCTGTAGAATTTTTTTAGGGATTTATTGCACTATTTTTATAGACGTATGATAGGTGCAACAATCCGGTATTTATGTCAGAATTGACTATACTTATCCGTTAAGTCAAATAATTGCCTAGGGCAATCTTTGCTTGCTAGTACCTCGTCTGGTAAATCTGTTTTCCTACCCTGTTAATATCTCAGAAGAAAGCTGCTCGGATAAAGTTCCCATTTATTTGAAATATTCGGCGGTAATCTTAATAGTTATTCCAGCGATATCTGGGGATAGATAATTGTCTATATAGTCCACCTCTATGCTTCTAAACAATGAGATATTTTCAGGAGAATTGTTGAAAAAATAGATACAGCCTTTCGAGATCTCATAGGAGGTAAGATCGAGAACTGGTAATGGGTAATAGGTAATTGGTAATAGGTAATTGGTAATAGGTAATTGGTAATAGGTAATAGGTAATTAGTAATGCCCTATACCCTATGCCCCATGCCCCATTACCCATTACTCATTACACGCTCACCTCACCTAACTGAGAAAGGCTATAGTTATTAGTTGCATCCTTGTTCCCAGGCTCTGTCTGGGAATAAATATCTGGAGGCTCCGCCTCAAATGCCCCATGACAGATAAGTCTAACTGGCAAAAACATCAAACGCAGAACCCCGACTTCTTTACAAAGTCGGGGTTCTATTGCTATTATTCCTTCTGCTTTCAACATCTGCTATAGTTCTGAGATGAGAGTGCGGCGATCGCGCCTTGCTTCCTCATTTTCTGGCTGGATAGCGATGGCTCGATCGTAGGCTGTCATTGCTTCTTCATAGCGCTTTAATTGCGACAACGCTGTCCCCAAGTGATGCCAAGCGTCGTAGGAATCTGGCTTAATCGCAACCGCTTGTTCATAGGCTGCGATCGCTTCTTGGTTTCGGTACAATTTTGCCAAGGCTTCGGCTTTACCAAACCAAGCTTCATAACACTGAGGGTTAATTTCGATCGCTTTTTCGTAAGATGCGATGGCGGGTGCGTAATCCAACAGTTTCTCGAAAGCTGTGCCTCGGTTGTGCCAAATTTCAAAGTCGTTTGATTTAATCGCAATGGCTTTGTCATAGGATGCGATCGCATCCAAATAGCGGTGTATGTTTCCGAAGACAGCACCTCGGTTGTACCAAACTTCATATTTGTCTGGGGCGATGCTGATGGCTCGATCGTAGGAATCAATCGCATCTTTGTAGCGGAGCAATTTCCATAACATATTACCTCGATTGTACCAGGTTTCGTATCTATTGGGATAGATGGCAATCGCTCGATCGTAGGAATCGACTGCTACTTGGTACTGCTGTATTTTGCCCAACATCACGGCTCGGTTGTGCCAAATTTCGCTGTCGGTTGCTTTGATGGCGAGGGCGCGATCGTAACTGGCGATCGCCTCTTCGTAGTGGTGCAATTTCCCCAATAAAGCTGCGATATTGTGCCAGGGAGCATAATTTGTGGGTTCGATCGCACTTGCTTGCTGGTAACAGACGATCGCCTCTTCGTACTTTTGCAATTTTCCCAGTAAATTAGCTTTATGATACCAGGCTTGGTAGTTATTTGATTTAATAGATATGGCTTGGTCATAACAGGCGATCGCCTCTTCGTACTTTTGCAATTTTATTAACACATTTCCGCGCCAATACCAAGCCCTATCTAAATTATTATTCGTTAAAATAGCTTTTTCAAAGCAGACTACTGCCTCATCATATTTGCCTTGAAAATAAAGCCCTTCCCCTTGCTTGATATAATCATCAGCAATCACATTATTGTCATTAGTAGAAACCGAGTCTACTTGTGACTCTGGGGAGTTGTTTGAGGGAGGTGTTGGTGGGACTTTGACAACTTCCTGGGCTACCACGGCGGGGAGTTGAGAAATTTCTTGAACTATTTGAGATTTTTTTTCGTAAACTTCCGTCAGCAAAACTTGCAGGTGCATCAGAAATTGAGATTTGAGAGTTTCTATTTGCTCTACGGAAGATTTAGAAACTTCAGTTTCTTTACTTAAAAAATCAAGGGATTGTTTGGCTGCACTCATTTGTGCTTCTAATTCATCTCTCAATTTTTGATTCAACTGACTAGAATTGATTAATTCTGATTCTAATACACCAATTCCCTGTAATCTTTTATTGGCATCAGCCACCAACTGTCTGACTACCAGCCGTCGCATCATCCAAAAAAAAGCAAGGGTAACTGGGGGAAATATGGTCCCCAGAATCAGCAAAATATTGAGCAAAGTTACAGTATGATTAAAACTATATTCCGAGTCGATATTGCCACCAGCGCGGGGAGAGAGAAAATCGAAAGCATCGCGAGCTTGGGGGATGGTTTGAGTACCGGATTCTATCAATTTAGCTAGCCAAGTTTCTTGTAAAGATTTTGTCAATTCATCACCGGATGAAGATGTAGTTTTTTCCTTGGTTTTGGCTGGGGTAGATGACTGGGGTGGCGCTGTCGCCACGAGCAAACCTGTCTGGGATTTGACAGCAATGCGTGGGGAAAATTGTTCGTGGGCGATCGTCTCTGGGGCGCTAATTGAATGAGTCCCACGGGCTACGGTATTATTTATGGCATCCACAAAGTTGCTGCTTTGTGGTGTTTGAGGAGCAGCGGGAGGTGGAGCGGGAGTTTTGCTAGCATTAGCAGTTAAATTCTGGGATGCGAGGGCAGCCAGAGTGAAAAAAGCTACATTTGATACTCGCATAAGCGTGAAATTACTTAAGAAGAGTTAGTGCTTGCCGATCGCTCCTGGGGCGATCGCGATGCTACTGTCAGCAGTCAAAATCGCGATTGCCAGAGAGTTTGGCTTACTATCTCCAACATACGCCCAGCCTGTGATTTATCAGGAAAAGTGCCAACAATTCCCACTCTGTCACTTTCCCGAAAGGATAGATGGTGGCGATCGCTCCGGTTCCATCACCCTATAGTCAGATACCCAACAAATTCTGGGAAATCGGGTATCAAAAATATCAATAAACTGGTTGTTTAAAAATGATAAAATAGACATCTCCTAAAAAGCCAGTCTTGGAACAGCAGGATGCCAAGCCCAGAATAATTTTGGGGATGTCCATAACTAATTAAATCAACAGTAATTGAGGGCAATTCATGACAGAAGAACGTACTTACTGGCTGGCTTGGTCTCAAATTAACGGCATCGGGCCGATTTTATTACAAAGATTGCAGGAACATTTTCAGAGTTTAGCAACAGCTTGGACGGCAAAATCCCTAGATTTATGCCAAATTGAAGGCTTTGGGAAACAGACTATTGAAAAAGTAATAGCAGAACGAAAAAAGATTAATCCCGAACAATTTATTGAACAACATCTTATCAAAAATCCCCTTTTTTGGACACCCGCCGACGGAGATTATCCTCGTTTATTATTAGAAATTCCCAATCCGCCAGCAGTCTTATATTATCGGGGTACAGTTGATACCAAAGAAACTCAAGGAATTACGCCCACAGTAGCAATTGTGGGTACTCGCTCTCCTTCGGAATATGGTAGACGGTGGACTCGTAAATTTAGCGCTGCTTTAGCTAAAAGCGGTTTTACTGTGGTGTCGGGATTGGCGGCTGGAATAGATACAGAAGCTCATACAAGCTGTTTGGGTGCGGGAGGGCGGACTTTTGCCATATTAGGCACGGGAGTTGATATCGTTTATCCTAGGCAAAATGATAAGTTGTACGATCGCATTTTGCAGCAGGGATTAGCAATTAGTGAATATCCCGCTGGTACTCAACCAAATAAAACTAATTTTCCCCGGAGAAATCGGATAATTGCTGGTTTAACTCGTGCTACCATAGTCATAGAAGCTCCACGCCAATCTGGTGCTTTAATTACCGCTTATCAAGCTAATGATTTTTGCCGGGATGTCTATGTTTTGACGTCAAGATTAGATGATGAACTTTCCTTTGGATGTTTGGAATTATTGAGTAAAGGTGCTCATCCAATTCTGCCCAATAGCGATCGACTTTTGAGCGAAGAACGATTGTTAGAAATGCTGGGAGCTATCCCCAAATTGGATTGTCCCCAACAATTGTCCCTATTTCCAGTCAATCCGCCTCCACAAAAGCAAGAGCCAGCATTGGATAGGGAATTAGCTTTGGTGTTAAGTGCGATCGAATCTGGTCCGATTGCTTTTGATTGCATTGTCCAAGCCGCAGGATTAGATACCGGCAAAATTTCTAGCGCACTATTGCAATTAGAATTATTAGGATTAGTGTCCCAGTTACCGGGAATGCGATATCAGCGGTGCTGACATCGCATCATTTCTGAATTTCTTACTCCCTCAGAGGGCAGGGCTGTTTCATTCTTTGTAGGGGCAATCCCCCCGTGGTTGCCCCAATCTCACCAAACACCTACAAAATCGTGGATGGGGAGGGTAGGCACGGGGGCACTACCCCTACAAAACCATGATTTGTCACCAGAATGAAACCGCCCTGCTTCTGAGGGATTTGGGGGAGGGCTGGGGTGGGGTAAAAAAATTACGACTCCCCCAAGGATTGCTATATTTATTCTTGATTATTTTTTCCTTCCACATATCCATTATCTACCAGTCGCCAAGCACCGCCAGAATTGCCTGTCAAATCGCAATCTGCCACCTTCGCAATAGCATCTTTATAAAGTGCGATCGCCGAGGAGCCATTACCAGTAATTCGACACCGACGTACAATCAATTTCCCTCCCAATCCGACACCAATTCCTACAGTACCGTTGCTAAAAATATGACTATCTTCCACCGTTAGTTTGGCTGCATCAGAGAGAAAAATTCCGTTCCAGATGCCATCATGAATTTGACAGCGACGAATTACAGAAGCAGCATTATGCCCGCAAATACCCACTACAGAATAGTCGGCAGAAGTAATATCGCTATCTTCGATGATTAACTCTCCTTCCCGAATATCAACCGCATAATAATTGCCAGTAGCATTTAGGGTTAAGCCTCGCACTAAAGCCGATGCTGTTTGCATTTTTATGCAGTTAGAATTGGTATTTTCAACTACAACACTTCCCCCTTCTATTTTACCGAGAATTTCCACAGATTTATCGAGGATGAGACTTTCTAAATATAAGCCTGGATTCACATAAATTCGAGTATTTGCTGCTGCATTTTTCAGTGCTTCGCTAATTGTAGTATAATTACCTTGGCCTTGTTGACAAACAACCAGTTCTAGGCTATTGGAAATTTGAGCATCGGAAGTTGATGGTGCAATTTCCTCAGATTCAGCAGCGGGTGTTTGAATTTGTTCATCATCGGTGAGGGATTGTGCTTGGATTTCTGATAGTTGTGTACTTAGTTGCAACTTTTCGCGATCGAAATTTGCTAACTGATGCTCTAATTCGGATACTTGAGCTGTCAGGCTAGTTTGCTGTTGTTGCGCCGTCTCTAATTGACTTTGCATTTGTGCAATTTGGTTGTAATATTGCGATCGCTCTTGATGTGCTGTTTCCCAATCCGACTGTAATTGGGAGCGACTCTGCTCTAATTCGGATACTTGAGCTGTCAGGTTAGCTTGCTGTTGTTGCGCCGTCTCTAATTGACTTTGCATTTCGGCAATTTGGGTGTAATATTGCGATCGCTCTTGTTGAGTTTTTTCTAAATCCGCTTCTAATTGCGAACACTGAGATTGAAACTGCGATATATCTTGCTCATTTTGATTTATTTTATCCTCCACAGCCGCTAATTGTAGCACCAACTCTTCTCGCTTTTGCAAAATCATATTTGACTGATTTTCCCCAGCCACAATTAGAGATTTTAAATCAATAATCTCCTGATTCGCTGCTTCTAAACTAGATTGAGCTTCCGATAGTTCCCGTTTCATTTGGGAGCGTTCTTGATAATCTGATTCTAACTTAATTTGCGATTCCGATAGTCGATCGTTCAGTTGCGTTTTTTCTTGAGTTAAATTTGCCAATTTAGGCTCTAATTCTAAAACTTGATCGCTTAAAGCTTCCCGTTCCTTAATCAGAGACTCCAACTGTTTTTCCACATTTAATAACTGCGGTTGAATTTCGGTTTGCTTTTGGCTAGCATTTTGTAATTCAATATTTAAAAGTTCTCGTTCAATATTAGCATTTTCAAGCTGACATTCTACTTCTGACAACTGATTTACCAATTGCAATTTTTCTTCTTCTAGTATATCTACCTGAGCTTGTAAATTAGATGTTTGAAATAAAATTTCGTCTTTTTCTTTGATAGCCCGATCGCACTTAATTTTGGTTTCCGCCACTTGATACTGTAGCTGCAACTTTTCTTGATTAGCCGCTGCTAATTCACCTTGGATTTGTGATAATTGCTCCTGAAATAAACCAATTTCTTGGTACAATGGTTCCAAGTCTGCTTGGGTTTGCTCTACTTGGAACTTCAGTTGCGATCGCTCTTGTTCTGCTATTTCTAATTGATGTTTAACTTCGGCAAAATCCGACAGCGATGACTGATTTTCTCTAGCACTTTCTAATTGAAATTGCAAGTCTAAAACCAGAGCATCAACCAGGGATCTATCTTCACTCATTAGTCCCAACATCTCTTCCAATTCCGAGACTTGCGTATTTAACAAGTATTGTTGTTGATTCCTTTCGTTTAAGGAATTTTCCAAGTCAGAAATTTGAAATTTTAGCTGATTTTCTTCCTGAATTTTCTCCCTAATTTCCGCATTTTTTACCCCCAACTCCGAGGCTAACTGCGACATGGCCTGCTGGGATTTGTCTATCCGCATCAAGTTGCGCTTATTTCGCTCATTCAAGATTAGCCAACAGACTAATAACCCGCCACCAAATCCTATTAATAAGAGTAATGCTTCCATTTGCTTTATTTAATTGATAAAATTTAAAACTTCTTAATTTGTTATGACACAAAATATACCTTCGGTCAATATAGCAATCCTAAATCATTTGTGAATTTCTTACTCCCGGACCTTAGCAAGGTCCGGGTTGGGGTGGGGTAAAAAATTTACGACTCATTTAGGATTGCTATAGGTAGTGCAGTCTATCATATCACAAATTATTCCCGGATTTAATTTTACTGAAACTATTTATATTTCTTTACAACCTCCGCAGCGATCGCAGAGGTTGAAGCCATCAGCCTTTAGAGAGCTAGGAGAAATGAAGCAAATCCACAATATGAGAAACAATACCAATATCTTTCATGAGTAAATAATCTAGGCGATCGGCGATCAAACTCAAAATCAAATCATTATAAGTCATCTTATATTCCGCCAAACCAAGAGCCACTAAACTGGTCACATTTTCCGCAGGGCGTTTCAGATCTGGTTTCGGATTAGCCTCCAAAACATAAAGTTCTCCATTCTCATCGCACCTGACATCAATCCGCACCAAACTATTGAGACTAAACTCCCAATAAATTTTTTGGGCTAATTCAATTAACTCCTGCTTTAATTGCGGTTCTTCTGGGCCAATCAACTTTCCGCGATCCGCAGTAATCGTTTTTTTATCCATAGAAGTAAAGATTAATTCATCAGATTCCAAAACCCGTTCGATCGTGGAAAAAGCAAAGGGTTTTTGCTGTTTAGAAAAACTGCCTTGAGCATGAGTAACGTAGCCACAAACAGCCACACAAAACTCTCGTCCCGGTAAATATTTTTCAATCAAAGCAGTATTGTGAGTTGCCTGATGAACAGCAGAAACAGCTTGAGACAAACCATCAATTGTTTCGACAAAATGAACGTGCAACGAAGCTCTACCGGATACTGGCTTGACGATAAAAGGTCCAGAATAATCACCAAAAGCAATGGCAAAACGGTCTTGCAATTTGGGTTTAAAGATTCCTTGAGAAGGATGCCAAATTATAAAGGGAGCAGTTTTGATTCCGACTGATTGCAGTTCCCGTTTAAAGGCGTGCTTGTTATCTAAAATAGAGCTATTTAAAGGGTTATGACCAATATAAGGCATTCCCAACATTTCTAACAAAGCGGGAGTGTGACAAACCGGATTGTATCCCTGAACGCCTCCGGTATTCATCCAGACTAAATGGATATTTTCTGCCTTAAGTTTTTCGGGCAAATTCAGATCGTCAGGCATCATAAAAACCTGCTTAAATCCTACTTCTTTTAAGGAATTGGCAATTTCTGTGGCTACCACTTCATAACTTTTCCAAGAGCGGGGATTGTGAGTTTTGTAAATCACAGAGCCTGGTTGGTTGCTGTCGCCGCCGAATACCACTGCAATCCGCAATTTAGTAAAAAATACTTCCAAATATTCAGGTAGCAGACTAAAGTTGTAATGTCCTGGATTCATACCAATAGATGATGTGGCAACCATATTTTATACTTCCTATAGGTCTAATTGAATTTTTTTTGTTTGATCTTTTTATCGGCAGAATTGCTAAATTTTGCTAGGTATATCCCAGCCAAAACTACAGCAAAAGCCAGCCAGTTAAACAAACTCAAATTTTCGCAAAAGAGTATCCAAGCTAATATAGCAGTAATCACAGGTTCTAACAGCAGGAAAAGAGCCACAAAACCTGATGATAAACGACCGAGACTGTGAATGAGCAGTCCTTGACCGAAAGCTTGGCAAATCACGGCTAGAGCAATTACGGCTAGCCATCCTTGCCAAGAATAAGGGAAAATGCGATCGCCAGCCAGCAACACCAGTGGCAAAATCAAGAGACTGCCAATAAAACAGCGCCACATTAATATAGTTGTCGCCGGGAACTTTGTCCGTAAATGTTCTGCGATCAGCAGATTTCCTGCATAGAACATTGCCGATAAAAGAGCCGCCAAATCGCCAGTCAGATTCTCTCCGGCAGTTTGTAAATCATCAAAGCCGATGGCGATCGCCCCCGCCAAAGCTATTGCCATTCCGATTAAAAACCTGCGGTCAAAACGGCGGCCCAATAGTAGCCAACCTCCCAAAGTTGTAAACAAAGGAGTTAAGTTTCTCAGTACAGTAGAATTAGCAACATTCGTCCTCGTCAGGGACCAAGCCCAAAAACCCAAGGAAGCCGAAGAAACTATACCTACCGCGATTAATAGCATCAAATCTCGGAGAGTGTAGTTCGATCGCCCTTGAGGTTCTGCATCAGAGATGCGACGGCGGGCTTCACCGACACCATTCCAGACTGCAAACACCAAAGTTGCGATCCACAAACGGTTAAAAACTGTAGCATTAGCACTGATTTCCCCTTCGCTTAACCGAATAAAAATGGCAGCAAAAGAGACAGCTAACAGCGCCGCCGACAGCGAAACTATCGCCCACAACTTCCCTTGAGTATCCCTTGGTTTATCGTTGTTAACATCATCATCCTGGTTTGCCAAAACAAGACTGGTTTTAGGTTGAGGTTTTAAGGCAGGATTTAAACCATTTACCTCTAATCTTTCCTGTTGTAGATCGATATTTGTTTCTGGCATTTCCAGTTGTTTTGACATTTTCCTTCTTCCTGGTTCCTTGTTCCTTATTCCTTCTGCTATCACAGCAGTTTCGGATCAAGGTTTAATAGAAAGTCTTGCAAAAGCATCCTTCAGCAGGGGTGGTAATTGGCGAATAATTTTACCCTTCTCGCCATCTACCGCCACCAAAGTTACCTGGGCTGTCGCATACAACTCCTCGCCGTCAGCCGATCGAATTTCGTAGTCCCAAAGCAGCCGGACACCTTCACTAGCAGACATCCGCGTTTTGATGGCCACAGCTTGTCCCATCTGTGGGGCGCGGTGGTAGCGCAAGGAAAGTTCCACCACGGGCAATTCTAAGCCCTGGGCCACCCAATCAGCATACTCAATGCCGATCGATCGCAAACTTTCCACGCGGGCTTCCTCCATCCAGGTAACGTAAGTACCATGCCAAACGGCACCGCTGTAGTCGGTATGGTGAGGGTATACTCGCACCAAATATTCAAACCAGCCTCCAGATTCCATCGAAGACAGACTTTGAATAGCGCCCGCAGGTGCGAGTTGAGGTTGAGTTCGATCGTTCTCTAACACTTTACAAATCGTTCCAAAACGCTACATTTCTACAAATCATAAAGCAAACTTCAAGCTTATGCTTGACTTTAGCAAACTAGATTCCTCAACTCCGACTACCCGAAGGCAGAAGTGACCTATGCTGAAGGCAGAAAGTCAAAATGTTGATATCTGATGTTTTGACTGCATCTGTAACTAACGAGTTCTGCCTTTGGGCGACGAGTTCAACCTCGCACACAAAAATTCAACTTTTTTCCACACGAAAGAAACCATGATAGAAAAAATTTTAGTAGCCGTGGCTGGCCGCGGTCTCTGCGAAGAGATGTTTAATATGTTGATGGACATCCCTTCCTTGCAACAAACCTCTGTCACTGTCTTGCACGTCGTGCCACCTCAAGTAACATCGGACGGAATGGCAGACAAGTTGGAAGAAGGAGGCAAGATCTTAGCACAAGCGGTTCAATCTTTAAAAATAGACCCGAGCAAAGTCAATCCCCGCCTCAAACAAGGAGACCCGAAAACCACTGTTTGCCAAGTGGCTGAAGAAGAACAATCTGACTTGGTAATCATGGGTTCGCGGGGGTTTGGTAGACTGCAATCAATTCTGGAAAATTCGGTCAGTCAGTACGTTTTCCAGCTAACATCCCGGCCGATGCTATTAGTAAAAGACGATATTTACGTCAAAAAAATTAAGCGTGTTATGGTGGCGATCGACAAATCGGAATCCGCCAAACAATCCTTGGACCTGGCCCTATCTTTAGTCAAGGATATTAATGGCGGACAACTAATTTTAGTCCACGTCACTAAAGATTTGACTGGAAAAGCGACGGAAGATGTGACCGCAAGTGCTGAAAAAGACCCCGTATTAGCGCCCGCAGTAGCACTGGCGAAACAAATGGGAGTTAGCTACCGCTGCGTTAGTGCCACAGGCAAGCCTGGGGAAGCAATTTGTAGGTTTACAGATGAACTGAATGCTGACTTATTAGTAATTGGTTCACCGGATCGCCGTCCTAGTGTTGCCAAGTCCTTTGTCGATCTCGATCGACTCCTAGGAAACTCTCTTTCCGACTACGTGCGAGTCTATGCTAATTGTCCCGTATTGCTAGCCCGGACGACAGGCTAAATTCAAAATCCCCAATCTAAAATCGGTATGAACCATTAAAAAAGCGCCAAAGCAAATAGCTGTTGACGCTTTTTTTGCCATACACAAAACCAGACAAAAATAGCAGAAATTACTAATCTTTTCTGCCTTCGCGACTAGCTGTTTGAATGTACAGAATGATTAGAAAAACACTGGGAACCAGTACAAATAGAATGGTTGCCACAAACCCTAGATCGTTAACTTCCATGAAGACGCCAGCCTCTATCTAAAAAGTATGAAAATACACACAACTAGGATATCACTCATACCAGTTTTTTATGAGGCTGCATAGAATCTGATCCCCCCTAACCCCCCTGGTGGGAGGGGGGAACAAGATTCTGCTCAAAGTCCCCCTCCCCCCCTTGGGGGGGGCTAGGGGGGGTGGGGATGCGAGGGGGATCGAGATATATGCAACTTCACATTAAATTGGTATCAAAGGTAGAAGGCAGAGAATTGGAAAGTAAGAGGGGGGTAGGCACAGAAAGGCACTACCCCTACCTTATCCCTGTTTTTCGGAGAATGAAACAGCCGTGGGCCGTGGGCCCAGTGGCAGTTATGGCTTGGTCTTGACACTCACTGGGCCATTAACCAAAGCTTGACAAGCCAACCGATAGTTATCGGGCTTTTTCTTGAGCTTGCGGTTCTCAAAGTCAGTGCGGGGGGAAAGATTTTCACTTCCTTCGACAATTTCCACGATGCAAGTGCCACATTGACCGTAGCCTCCGCAATTCATCATCTTTCCCGAAAAAGTGTACAAATCGATGCGGTTTTCTAGAGCTTTGAACCTTAAATTGGCTCCGTCTGCTGCGATGACTTCCTGATTTTCCTTCACAAACTTGATATTGCCCATTACCGATTCCTTAACGCAGTGACTTGGTTCTCTATTACAAAATATTAACTATTGTATCGGACATTTAATGCCCGATCGCCTATTTTTCTGTTCGTCCCAGGAAAATGCCCCCAGCTCTAAGGAGTTCTGGAGAGATTGTTACCGGGAAGATTGCTCACCGCCCGCTGGAGAGACGAAAGCGAGCGGTTGTAGCCAATAATTGCCAAAAGTCGGTTTCTTTCAGCCCTAGTCAAATCCGTTTCCGCCTGAATCACATCCGTCTGAGTACCGACACCAGCTTGAAAGCGCAGTCTGGCCAAACGCAGGGCTTCCCTCGACTGCAAAACCCCAGCCTCAGAAGTTTCGATATTCTCAAAACTAGACTCCAAGCCAAAATAAGCTTGTTCCACTTCCCGGCGCACCTGGTTGCGGGTTTGATCGAATCTACTTTCGGCGATCGCAATATCAGCATCGCGCTGTTTCACCCTCGCCTTGGCTGCGCCCCCGTCAAAGATACTCCAAGTCAGACTTGCCTGGATGGCATAGCCGTCCGCCCAGCCGTGAGCGGCAAAGGGGTTAGGGTTCTCAGAGTTTTGCCCCTGCACGTTGTAACTACCCGAAACATTCAGTTGAGGCAAACGCCCGGCCAAAATCGATCGACGCTGCTGCTTGCTCAGATCCCTCTGTACCAACTGCTGTTCCAACTCAGCGCGATTTTTAAAAGCCTGCACGATGCTTTCTTCTAAAGACAGCCTCCAAGAACCAGCTTGCTCCACCGGGTCCGCGGCCGTCAAGTTCGAGGACTGACTGATATTTAAGAGCTCAGACAACTGACGCTGGCGGATGCGCTGGTCGCGGCGGGCATTGGCTAGCTGCTGCTGTTCGTTAGCCAAATTTGCCTGGGCCTGCAACACGGCAAAGCGAGTTCCTACTCCTGCCCGTTCCAGGGCTTCGGCATCCCGCAAACTTTGTTGAGCATTTCTGACGGATGCTTGGCGAATCGCCACTTGTCCGTCTGCATCTTGCAGGTTGTAGTAAGCATCAGTCACATCAAAGCGAAGTTGTTCGGCTTGGCGTTCCACTTCCAGTTCTCGCAAGCGCAACTGTTCCTGGGCCGCGCGGATGTTAGCACTTCGGCGGCCGAACAAATCAACGTCGTAGCTTAACTGCAAAGTGCTGTTGAGACTGTTACTGGCGAAATTTGGGGTGGCTTGGGCGGCCGGCCGTCCGGTTTGGTTTGCTTGAAAGTTGTTGATTCGCTGCTGACTCCGCACTTGGATTTCTCCACCGGCGCTCAAAGAGCGGGTCGCGTTCATTTGAAAATTGAGGTCTGGATATAAAGCTGCTTGTTGTTCCCGCACGGCTGCTTGAGTTTGTTGTAATTGCAGTTGAGAAATTTGCAGAGTTTGGCTGTTGCGACGGGCGAGGTCCACTGCTTGTTGCAAGCTAATGGACTGAGTTTCTTCAATCCTGACATCAAGAGGTTGAGTTGGAAACAACAGCGGATTGGGGTTGGGTTCTAGGGTTCTGGGAGGCTGGGTTTGTAGTATGCCTTTGGGAGTTGGAGGGGGGAAACTTTCGCCCGGAGTATTGCTTGGTGGTGGTGTCAGGGAACTCGGCACTGGAATGATGTTCGGGTTTTGGGGGGAAGGTGCGCCCTGGGCGATCGCAGTTGGTGCTGGTGTGGCACTTTCCACTCCAACTACTGGTGGAGTTTGGTGAGCATTTTGGGAATTAGAGCCTAGTGGCTGGGGATTAGCTGTCGGGGAGTTGTCCTGAGACTGATTTGATGGGGCAAGGGCGATCGACTCTGATGGTTGTTCTGGCGTTGTTTGCGATTCTAATTTAACATTCTCTTCCACAGGGATCTGATTACTTTGGGCCGAATTCTCCGGGGACTTAACCGCAGACTGTGCAGCAGCACTGTGTCCCACATTGCCGAAAGTAATTGCAGCACCTACTCCCATTACCACGATTTGACGAAAAACACGCATAAATTTTAAATTATTCTGCAATTCCAGAGACAATTTTTAAGCAAGATTGAAGTCTCTAATTTCTAGTCTAAACTCAGGAGTCCCTGGTTAGATTAACTCTCTGTTGTGACTTTTTAGTTCAATCCTTCACTCAAAGATCGCGATCGCACCTCAGCATTCACCAGACCGATCGCCACTGAGATTAGTTCCTCAACTCCTGTAACGGGGAAAATCTCCGTTTTCAGGACGCTAGCAAGCTCTAAGACGGTCATGTCATCCAAAAAACGTGGTTCCCCTTGTTTTAGCATCACACTAGGCAGTAAGATGCCATCTCCCAGGTCTTTTCCCTGCAAAGCTGCGAGCAAGTCTTGGCCTGTCAGCAAACCTGTGACAGTAATTTTTTGTCCCCAATAGTCGCTGCACAATGCTACCATCTTAACTTCTAAGCCGGGAATTTGATTGAGTCGTTGGGCGATCGGCTCAAAAGCTTTTTCCACAGCATTTCCCACTACCCAAATTAATTTGCGCGCCGAATTAACTTGCAGCGGTTGCAGTTTAGCGAAAGCCGTTTCAAACTGTTGGATAAATTGGCGGATGGAACCCACACCATTACCAATTTGGGGATAATCTGCATAGTCAGAGGCGATCGGCAAATCCAAACCTGCAATTAAAAACCATTCATCAGCCAGCCAAATACAGCGCGATTTTGCATTCTGCTTTTTCGCCCTTGCTAAGGAAGAACTTAAATCTTCTCCCCCCCTTGCTAAGGAAGAACTTAAATCTTCTCCCCCCCTTGCGAAGGAAGAACTTAAATCTTCTCCCCCCCTTGCGAAGGAAGAACTTAAATCTTCTCCCCCCCTTGCGAAGGAAGAACTTAAATTTTCTCCCCCCCTTGCGAAGGAAGAACTTAAATCTTCTCCCCCCCTTGCGAAGGAAGAACTTAAATCTTCTCCCCCCCTTGCTAAGGAAGAACTTAAATCTTCTCCCCCCCTTAGCAAGGGGGGGTTGGGGGGGGTGAATTTTGCCTTCAGCTTTTTCGCCGTTGTGCCTTTTTTACCTTGACTCAAAACAGCTTGAATTTTCTGCACTTGCGCGATTACTTCTCGCGCTTTTTCTGGTGTGACAGCGATTAGTTCATCTGCCGCTGGACGAAAGCGAGTTAAACCCACCGGCACCACAGCCACCGATGCAACCGTGGGGATATTTCCCCTATGAAACTTTGCCAAATCCAACAAAGTCCGTTCTAAATGTTCACCGTCATTAATGCCCGGACAAACAACAACTTGAGCGTGAATTTGTAGGCGACGTTCTTGAAACCATTTGATTTGTTCTAAAATTTTCCCAGCCCGCAGATTTTTCAGCAACCGAATTCGCACTTCTGGTTCCGTAGCGTGTACGGAAACATAGAGAGGAGAAAGTCGCATTTGTTCGATTCTGTCCCACTCTTTTTGAGTAAGATTTGTCAGAGTGAGATAGCTACCATAGAGAAAACTTAATCGATAGTCATCATCCTTGAGATAAAGAGTTTCGCGCTTTCCTGGTGGCTGTTGGTCAATGAAGCAGAAAGGACAGCGATTATTGCACTGAATCAGCCCGTCAAAAAGGGCTGTGTCAAATTCTAAACCTAAATCTTCGTCGTAATCTTTTTCGATTTCTAATTTGTGGACTTTGCCTTTGGTGTCTAATACTTCTAGTTCGAGAAATTCATCGGCGCACAGAAATTGATAGTCGATTAAATCGCGGGGTTTTTGACCGTTGATGGCAAGGATTGAGTCACCGGCATCAAATCCGATTTCGGCGGCGATGCTGTCGGGGATGACTTTGGTGATTAGGGCTGGCCGGGTTGATAATTCGCTCATGGTTATTAGTTATTAGTTATTAGTTATTGGTTAACAATATTAGGGCTTACGCAAAAAACCGGTTTCTTCCACAAATCATCACTTTTTTGATAAAAATTGACCCAGAAACCGGGTTTTTGCCCCGGTGCGTCAGTATTATCAGGTTTTCCGTTTCAGCGTAAGGGTTCGCCTTTCGGACGCACCCTACTAGCCTCGTTACTGGTTTAAATGGAGAACAGCTTAGTGAATCCTCCCTTTAAAATTTTACATTTTGCATTTTTAATTGTTCCTCATTTCTGAAAGACAATCAACAGCCTTGAGTTCGATCGCCCTAGTTACAGTTTAGTCGATCGATTGTGCGAGTAAGTATTTAGCCCGATCGACCTCATGGCCACTTCCTTCCACAATTAGTAAAACGCTACCCTGAGAAATCTGCTGCTGATAAGCTTTAGCTTGCTCTGAAGTTAGCCCCAATCCAATCAAAGCCCCCATTAATCCGCCCGCAGCCGTGCAAATTCCGCCACTCAACAGCGTAAAGCCGATCGCCCCAGACAGCAATACTTGACCGACACCAGGAAGCGCCAAGAGTCCCATTCCCAATATCAGCCCAGTCGCACCCCCCAGCAAATTGCCCAGAAACATTCCTTTTTTTAGCCCTGTGGTAGTGCCTGCGATCGCCCCAAACGAGTCTGAGGGAAGATTTAAAGAATTTTGCCCTTCCTGAGAGCCTTGCCCCAGCAAGAACACCTGGGCTAGTGGAAAGCCTGCAAACACTAGACAATCAAGGGCTTCTCCTGCGTCTTCACGGCTAGAAAACGTTCCGAGGACTTGTCGCTGCTGGGTCAATATTGTATTAAACATAGTTTTTTCTGACAATTTAATTATTTTCTGTATCTTTCACTACTATTTTACCTATTTATTGAAAAAGCAAGCATGAAAAAATCTGATTGTCAGCAAAAATTGACAATCAGACATCTCTTAGTCTGCGGAGGCAGACTTTGTTTGTGTAGAAGCGGTTTCAACCGCCGAATGATGCCGAATAATAGCTGGCAAAAGTATAGTCATTTATAGACATGGGAGGCTTCAAGTCCCTCCCCCTTCACTTTTACTTTGAGCGGATTAACCCGCCTCGGCTGAAC
>RDXH01000067.1 GCA_004292745.1 Oscillatoriales cyanobacterium | reverse complement strand
AAGCATGGATTTATTCAAGCCACTCTTAGCTGACTGACTGTTAGGCAAATAAACCAAATTACCATTCTCAATATCAGTCTTGGGCTTGGCACGTCTAGTCAAACTCTTGACGCTCAAATCTTCAACAACGTTTGAGAAAACATCACCTTTCCTGGTAAGACGAGCCTTTCATCCCAAGGAGTAATTTATTTGGGGTACTTCGCGCAGCGCTCAGATTCATCCCCCTCTAAATATACCCTTAGACTTCCCGGCTGGTAGTTAAACATTTGTATTTATCAAATGTCGATCGCCAGCCCTTGCCAAACAGATACAAACTGAGCTAAAAATTATTAAACAGACGATCGCCATTATGTCCAATGCCATTGCGCCAAATCATCCGTATCCGCTACTTGTGGTCATCGTTAACTACCGAACCCCGGCTTTGACCATAGACTGCTTGCGTTCTCTAATTAACGAAGTCGAATCCCTTCCCGGTATGCGGGTTGCAGTTGCAGACAACGCCTCTGGTGATAACTCAGTCGCAGAAATTAGCAGCGCGATCGCAGCAGAAGGCTGGAGCGAATGGGCATCCTTCGTACCCCTAGACTACAACGGCGGATTCGCCTTTGGCAACAACGCCCTGATCCGTCCCGCCATGAAATCGCCCAATCCCCCGCCTTACATCCTGCTGCTCAACCCAGACACCGTAGTTCGCCCCGGTGCAATCAAAGCCCTGGTCGATTTCATGGACACTCATCCCGAAGCAGGAATCGCCGGCAGCCGCTTAGAAGACCCCGACGGCACCCCCCAGGAGTCAGCTTTTCGGTTTCACAGCCTGTTAACTGAACTCGATTTTGGTTGGCGCACAGGCTTCCTATCCAAGCTCTTGAAAAACTGGGCCGTAGCGCCTCCGATTTCCCAAGAAATTTGTCAAACTGATTGGGTAGCAGGAGCCAGCATGATCGTCCGTCGCGAAGTATTTGAACAAATTGGCTTGATGGATGAAGCTTATTTCATGTACTGCGAAGAAATGGACTTTTGTCTGCAAGCTCACAAAGCAGGCTGGAGTTGCTGGTATGTACCCCAAAGTCGCGTAGTTCACCTAGTAGGTCAAAGCTCAGGCGTCACTGACAGCAAAAAGCCTGCGAAACGACTGCCTACCTATTGGTTTGATTCCCGGCGCAGGTACTTTCTCAAAAACTACGGCTTGGTTTACACAGCGTTAACTGATGTATCCTGGGCTTCGGGCTTTGCCACCTGGAGGGTGCGTCGCGTACTTCAACGCAAGCCCGACGGCGATCCACCAAAATTTCTCAGCGATTTTTTATTGAATAGTGTATTTTTTAAGGGGGGTAAGATTGAAAAATCCAAAAATTTTTAAAGGACTGGGTAAATAATTCAAACCAAAATAAACCCGGTTAATATCAAGAAAATATTGTGTGATGTACCCGAGAAATTGGTATTCTAGACCTCAATAAACCGGGTTGAACCGGGAGCATCCAGATTTTGCATAGGCGAAGCATGACCGCCGACAATTTATTAGCGATCGCCAGAAATTTACAGCGGTCATGCTATAGCCCCTACGAATATATTTGCAAAACACAGATGCACCCGTTAAACCTTCCTCAAAAAAACCACTAAACAAATTACTATCAGGGGCATCTAGGAACAGGGTAAACAAGCAAGAAGTGTGAATTAGAACTTATGGTAACTGACGATCAAAACTTAATTGGCAGTGCAAATCAAGTAGAAAACCCCCCACTCGGGCTGTGGCAGCAAATTAAAGAAGACTGGATTGCTCATGGTCGCGATTGGACAAAACCGGGGTTTCGGGCGGTAGCAGTTCAACGCTTCGGTGTCTGGAGAATGAAAGTTGAACCGAAGCTGCTGCGAGCTCCCTTGAGTATTCTGTATCGATCGCTCTACCGAAAAGTCCGCAACACCTACGGCATAGATTTGCCATACACCGTGAAGCTTGGCCGCCGGGTGGTGATTGAACATCAGAGTGCGATTATCATCCACGGACACTGTACGATCGGCGATGACTGCATTATCCGCCAAGGCGTAACCCTGGGAAACCGCTATTTGGAAAAACCCCTAGAATCGCCTCAATTGGGCGATCGGGTTAACATCGGTGCAGGTGCAAAAATTCTCGGCAAGGTCAGCTTAGGAGACGACGTAAATATCGGTGCCAATGCAGTAGTTTTATCCGACATTCCGGCCGGTCAAACTGCTGTTGGTATCCCCGCCAAGATTCTTCAATCTACAAAAAAACAGGAAAATGCTTAAGTCAATCCTCCAAAGATTCCTCCGCCATCAGGCTATGCGTTACGGCAAGTTTTCTAACCTCTACATTAGATTCTGTAACCCCGGTTCCCAAGAATACGCCGAATTTCTCCGTCGCCACGGCAACTTCTACGCGATCGGGGAAAATTGCACCATCCTGCCGGAGACCATGTTTACAGATCCAGCCTACGTCCGCATCGGCAACAACGTCCACTTCTCCTCTTGTACCGTGATCGGCCACGACGGCTCCATCGCCATGCTCAACCGGGCTTACAACGTTAGACTAGATGCCGTAGGCAAGGTAGATATCCGCGACAACGTATTTATCGGCTACAGGGCGATCGTCCTCCGCAATGTCACCATCGGCCCAAATGCGATCGTCGGCGCCGGTGCCGTCGTCACCAAAGATGTTGCCGAGGGCGATATCGTAGCCGGTGTCCCCGCCAGACCAATCGGCCGCGTCTCCGACTTAGTGAAAAAATTGCAAGCCGAAACCCAAAGCTGGCCCTGGGCGGATTTGATTAACAACCGTGAAGGCTGTTTCGACCCAGAAATCGAAGAGGAGCTCTTACAGTTACGAGTGTCGCACTTCTACCGCAACACATCAACTCCCACTGCCTTGCAATTCAAGTAATCTCCCTACAGCAGTTAGAGATTACTTTTCATGTAAACTCCACAAATAAACACAATTGTCTACATCATCAAAATACTGAACAAACAATGGTTGAGTCAATCACTAAGCCAATCATTTCTGCTACAGAACCAGACTGGAGTCGCGAACAAGCTGGTAAGTGGTGGGAACCCAATTGTCAACTGCTCAAATCTATCCGTAATTACCAAAAGTGGCAGCAACATGGTGGGATTTTAGGCTATTTGTTATGTCGCTTAAATATCATCTACCATCGTTTTTGGAGTGTTGTAACGGCAACAGACATCCCCTTAAACTGCCAAATAGAAGGAGGACTCGTACTGCCTCATCCTAATGGCATTGTCATTCATCCCAGCGCTTCCATTGGCCCTAACTGTTTAATTCTGCAACAGGTGACAATTGTTGGTGATGTCAAAATAGGAGGCCATGTCGATATCGGTGCAGGAGCAAAAATAATTCGCTCCGTAACCATCGGCGATCATGCTTTGATTGGTGCTAATGCTGTGGTGATCTGTGATGTGCCACCCGGTGCCACCGCAGTGGGAATACCAGCAAAAATTATTGAAAAAAAAGCCAGTAAATCGGAAAAATCTTTTCTAGAAGTAGAAGAAATCATATCAAAATAGCTGGGCTTTGATTAAGATCTGAAACAGACATCTCCTCAAAAGACAGTGAAGAACAGCCAGGAGTGCCTGTTCCACCAAGAATTATGGCAGATGTCTCAGGAATAGTTTAGTAGTTGCATTCAACAGGAAAAACTTGAAAAAAATTGGATTAGTGGCGATCGGACGAAATGAAGGGCAGCGCCTCCGCCAATGCCTAGTCTCGGCCACAAACAAAGTTTCCCGCGTCATCTACGTCGATTCCGGCTCCACAGACGGTAGCCTAGAATTAGCCCGATCGCTCGGCGCCGATACCGTAGAACTCGACCTATCCACACCCTTTACCGCAGCCCGCGCCAGAAATGAAGGCTTTACCCGCCTGCTGGAAATAGCACCAGACATCGAATTTGTCCAATTTGTCGATGGCGACTGCGAAGTCGTTGAGGGATGGATCGATCGAGCCTACAACGAACTCACAGCCAAACCCGACGTAGCAGCAGTCTGCGGGCGCAGACGCGAACGATACCCCGCAGCCACCATCTACAACCAACTCTGCGACATCGAATGGGATACCCCCATCGGCGAAACCAAAGCCTGTGGCGGCGACTCCATGATGCGCGTCGCAGCCTTGCAACAAGTCGGCGGTTTCAATCCCACACTCATCGCCGGCGAAGAACCAGAACTCTGCGTGCGTTTGCGCCAAAAAGATTGGAAAATCCTGCGTTTAGACGCCGAAATGACCCTCCACGACGCCCAAATGACCACTTTTACTCAGTGGTGGAAGCGCGCCCAAAGAGCAGGTTACGCCTACGCCGAAGGTTCCTGGATGCACGGCGGGGAACCAGAGCGCCATTGGGTAAAAGAAACCCGCAGCACCTGGGTGTGGGGATTAATCTTGCCAGTGCTAGCCTTAGCAATGGCATTGCCGAGCAAAGGTTGGAGCCTGTTACTATGGAGCGGCTATCCCTTAGCCACCTATCGCACCTATAACTATTATGTAAAGCATCGGAATATCACCACTAAAGACGCAGCCATCTACGCTTTGTCTTGCGTATTAGCCAAATTTCCCCAGCTACAAGGTCAAATCCAGTTTCACCAGCGCAGATTACTCGGCCAACAGAGCAAATTAATCGAATACAAAACAACCAACTCCATTAATTCCGCCAGCTAGCGCATAGCTCACTAAAATTAATTCACAACCACAGGTAGTAAACAAATGAGCAATAAAAAATTAAAAGTTTTACTAATAGTAGAGCAATGCAATCCTGAATGGGCATCTGTACCTTTGGTTGGCTACAATTTTTTTCACAAAATCAACAAGTTAGTAGATGCCACCCTCGTTACCCATATTAGAAATAAATCAGCTCTGGAAAAACACCCAGAATATGAAAAAGTTTTCTACCTAGAAGAATCGAATTTAAACAAGCAATATTATAAGATAGTAGCAAAAGTTACGGCCAACGGGCGAGTAAATTGGCCTCTTTATAACGCATTGAGTTATCCAATATATGAAGAATTTAATCGGCAAGTATATCAAAAATTTAAAACACAAATCTTGAACGGAGACTATGACATAGTTCATGCCATTACCCCGATGATGCCACGGTATCCGTTTAAAGTAGTCACTGTATGTCAGCAGACTCCTTTTATTCTAGGGCCTGTGAATGGGGGCATTCCCTTCCCACCAGGCTTTCAAGAAACGGCAAAACAAGAATTTGCTCAATTCAACTTTTTGAGAGCAGTGGGTCGAGCCTTAATTCCAGGTTATGTAGAAACTTACAAAAAAGCTGACAAAATCTTAGCAGGTTCAACCTATACTTTGAATATGCTCAAAGATTTATTTGCCATCCCTGATGAAAGAATTGATTTGTTCTACGAAAATGGCATTTCCGATGAATTTTTAAATTCGACAACTATCAAAAATAAAGATGCTAGCGTGATAAATCTGCTGTTTGTCGGTAGATTAGTCCCCTACAAATGCGCCGACATTGTGATAGAAGCTATTGGCAGATTAGACCCGGTAATTAAAAATAAAATCCGGTTAACAATAGTGGGAGACGGACCAGAAAGAAATAACTTGGAAAACCGAGTGCAGGAACTTAAGTTAGGGGAAATAGTGAGTTTTGCCGGATGGGTGAATCAACAAGAAACTCTGGATTATTACAAGAAAGCAGATATTTTTTGCTTTCCTTCTATCCGAGAGTTTGGCGGAGCTGTGGTCATGGAAGCTATGGCTTGCGGGCTCCCCTGCATCGTTGCCAATAATGGCGGTATTGGTGAATATGTGAATGAAGAAACGGGTTTTAAGATAGAGCCAAATTCTAGGGAGTATCTCACCGAGGAGTTGACAAGTAAAATTCAACTGTTGGTTGAAGACGATCGCCTGCGGGAAAGTATGTCAGCCAAGGCGATGGAAAAAGCCAAAGAATTTGCGTGGGATAAAAAGGCAGAAAAGATTGTAGAAATTTATCAAAAAATGCTTGGCGAACCTCTAAACTCTAAAAGTTAATGTTCAAAGACAATAAAAATGGCGAGAATTTTTCTATCCGCGGGTCACGGTGGCTTTGAAAACGGGACGAGAGACCCCGGAACAGTGGCCGGTGGAACTACTGAAGCCAGGGAAATGATCCTGCTTCGGGACTTGGTGGTTGGCCAATTGCGATCGCGCGCTGTGGAAGTGCTCGCTGTCCCCGATGAACTCAGTCAAGTGCAAACCATTGACTGGATTAACTCCCGGTCTCGGATTGGCGATGTGGCTTTGGAAATTCAAGCTAGTGGCGCTTCCAACCCCTCGGTGCGCGGTGCTGGTATTTTTTATATTGCCGCCAACAACCAGCGGAAAGCTGATGCGGAAATGCTGATTATGTCCTTGCTGCGGAGGTTCCCGCAGTTACCTAATCGTGGCGCAACACCGGATACGGCTACGGGTTTGGGACGGCTGATTTTTTGTCGCTGGGTTTCTATTCCTTCGATGTTAATGGAACTGGGCTTTCTGACGAACCCGGACGATCGCCTTTTGATTCAAAATCGGCGGGGAGAGATGGCGATCGGAATTGCTGACGGATTGGAAACTTGGATTCGCCCTCGTGCGGAACCTCCAACTCCTAGCCCCATTACTTATCGATCGATTAATATCAATCTCAATGGTGGGATTTATGAAGAACAGGGGGTTTTAATTAATGGGAATGCTTATATTCCCATCGATCTAGTGGATAGATTGGGCATTGATTTATCTAATATTGCCCGACTTCGCCGCGTTAGTTACAAAAATATTGTCTACGTTCAGGCGATCGAACTGCGGGATTTTCAAGTATTAGTTACTTGGGATAATGCTAATCGGACCGTGGTTTTGCGATCGAATATCCAGCCTCCTGCTCAAGTTGGCAAAATTATGGGTGCTGGAATCACCACGGAAGTGCAGTTAATCATGTTTCTCAGAGCCAATAATCCGAGCGCTTTAACGGTTTTTCCTGACATAGCAAAGCTTTATCGCGAAGAAGCCAGGGTTGAAGGAGTCAACTACGATATTGCTTTTTGTCAAATGTGTTTAGAAACTAATTTTTTGCGTTTTGGTGACAATATGAGACCGACTCAAAACAATTTTGGAGGTTTGGCTACTGTTGGGGGAGATAGTGAAAGCGCATCTTTTGCTAGCGCCCGCATCGGCGTTAGGGCTCATATTCAACATTTAAAAGCTTACGCCAGTATTGAACCTTTGGTTCAGGAACTTGTAGATCCCAGATTTCGCTTTGTGACGCGGGGAATTGCTCCAGAAGTCGATCGACTCGGTGGGCGTTGGACAGCGGATTTGCAGTATGGCACCAAAATTACAGCCTTGGTAAGGAGGCTTTATGAATTGATGCAATCTGCCAGTTGAAGCGACTTAAACGTAGAATGCGATCGTGATTAAATTCCCGACTTCTTAAAGAAGTCGGGAGGGTGCATCTGTGTTTTTCAAGTATATTCGTAGGGGCGAAGCATGACCGTTGTAAATATCTGGCGCGAGCTAATAAATTGTCTGCGGTCATGCTTCGCCTATGCAAAATCGGGATGCTCCCAATCGGGAATCTGGGTCTGATATTTTTTGAGAACGTCTGTCAAAAACCAGATAATTTAGATAATCCCCGGCCCTTTGCCACGCATATCTGTTTCGGCAGTCAGTTTACCTTCTTCACCTCTTTTATCTTTAATTTCAGCCAATATCCGCGCGCGTTCTTGGGCTTCGGCTTCTTCTTTTGCTCTCAAATCACCCGGTTCGTCAATGTACATTTCGGGTTCGATCGCGTAATTGTTAACAAGACCTTCTTTGTCTACTGTATAGCCATCTGTAGTGCGAATACTTTCATCATCGGTTTGGTCATCAGTTTTGGCATCTTGCTGATGTTGTTCTGTGGTTGTGTGCATGAAGTTGCTACCTTCACGTTCTTGCCGCGCTGCTGTTTCGGCAGGAGTGATGCCCCTGTCGTAGTGGGGGGCTTGCATATTAGATTCCATTTCTACATCTTTTGGTGTTGCTTTGCTAATACTCATGATTTATTCCTCGGTTATTTTTTCAAAAAGTGTCTTTGACCTATGTTTAAATAATAGACTTAAGCTCACTCATTCCCCAACTGTCTTTGGTTATAGTTTCCTAACGATCGAGCTTATGACAGAAGGAATAAAAAAACTCTCTATAATACACATCTCCTCCAAAGACAGTCAATAACACCCAGGCGATGCCCCTCAGCTTGGTCGCAGGGATGCCTGGTCCACAATAATTATGGGAGAGGTCTCATCAATTTTTACCCCCCAAGCTTACTGATTACCACTATTTGACATCTATCTAAAGGTAGGGAATGGGAAATGGGCATTGGTGTCAACCTAAGCTCGAAAGTAGTGCCAGACTACTGTTTTACCCTGAGATATCGATCGCCCTAGCTCCATGGCTGTTTCAATTATCCCCAAATTAGGTAAAATCATTGGGGTGTCTGAGGATAAACTGTATGCGTTTGGTTAAATATATTGCGATCGCCATTATCAATACTTTCGGTGTCATCATCGGTATCATCTGGGTAGCAGTCCCCCAAACCCTCGCCCAACCTTCCCTCAACAACCAACTCCAAATCTCTGGGCGACAGCCAGACACCGAAACTCCCCAATCCCTTGCCGAACTCTACAAATTGCGCGATCGCCTTAAACTAGAATTAGACCAAATTGCCAAAAATCCCGATCGCACCTCATTTTTCTCAGAACCTTGGAAACCCCAAATCCAGCGCCAAAAATCAGAAGCTTTAGTTCTGCAACTGGCCAAAGTCAACAGTAGCATTCAAATCGAAGAAACCGCCAAAAACACTTGGAATGAATCGGCTAAAATAGCCAGTGAAGCCGTCATCATCGGACGCACCGCCAAAAGTTCTCCAGCTAGTTGGGAACAGTCACAACGTCTGTGGCAGTCCGCTATCAAAACGCTGCGCCAAATTCCCCACGATTCTTTTTTGGCTAGTGGGGCGATCGACAAAACCATCGAATATCAAGGAAATCTAACAGTCGCTACCTACGAATTACAAATTGCACGGAACGTACAAAAAGCCTTAGCAGAAGAACAAGAAAAACAAGAGCTAGCCAGAAGAGAACTTGATCAAAAAGAACAAGCCCGCAAAGAACTAGAAAGACAAGAGCTTGAAAAGCAAGAACAAGCCCGTAAAGAACTAGAAAGAAAAGAGTTTGAACAAAAAGAAATAGTTCGCAAAGAACGAGAAAAACAAGAACAAGCCCGCCAAGAATTAGAAAGACAAGAACAAGCAAAACAAGAACAAGCCCGCCAAGAATTAGAAAGACAAGAACAAGCAAAACAAGAACAAGCCCGCCAAGAATTAGCAAAAAATTCACCAACTCCTCAACCAACTCTCACCCCAAATCCCAGCTCACTTTTACCCACTTCAGCGCCATCCAACTTCTTCTTTGCGGGAGATACCAACAGAGATGGCGAAATTAATGAGCAAGATGAACCCGGTAAAGAACAATGGTCTTTGTCTAAGGGAGCCCTAGTTCTATTTAACGACAAATCGGGCGATCGACGCAAAATACCAGTTTGGCAACAAACCAAAGTTAGCGCCCCACGCCGCCCAGCAATGCTGTCTCAAGTTCACTTAAAAATATCGGAAAACTTCAAAGGTTCTCAAATATTTATCACGGCTGATAACCTTGCTAGCCCTCACATAAATGTTTTTCAAAAGACCGGCGATGGGTGGCAAAGTGTAGACATATCAGGTACTAACCCGCTAGTTTTTAGCAAAAATATTGTCTTAGGAGTAGAATCCAAACAATTTGCAGATCGCAATTGGAGCGGTCGGATTAATCTCAAAGCAAATGCCATCAATAATGGTCAAGAAATAGCCTCAGCCACAATCCAAATGGGCGTTACACCTTGGATAATGCCCTCCAATATCACACCAGTTACAGAGGTTCAAGTCAGCGACAGAGGCTCAGGAAACAGCGAATTCATCTCCCAACTCAAACAAGCAGTAGAACCTACAGGAGCTAAAGTCAAAATCATCCAAGGAGACAAAGCTTGGATGCAGGACATTCAGAAAAATGGCTACGTTCAATTTCCCGAAAAATCCCAAACCCGCAATTTGAATGTAGCCCTACAAAACAATAGTAATGCCCTAGGTAATTATCCCCAAAAAACAAATCCCGATGAGTATTTGAGCGTAGTCAAAATCGGCCAACCTCGCAATCTAGAATCAGCAAATAAGTGGGCTGATGGCTACGGAAATTTACAAGTAACACCGCCGATTCCCGGATACCCAAGGGGTCGAATTTATTACGGTAATTCCGGGAATGCTAGTTTTAATCCAGAGGTACTAGATTTTATTCAAGCTCAGCAAATTCAAGGGCCTGCGGTGGATATTGATACTTCTTGGCTATTGACTCGCCAAGTCGATGAAATCATCAATTTTATTCCCAGTACAACTCCCGGAAAGTATATAATGGCGATCGCCAGTCCAGAAGCCGGAGTTAAGCTCCTAGAAGAATTGGCAGGAAAAGGTTACGGTGATGTTAAGATAAATCGTGGATTGAGCAATGAAATTACAGTCAGCGCTGCTTTGAAAAATCAAGCTTTAATTAAGCACAATCTCAATTTGCAAACACAAAAACTTAATCCAATTATCGATAAGTTAAAAAGAGAATTTTCACTGACAGATGACCAAATCATCCAAATTCCGGCGATGTTTGGCTACAGCGGTTATGCTTGGTGGCCGAATCTGGTCAATTCCGTACCTGTCAATGGCAATTTGTTAGTCTCAAATCCCCGTGGGGCGCTGATTGACGGTAAGGATTATACTCAGGAAAAATTGCGTCAATTACTACTACCTTTTGGTGTAAATGTTAGTTTCCTTGACGATAGGTATTATCAAGAACTGAGGGGGAATATGCAGTCTGCTACAAATACTATCAGGAAGGGAGAAGAGCGACCTTTTTGGCAGTCTTTACCTAATAATTAATAAGTGCGAATGGGTAATATCGTTTACTTTTGTGTTAAGATTATTAAACCGCAGAGGCCACAGAGTTCACCGATGAAGATGAGAGAGATAAATCATTCCGATACCAACGGATTTGATATAATGCAGATGTTCCATATTCATCTGCCTTTATCTGTTAGTCCATTTGCGATACAACCGGAAACGATATAATACCAATATAATGGGTAGTTGCACATATCTCGATCCCCCTCGCATCCCCCACCCCCCCTACCCCCCAAGGGGGGAAAAAGGGGGACTTCAAAAAGCTTCCGGTCCCCCCCTTCGATCGGGGGGCTAGGGGGGATCGAATTCTATGCAGCCTCATAAAAAATTGGTATAACATAACTATTTTCTTGTTTTCTCAAGAGCATCGGCGTATCATCTCAGTGCCCCCGATCGCACAAATAACGTAAAATACTCAACAGCCATCTTTATACTATAATTTTATCCCTATGAGTGACCAACCAGAAAACAATCAAATTTTGACTCAGCATCCAGAAACAATTGCCACTTCACCAGAAACTTCCCTAGACGCAGAACATTCTTTAACTAGCGATTCCCAACCAGCAGAAACTCCACCAGAAACTTCCCTAGACGCAGAACATTCTTTAATTACTGATTCCCAACCAGCAGAAACTCCACCAGAAACTTCCCTAGACGCACATTCTTTAACTACCGATTCCGCACCTCTGGATGTTTCTAGAGAAACTCTGATAACAGCCAATAGTCCCCATACTAATAATGACATAAAACCCACTATCAATCCTATTACAGAAGATATTTTACCTATTAAATTTCAATCAGAAAACAGCGCTGAAACTACCATAAAAAAAGATATTTTAATGGCTAATTTGGAAACAGAAACAGAAACAATTCCTATGGAAGCGGACATCGTACCGCCAACCATTGACTATGACAATTACCCAACTCAACTAAATCCCACTCCGAATCCCGAACCCAAAAAAACAGGAGTTTGGCAAGTTCTAGCAGTTTTTTTGAGCGGAATGTTAGTCGGTTCTGTGCTAAGTCTGGGCAGTTTGTTAGCCTGGAGAATGTATCAGGAAAGAGTCAACCTACAAATCAAATTACCCGCCGATGTACCACTTCGTCCCAGCCCTTCCCCTATCTCAGCCACTCCAGCTAATCGACTACCTGCGATTCCCCCCGCACCCGCAACTCCAAAATCACCTGTCTCCACCATCCCGTCCCCCACTCCCACTCTGACACCAACCCTGTCTGGAGTGCCGCAATTGGCCTCTCCATCCCCCTCAGCATCCCCCTCTCCCTCGCCCTCACTATCCCCCTCCCCTGCTGCCCAAACGGCTGTCACTGAGCGAGTTAGCTTTGAACCAGGGGCGATCGGAGTTACTCTCAGGAATACTTTGCCAGACAACAAATCAAAGCGCTACTTACTTGACTGCAATAGTGGCCAAAGCATGACATTAAAAGTTGAAGAAGGCACAGTTAGCGCCGCAATTATTGCTCCTAACGGTGAAAAAGTAGGTACGGCAAATAGCACAAGTCCGTGGGAAGGTCAACTACCCAGCAGCGGGGATTATACTATTGAACTTTCTGGCGACAATAAAGCAAACTACGGAGTTAAAATTGAAGTAAAATAGTAAATCCGTCTCTGGTTCTTATTAATTATCAATCACCAATGATCGCACAAGTATCTCCAAGTATCTACGAAGCAAAAACTCAGGAAATTGCTAAAGAAATTCTTAAGGCAACTCAAGAGAAAAAACGCTCCTTTTTGGGTCAACTACAAGACCAAATGCGTTGGGATGACAAGCTGCTAGACTGGGCAATGGCTAGCCCCGGACTCCGGGTGCAGTTGTTTCGATTTATTGACTGTTTACCAGCCCTCCGCAGCAAGCCGGAAATTGCTCGCCACCTGCAAGAATACCTGACTGCTGAAGAGGTAGAATTGCCCGAAGCTTTGAAAAAATTGCTCAGTTTTACTAACGCTGATTCGATTCCCGGACAATTGGCTGCGACAACAGTTGCGCCGGCGGTGGAAACTTTGGCGCACAAGTATATTTCTGGGGAAAATATCAAGCAAGTAGTTAAAACTTTAGAACGACTTCGCAAGGATAAAATGGGTTTTACCGTTGACCTTTTGGGGGAAGCTGTAATTACTGAAACTGAGGCGCAAAATTATCTCGATCGCTATTTGGAACTAATGCAGGAATTGAGCATCGCTGCGAAAAATTGGTCTCAGGTAGATGCGATCGATAAAGCTGATGGTGAAACTTTACCACGAGTACAAGTATCTGTCAAGTTAACTGCATTTTATTCTCAGTTTGACCCGCTGGATGCCAAAGGTAGCGAGGCCAAAGTTAGCGATCGAATTCGCTTTTTACTCCGTCGCGCCAAGGAGTTGGGCGCTGCTGTCCATTTCGACATGGAACAGTATGTTTATAAAAGTTTAACTCTCAGCATTCTCAAAGAGTTGTTGTTAGAAGAAGAGTTTCGCGGACGCACCGATATCGGTATCACATTACAAGCCTATTTGCGCGATAGCAAACAAGATTTGCAAGGGATTATTGCTTGGGCGAAAAAACGCGGCAATCCAGTGACAGTAAGGTTGGTAAAAGGCGCTTACTGGGATCAGGAAACGATTAAAGCGATGCAGAAAGATTGGCCTCAGCCTGTCTACAATGACAAAGTTGCGACAGATGCCAACTTTGAAGAAATGACCCAGTTGCTGCTGGAAAATCACGAATATTTGTATGCAGCGATTGGTAGTCATAATGTGCGATCGCAAGCCAGGGCGATCGCCATTGCCCAAACTCTCAATATACCACGCCGCCGCTTTGAAATGCAAGTATTGTACGGCATGGGCGACAAATTGGCTAAGCTTTTAGTCGATCGCGGTTATCGCGTCCGAGTCTATTGTCCCTACGGCGATTTACTCCCAGGAATGGCCTATTTAATCCGCCGTTTGCTGGAAAATACCGCCAACAGTTCCTTCATCCGGCAAAGTTCCGAAGAAATGCCGATCGACCAATTATTAGCCCCACCAGTAGCCAAGGGCAATGACCAGCTAGTTTACAGCAAAGTATTTCCCAACGTAGCCGATACAGACTACGCCAATACGGAACTCCGCAAACAAGCAGAAACAGCCATTAAATCAGTGCGGGGAATCCTCGGACAAACCTATTTACCCCTAATTAACGGCGAATACCAAAACACCGAAACCACAGTCAACTCCCTCAATCCTTCCAACCCCACAGAAGTAGTTGGCAAAATCGGATTGCTTTCGGAATCACAAGCCAGACAAGCCCTGCAAGCCGCCAAAGATGCGTCTACCAGTTGGCGGAAAACCCCCGTCAGACAGCGCGCCGGCGTGCTGCGAAAAGCCGCAGAATTGATGGAAAAAAGACGGCACGAACTGTCAGCTTGGATGGTATTTGAAGTCGGTAAACCAGTCAGAGAATGCGATGCTGAAGTTTCCGAAGCCATTGATTTTTGTCGCTACTACGCCGACGAAATGGAACGGTTAGACCAAGGACAAAATTACGACGTCGCCGGAGAAACTAACCGATACAGCTATCAGCCCCGCGGCATTTCTTTAATCATTTCTCCTTGGAATTTCCCCCTAGCAATTCCTGTGGGGATGACAGTTGCTTCCCTAGTTGCAGGGAATTGTACTTTACTCAAACCTGCGGAAGTATCTTCAGTAATTGCAGCTAAAATTACCGAAATTTTACTAGAAGCGGGCATCCCCAAAGGCGTATTTCAATACGTGCCCTGTAAAGGTTCCACCGTGGGCGCTTACATGGTGAAACATCCCGATGTCCACATGATTACTTTCACCGGTTCTCAAGAGGTTGGTTGCAAAATTTATGCTGATGCTGCGATTTTACAACCAGGACAAAAACACCTGAAACGAGTGATTGCCGAAATGGGTGGCAAGAATGCCATTATTGTCGATGAAAGTGCTGATTTAGACCAAGCTGTAGCTGGGGTTGTTTATTCTGCCTTTGGATATAGCGGCCAAAAATGTTCCGCTTGTTCGCGAGTAATTGTCGTCGAATCGGTCTATGATGTTTTTGTCGAAAGATTAGTAGAAGCCACGCGATCGCTCAATGTTGGCCCTGCCGAAAATCCCGGCACTCAAGTCGGCCCAGTCATCGATGGGAATGCTCATGGCCGCATCCGCGAATATATCGCCAAAGGCCGCGCGGAAGCTAACATCGCTTTAGAAATGTCAGCACCCGAAACCGGCTATTTCATTGGCCCAGTGATTGTGACGGAAGTACCACCCACAGGAATTCTTGCCCAAAAAGAAATTTTTGGTCCGGTTTTGTCAGTGATTCGGGCCCAGAATTTTAATGAAGCGATTACGATTGCTAACGGCACCAATTTTGCTTTAACTGGTGGATTGTATTCTCGCACGCCTTCCCATATCGATCGCGCCGCCACAGATTTTGAAGTCGGAAACCTGTACATCAATCGCGGAATTACAGGGGCTGTGGTATCGCGGCAACCCTTCGGAGGCTTCAAACTTTCGGGAGTTGGTTCCAAAGCCGGTGGTCCGGATTATTTGCTACAATTCCTCGAACCTCGCACCATCACTGAAAATATTCAGCGACAAGGTTTTGCTCCCATTGCAGGAGTAGACGATTAATCTCCAATTTCCTTGATTGTAATCTAAACAGTCAGGTATCCCGATTTTGCATAGGCGAAGCATGACCGCAGACAATTTATTAGTTATAACCATAGATTTACAGCCGTCATGCTTCGCCCCTACAAATATATTTGCCAAACACAGATGCACCAGCTATCTGGCTATTAAATTTGGCTTTTTGATGTTGCTAGGTTAACCATAAATTAAGTCGGCAAATCTGCCAAACAGCTCACATTTACTAAGGTTAAATCTGGAGTTGTTCGTTTAATCAAACCTGTGAGCACTTTACCGGGCCCAATTTCCACAACTCGATCGATTCCCTGTTGTGGCAATTGTAGGGAAATTTCTCGCCACCGCACGCCTTTAGTCATCTGCTGAGTCAAGCGCTGCTTCAAAGTAGCTGCACTTGTGGTAGCTGTCGGTTCCGAATTGGAGAGCACCAGCATCTTAGCATCTGAGAATCTGGCCGATTTTAAAGCTTGTTGAAACTCCGCAGCCACTGGTGACATCAGGGGAGAGTGAAAGGCGCCGGAAACATTCAATTTTAGCGCCCGTTTGACTTTGATTTTGGCCAGCAATTCTTCTACGGCTGTGGGGGTTCCAGAAATGACTACTTGTGCTTCGCTGTTATCGTTGGCTAGCACGACGTCTCGACTGTATTGAATTTGCAATTCTAGTTCCTGTCTGTCGAATCCGATCAAAGCTACCATTTGCCCGCCGGAGACATTATCCATCAGTTCGGCGCGGCGTTTCACTAAGCGCAATCCTGATTCAAAGTCAAAGACACCCGCAGCATACAGGGCGGTGTATTCTCCTAAACTGTGACCGGCCACTAGGGAAGGTCGATCGAACTTTTCGCGCACTAAATCGGTCAAAATGCTTTCGATCACGTACAAGCAAGGCTGAGTGTAGAGAGTCCGAGAGAGTTTTGCTTCTTCTTGGCAAATCTCTGGGACAGACCAGCCTAAAATCTCTTTTGCTAGATCGAATTTGGCTTTGGCTTTTGGCAAGTTTAATAAGTCTGCACCCATCCCGATCGCTTGGGAACCTTGTCCGGGAAATACCCATGCTGTTTTAGTCATTTTTCCGGTAATTTACTAATTGGTATTTGCTAATTGGTGATTGCAAAAATTATTTGTTTCTCGCTCATTCACTATCTATGCGCGACTTACAATTATAACAGAGCGGGGAACTTTTTTGAAAATTTCCTATAATTTATTTCTGCTACTTTAAGGGCATTACTCTTCGTGGAATAATTTATTAGCTTCCGAGTGCCGAAAGTCAATCGCAGCAAGAGAATTTTTAGTTTCACAAGCAAAAGCTACAATCCACCGCCACCAGTATTGAGCAACACGCGATCGATCGCCCGCAAGGGTTGATGCTGTGGCAAAATTGTCAGATTTTACCTCTTAAATTTTCCCGCGATCGCCCCAGAGCCTGAACACAACTAAAATGAATTTATAGTCTGTCGCCCTTGCTTCAACTTCCCCATTGAAAAATCACCGCCCCCCAACTCAAACCTGCACCAAAACCAGCCGCAGCAATAGTATCCCCCGCTTTCACTTTACCCTGACGCACGGCTTCATCCAGAGCTAGGGGAATTGAAGCTGCTGATGTATTGCCGTAATTTGCCAAATTACTAATGACTTTTTCCGGCGCAATATTTAGCCTTTGGGCCACTGCATCCAGAATTCGCTGATTCGCTTGGTGTAACAGCAGCCAGTCAATTTCTGTGGCGCTAATATTTGCCCGAAACATCGCTTTTTCGATTACTTCCGGGACTTTTTTCACCGCAAACCGATAGATTTCTTGACCATTCATGGTGATGGGTTGAAATGCACCTTGTCCAATATTCACACCATCAATTAATTCCTTTGACTCTCCTTTGTAAGCCAGGTTGAGAGAGGAATTTTGAGTGCCATCGCTGCGAATTTCAAATCCCAAAAAGCGATCGGTTTGAGAAGCTTGCAATACTACCGCACCTGCACCGTCTCCAAACAGAATGCAAGTACCTCGATCGGACCAATTCACCCACCGAGATAAAATATCTGCCCCAATCAGCAAAATATTTTGATAAACCCCTGTCCGAATGAACTGAGAGGCTGTCACCAAACCAAACACAAAGCCCGAACAAGCTGCTGTCAAATCAAAAGCCACAGCCTTTGTCGCACCCAAGCGATATTGAATTTGACCCGCAGTCCCAAACAAATCGTCAGGGCTCGATGTCGCCAAAATAATCAAATCTATATCTGTCGGCAAAATTTGTGCCATGGATATCGCCTGTTGAGAGGCGAATGTGGCCAAATCGCAGACAGAAATTCCATCAGTCGCTAATCTGCGCGATCGAATTCCTGTGCGCGCCGCTATCCACTCATCAGAGGTTTCCACAATCTGACTCAAACCGTGATTATCTAGCGAAACCGGCGGTGTACAAGAACCGCTACCCGTGACGGCAATACCAAACCCTGATTGCTGCAACATTCTTCTCCATTTATGAGCGATCGGTCTAGAAATTAAAAATTAAAAACTACAAATTAACAAAAATTAAGCATCCACTGAAATCAGTTTTTTTCCGCAAAAAAGCTTGTTTAATTTTACATTTTTAACTTGACATTTTTAATTTTTAATTCCCCAGTAAGTAGCTAAACATATATGTTGCGTGTCCACACCTAGAAGCAAAGCAATCGCTCAGACTAGGGACAAGCTTTGTAACTCTCTGCGGATCTAGTGACGTTGATTTATGTCCATCTACCTACTAACTTTAATTCCTAGCTTCTTGTTCGATGGCACTGTGGCGATATTCCGATTGAATTCGCTCCAGAACTTGGTTATCAATAGCTCCCTTCGCCAAACGCACCGCATTGGCAATGGAAGCAGCTTGAGATGAACCGTGGCTGATAATGCAAACTCCAGCAACGCCCAACAACAAACCGCCACCGTGTTCAACGTGGTCTACCCGCTGCTTGAATCCTTGCAGACTTTTTTGCAGCAGAGGATCGTTAATTTGATGTTGGAGTCCTTTGACCAATTCTTCCTTGAGCACCTGCACCACAACTTCGCCCACAGCTTCGGCAAACTTCAACAAAACGTTGCCGACAAAGCCGTCACACACAATCACGTCGAAGTTACCAGAGAGCACATCACGGCCTTCAGCATTCCCCACAAAAGGAATATGAGGGTTATCTACCAATAATTGATGAGTACGCACTGCTGCGTCATTACCTTTAGAAGGTTCTTCACCAATATTGAGCAGACCGATTTTGGGTTCCGCCACACCCAGTACGTACTGGCTGTAAATGGTGCCCATGGCCGCGAACTGCTCCAAAAATTTGGGGCGACAGTCCACGTTAGCACCGACATCCAGAATCAGTACAGCGCGACCAGCTACCATTGTCGGCAACACCGCACCGATGGCAGGGCGGTCAATCCCAGGAAGTCGTCCCAATCTCAGCAGAGCCGCAGCCATGGCCGCGCCGGAGTGACCAGCGGACACCACAGCATCGGCTTGCTGCTGCTTCACCAAATTCATCGCTACGTTAATCGAAGCTTTAGGCTTGCGTTTGAGGGCACTCAAAGGTTCTTCGTGCATTTCCACCGTTCCTTCAGAAGCAACGATTTCAAGCTGACCTGCACAGACGCGGCCGTGCGCGTCTTGTTGTCGGAGCGAGTCTTCTATTTGCGGAGGGTCGCCCACCAGCAAAATCTCTACACCTAATTCTGTTTGTGCCTTAAGCGCTCCCGCCACAATTTCGGCGGGGGCGTGATCCCCACCCATAGCGTCTATTGCAATTCTTGCGCGTGTCGATCCCATTGCCCAATCTTTGAGAAACCTTCAAGATTCTACCAGGAAGTCTGGAGCCTGAGTCGAGAAGTATGAATATAGTTAAAATCTCAAATCGGTGGACGGGAAATTCCCAAACTCAATGCAATAGTTAATAAGACTTTAGGAGTGGAAAATGCTGGATTTATTTAGCTCTGGAATTATATCTGTGTGGCTGCATATGGCTGGGGTCAGCAGTGCGGGCGCAAATGCCGCCTCGGTGCTGGCTTGGGAGGGAGGGATACCAGGGTTAGGAGTCGCGATGGATTTGGCGAACGGGGGAGTCTCACGGGCCAATCCCGATTTACCAGCCTCCACCGCAGTGCAGGAATTTCTCAAGGATTTGAAGAGGAAGGGGTTGACTGAGGGAAATCAGGGAGTTTGGGTCCAGGCAGGAATGTTGCCATTAGTAAGTCAGCAGGGAACCACACTGATGCCAGGGGCTTCCCTGACCAAAATTGCCACTTCTCTAGCTTCCCTAGAAACTTGGGGTGCGGATTATCAGTTTGAGACCAGGTTCCGGGGGACCGGGCCGATTCGCAATGGCGTGTTGCAGGGGGATTTGGTGGTGAGCGGGGGGGGCGACCCTCTGTTTGTGTGGGAGGAGGCGATCGCCGTTGGTAATGCTCTCAACGATCTGGGAATTCGTCGCGTCGCGGGCAATTTAATTGTGACTGGCAATTTCCGCATGAATCAACAGTCCGATCCTGTGACGGCGGGGGATTTGTTGCGGGAGGCCCTCAATGGTCGCAGTTGGTCGCGGGATGTTCAGTCAATCTATTCTAAAATGCCTCCGGGTACGAAGCGACCGCAGGTGGTTGTGGTTGGTAGCACAGTTCCTCAGCAGCAATTTGTGGGTTCTGGGCGGTTGCTGATGACGCGCCGATCGCTCCCTTTGGTGGAAATTCTCAAGCAGATGAACGTCCACAGCGATAATGACATTGCTCAGATGTTGGCTGACAATTTGGGCGGGGCGAAAATAGTTCAGCAGCAAGCTACTTGGGCGGCGGGTGTGCCGGCGGGGGAACTTCAATTAGTGAATGGTTCGGGATTGGGGGTGGAAAATCAGATGTCTCCGAGGGCTGCTTGTGCGATGATGCAGGCGATCGGGCGTTTTCTTCAAACTACTCCGTTGACTATTGCTGATTTGTTTCCGGTGTCTGGGCGCGATGCAGGGACTCTCGAACATCGGCACATTCCCCCCTACGCTGTGGTGAAAACAGGCACTTTGGACAGCGTGATTGCCTTGGCTGGAGCCATACCAACGCGCGATCGAGGTTTAGTTTGGTTTGCAATCATTAATCGCGGTACCGATTGGGACTCTTTGAGAGCGCAGCAAGATGTGTTTTTGCAAAAATTGGTTGGCCGCTGGGGAACGGCATCGACTTTACCGAAGGTAATTACACCCCATATTGACGGCCGCAAACCAGCCCTAGGGGCAGCAAATCGCAGCGATATTTTGCTGGGAGGTTGACCGTTGACAGTTGTCAGTTGTCAGTTGTCAGCGAACAGCGAACAGCGAACAGCGAACAGCGAACAGTCAACAGCGAACAGTCAACAGTCAACAGCGAACAGTCAACAATGCCCAATGCCCGATGCCCGATGCCCAATGCCCGATGCCCCATGCCCAATTCCCCATGCCCAATTCCCCATACCCAATTCCCACAGCATTGTGATGTGTCCTTGTTGTATGTCACAATTACTAGAGGACTATTCTGCAAGAAGATGATCAAACTGCGATTAAAGAGATACGGGAAGAAACGCGAGGCAAGCTACCGGATTGTAGCGATGAACAGTTCTACCCGCCGCGATGGCCGCCCTCTAGAAGAGCTCGGCTTTTACAACCCCAGAAATAACGAAACGAGGCTGGATGTTCCAGCGATTGTCAAGCGCCTGCAACAAGGCGCTCAGCCAACTGACACTGTGCGTGACATCCTGAGAAAAGCCAATGTATTTGAACAAGTCGGAGCCGGAGCCAACATTGAATCCAGCAACACAGCCTCCGTCAGCTAGTCCTAACTACGCTGGACTGGTGAAATTTTTAATAGGCCCTTTTTTAGAGTCCCCAGGCTCTTTGCGGGTTGATTGTGAAATCCACCCCCGTCAGTCGCGGGTCTGGGTGAGACTAGCTTTTGACGATCCAGACAAAGGACGGGTATACGGTAGGGGTGGACGTAATATTCAGGCTATTAGAACTACCCTTGAAGCGGTGGCGCAGACGGCCGGCCAGTCCGTCTACTTAGACATATACGATGGTGAAGCTGGTGAAATGCGATCGCCTGCACCCAGGCCCGATCGCCCCGATCGCGGTTCTCGCGATCGAGGAGACTTCCGACCCCGAACCTCCGTACCGCCACCCACGACCTTACCTAGCAGAGCTCCCAGAGAGCAACCTCGCCGCACTAATACACCTACGTTTAGAACTAGCAGAAATACTCCAGGCTATTAACTGCTCTGTGGCGAACAAGTCTGCAACCAAATAGTTTTAGATTTTAGATTGTCTGTTGTAAATTTTTTTTACAAATCCCGTCTGATTTTAGTTTGCCGGTTGTGCGATCGGGCAAAAAATTAAAAGCTAAAATATTAACGGGATTAGATAGATCTAAAATCTAAAATCTCACATCTAAAATCTAACATCTAAAATCTAACATCTAAAGTTGCCTGACTTGATAGAAAGGAGATTTGATTTGTACCTCAAGCACCAAACTCATTTGGGAGCTAAATCTAAAAGACGCCTTAGATACTAGGTCAAAGCTAGTACCGGGCGCTTTTTTGTTTGCAAACTGCGACCAATCTAACTGGTAATTGTTAACTTTTAATTGCTTATTTGGAGGGAGCTTATGTTGGCATGACTGAAACACTAACCATAGAGTTGCCGAGTCCTCAAAGCGCCATGTCGCTGGCCGGCCATCAAGAACAAAATCTGAAAACTATCTCTAAGCAAACCGGCGCAAACTTAGTCATGCGAGGCCAAGAACTGCTGATTTCCGGCACAAAAAATCAAGTAGAATTGTGTCAGAAATTAGTGCGCTCGCTCTCCGACTTCTGGAAAGCCGGCAAAACGATTACCGGAGTCGAAATCCAGACAGCGCGCCTCGCTTTGGATACCAACCGCCAAGAGGATTTGCAAGACTTGCAGCGAGACGTACTCGCCAAGACGCGCCGCGGCGAAGAAATTCGAGCCAAAACCTTCAAGCAGCGCCAGTACGTCCAAGCAGTACGCACCCATGACCTAACTTTTTGCATAGGGCCAGCGGGTACTGGCAAAACATTTCTAGCAGCTATTTTCGCCATCCAAGCCCTGTTAAGCAAACAGTACGAACGGCTGATTTTAACCAGACCCGCCGTAGAAGCTGGGGAAAAACTAGGATTTTTGCCCGGAGATTTACAACAAAAAGTCGATCCCTATTTGCGGCCGCTTTACGATGCCCTCCAGGAAATGATCGACCCGGAAAAAATGGCCGATTTAATGGAAAGAGGGCTGATTGAAGTAGCTCCTTTAGCCTATATGCGCGGGCGCACCCTCAGCAATGCTTTCGTAATTTTGGATGAAGCTCAAAATACCACACCGGCTCAGATGAAAATGGTGTTGACTCGTCTGGGTTTTCGATCGAGAATGGTAGTAACAGGCGATATCACTCAAACCGATTTACCTCCCAATCAACAGTCGGGATTAGCAGTTGCACAAAAAATTCTCGGTAATGTTGAGGGGATTGCTTTCTGCGAATTTTCTCAGGCGGATGTGGTGCGACACCCGCTAGTACAGCGGATTGTCGCTGCTTACGAATTACACGAAAAATAGTCAGTAGTTATTGGTTATTTGTTAATTGTTATTTGTTGGTTATAATAACCAGTAACGAATAACCAGTAACCAGTAACGAATAACCAATAACGAAAAGGTTAGAGAGAGTGGCTGAGTTAAAGAAATGTCAAATCAGGAAAAATATTTTCATGAAAAACAATAAAATGTTACCCAAGAGAGTCCGTGCAATTTTTTTGATCGCAGTTGTTAGTTGTTTCGCACTGTGGGGAATGCCGGCGCGATCGCAACCAGCCGACGAAGCCACAGCCTCAGAGGAAGCCACAGCCTCACCTAAAGCTGAGAAAATTGAGCCTCCACCACAAGCAGATCCCAAAGCAGCAGTTACGACTAAAGATCCTGAAATTCCAGTTGAGGAATTGCAACTGCTAGTCAAACCGCTCGCCCTGGATGAACTCGCAAACGAAGCCGCAGCGTGGCAATTGTTGCTCCAACAAAAAGTCAAAGAAATTAGCGATGCCGAAATCGCCATCAAGCGTCAAAATCGCTCCATCAAAAAACAACAAGAAGTTGCAGGTTCCCTAGACGAAGCTAAGAAAGCACTAGAAGAAAGCGACAAAGCTCTCAAGAGCGCAGCCCCAGACTCAGCAGAATACAAAGAAGCCACTAAAAAGGCAGAAGAAGCTAAAGAAAAACTCAAAAAAGCCCAGGAAGGGCTCAAAGAAGCAACTCAAACCAAAAAGGAACTTAAACAGGACAGTACCCTAAACGATGCCTTAAAAAAAGCGGAGAAAACAGGCGAACTAGATCAGGCAAAACAAACCCTAGACGAAGCGAAGAAAGAGCGAGAGAAGATACCCGCCGACTCGCCGGCGTACACTGCGGCTACTGAAAAAATTGACGCGCTAGACAAGGCAATTAAAGCCTATGAGGACGCAGAAAAAGCCCAAAAAGCTATTGCCGATCCCAAATCGCCGGAATACCAGGAAGTCACCCAAAAATTAGAAGAGGCTACCGCACAAGTCAAAAAAGCGCGGGAAGCGATTAGCGGAACTACTACCACTGGTGGTACAGGCGCTGCGGAAAAATCTGCTCAGAAACTCGATGAAGCCACAAGCACCCTTGAAAACACGACAATCAAGACAGGCGGTGAAACACCAACTGCGGGTTCGTCTGCTGCTAACAGTCAAGCAAACCAAGACAAAAAAGGGCAGCTTGAAAAAACGTCAGACAAGTTGGAAGCGAATGCTAAAGATGAATCAGTATTGAAGAACCAATTGGTGGTCAATGCTACCAATCTCCAGTCTGGGCGAACAGCCGTTGTAGACCGCTTCAACGTGATTTTAGAAGAATTAGACCGCAAAGGTGGGGAATCAAAATATTATCGCAAATACATTGAAGCTATCACTAAAGCCGAAATTGATGTGAAGGATACTGAAGGTCTAGGCGTCAGAGTTCTCAGTTGGTTCAAATCAGATGAAGGTGGTTTGCGTTGGGCTAGTAATATCGGTAAATTTGTCGGTATTGTCCTTGCTTCCATGATCGTTTCTCAAATATTAGGCTTAGTGATTAGCAAGCTGCTGAAACTTTCTAAAACCTCCAAATTGATGCGCCAATTTACCGTTGTTGTCATCAATCGAGGGGGAATTGTAGTTGGCGTACTCTTAGCTTTGACAGCACTAGAGGTTAGTCTCGCGCCTGTTTTGACTGTACTTGGGGGTGCGAGTTTTATCTTTGCCTTTGCTTTGCAAAGCAACCTCGGTAACTTTGCTAGCGGGTTGATGATCATGGTTTACAAACCCTTTGATGTCGGTGATGAAGTGAAAATCGGCTCCCTATGGGGGTGGGTAGATTCCATCAGTTTAGCCAATACCAAAATCAAAGGATTTGGCGGTCAGCTTTTTACAGTTCCCAACAACACAGTTTGGGGTGAAACGATAGAAAACCTCACCACCAGTGAAACTCGCAAAGTTAAATTTAGCTTTCGGATTAGCTTCGATCAAGATGTGACAAATATAGAGAAAGTGCTCGTAGACATTTTCAAATCCCACCCTCAAATTTTGGAAGAGCCAGCGCCTTCAACTTTTGTGTTTGACCTAGAAGACGAATACATTAATCTGATTGCTAGTGGCTGGGCAAAAACTGACGAATTTTGGAAAGTATCAGCCGATATTCTCCGCACAATCCAAACCAGGTTTGAGCAAGAAGGGATTAAACTCGGGGCGCCCGCACAAGATATTCGGATTATCCCTGAAAGTGATGAGAATAATTCTCTAACTCTCGATCGAGAATTCACTGAAAAACAATTGCTTCACCCAGAAACTGCAAAGCCAACGTTCAAATAAGTGACGAATTAACTCAGAGCACTTTTTCTAGGAAAAACCATGCAGATTGCTGGGAAAGCAAGTTAATTAGAGACTGTTGGCGAATGTCTGAGGGGTCTCACTCCTCACTTCTGAATCCAGCGCCCGCGCAAGTTTCTCGCATAGATTTTGTAGGTTGGGTAGCCCTTCGACTCCGCTCAGGAACCGCGTCAGCGAAACCCAACACATTATTTTAAAAGAGTTGGGTTTCGCTCTCGCGCATTAGTGTCAACTTAAGCTCAAACCTAGTCACAGATTGCTGTTTGACTATTAAATCTAGATCCGAACGAGCCCCCCTTCCCAAGGGGGGGACAGGAGTCCTTTCAAAGTCCCCGCAACGATTCGGGGGATGCGAGGGGGATCTAGACTTAGGTAAAAGCAAGAGATACCAAGGGGTTCAAGCTTAAGTTGACACCTATGGCTCTCGCGTTAACCCAACCTACAAAATCTACCCAACGACTGCGTTTATCCTGAGCGTAGTCGAAGGGCTCAGGACACCGCATTTCACCTGTGAGGGGTGACACCCTCTGTGAATTCGCCAACAGTCTCTTTAAATGGAGAACAGCTTATTTCTGGTCAACTTTCTGCCTGCTGATTCAGCAAAACCCTAATTATACCGACGCAACCAGCAAACCACATTGAGTCGAAATAATCGTTAAATTGAGGGCAATTGACGGAAACCAATCCAGAAAATCAGCAAGTTCCTGCTTCCGATCTTCCACATTATCAGCAACCAGAAGTATCTGCTTACCACCACAGCTTTCAATAATAGCAGAAACATCGTCTTTATAAGGCCGTTTAGCGTGATCTATAAACACAAAATCTGGCACAGGAATCTCCTGGGGGATTTTGGAAATTGCCTCAGAAGAAGGACACACCCACTGTTTAATTCGATGGGAAATTCCCGCTAAATAAAAGTGTTTATTAGCTTGTTCGGCTACAGCACTATCAAACTCGACCGTATGAATGATAGTTTCGCTATTTCCCAATGCTAGATAACAAGTAGAAAGACCATAACCAGTGCCTAATTCAAGGATAGTCTTGGGTTGGGATGCCATCACAAGTGCTTGCAAAATTGGGCCGGTGTCTTTGCGAATAGGATTTCGCCAAGCACTTTCCCCGTACTGTTCGCCACCAAGGACACTGATTTTCTCAATTACTGCTAAAACTTGTTGGTTCATCGGAAACTTTTGATACGTTATTTAAGTTAAAAAGAGAAGGTTGTTCTCACTACTCCCACAACAACATCCGGGTTGCGATCGTCATGGTTGGGGGCGGTCAACCAGATTATACCAGGGGTAATAGTGATATTGTCGGTCAGTAGATGGGTGTAAAAGGCTTCGATGTGAAATCCCGTGTCGCGATCGCGGCGTTGTCCTGCGGGTAAACCAATCGCTTGAGCGATCGCCCCATTGCTCGTACCCGCCAGCCGGGGCTGCACCCCAAAAACAATACCAGCTAAGTTACCTTTTTTACCTATGTCATAAAAAGCCATAGAAAAACGATAGTCCAACACATTAGCATCTCCCTTAGTACCATTGCCCAAAGTACGAGCCTTAATCAAACCAACAGAACCGCTTAACCCCAAAGTCGGGGAGACTCGATAGGAGATTCCAGGAAGATATGCGTTACCGACAACGGGCCCAGCCCCCACAACTTTGGCAGCGTTACTACCACTCGCCGTATCAGCCCCAAATTGAGGAGAATAGAAGTGGATATAATTTAAAGCAAGATTGAGCTTGTTGAAAGTGAAGATCGTTCGTACAGAACCACTGTAGCCACCACTGAAGAGACCTACAGTCGGGTCGTTTGTCCGGGATTCGCTGCCGGCGGCGAAATCGAAGTTCAACCACGGAGTTGCTTTCCACTGTACGCCAATCCCTGTCTGCTGAATGGCGGGGTACAGGATCGGGTTCATTGAACCAAAGTACGATAGAGCTCCTGTCGTCGGACTGGCAAATGGACTCAGGGGTGCTGAAAGTAACCGATTGCTAGAAAAGGCATTTAAAGAAACTAGCAGTTTGTCACCCACTGGGAAGCGGTATCCCAATCCGATCAAATTCAAAGTTCCATTTCCTGATATGTCGGATGGCAGGAAACGAGTTTCATCAGTCGGGCCGCTGAGACGACCTTGCGGAAATTCGGTAGCTGTGTTAAGTGGCCTTAAATTTATGGCTTCCAGACTGACAAACAAGCTGTCTTTACCCGTGAAGCTGCTATTCAAGTTGAGTTGGAGTCGATAGCCCAATGTAGTGTTATTCGCTTCGCTAGCATTTTTGCCAAAAGCATCTCCCAGATAAGTCAACACCTCACCCGTCAGCTTTGTGGTGGTGGAGAATTGGTTGGCTTCGAGTTCGCCCGTGCGAGCTTCCAGGGTATCTACACGCCCGCGCAGGGTTGCTAATTCGGCTGCAAATTCTTCTTGCAGCCGTTGGACGGCTGCCAAGTCTTCTTTGGTAGCTAAGTTTGTCGTTCCAGCGGTAATTACCTCCCTCACTTTATCCAAGCAGGCGTTTAAACCGGCGGCAAATTCGTAGCGGGTGATTGCCCGGTTGCCGCGAAATGTGCCGTCGGGATATCCCGCGATACAACCGTACCGTTCGACTAGAGATTGTAATGCTTGAAATGCCCAATCTGTTGGCCGCACGTCGGATAGCTGGGAGACTGAGGTTACTTGGTCGATCGATGTGTTGTCCTCTGATGTTTTTTTGTCAAAGAGGGGGTTGACGGTTTTTCCCCTTGCTGGCAATATATTATCAAAGAGTGAGGTATCCTGTTGTGGAAGTTCTGCTGTTTGTCCAGAGATCGGAATTACCTGTTCCGTCAATGTGTTCTCTGGCGATGGATTGGAAACTAGGGAATTTTCCTTGGCCGACTCAGATACTCTGTCCTGATTGAGACTTAGATCTTGATTGAAATCTTCGGCTTTCTGCGTTGGTGTTTCTTGGTTAGTAGTCGTTGGGAGCAACAGGCTGTTGAGGGAATTATCCCCAACCTTTTCAGCGCTAACTACTGACTCTGGGAGTGCCTCTGCTGACCCGATTTGAGGCTCGGTTTCCTCGCTGTTGGCTGGTGAAGCAGTTGGTTGTTCTGTAATTGGGGAATCGACGGTCTGGGCGATCGCTGCCGGCATCAGTCCACTACCTAAAACAGTTAGCGTAACTACTAAAGTTTTGTAAACAAGTGTATTCATAGTTGATACTCACCCTCACATCCTAGTTTCAAAAACAATATCACACGTTCCCCACTCACTACTCACTAACTTTTTATTTCCTTGTTTGTTGTGAGCAAGCAATCTCCAACCTTGATGTTTCGCCCTTGGTGGGTAATTTGCTATCATAAATTATTCTAGGCGAGTAGAACGCACAGAATAGAGAAAGAAGAAAAAGAAGAAAAAGAAGAGAAATATATGTTGTAAAAGAGGTTGGTCCAATGTGTTATATCAATTCCGGTTGTATCGGAATGATTTAACCACGAAGGCGCAAAGGACGCGAAGAAAGAGAAGAGAGAAATAATAATTCCTATGTCAACGGATTTGATACGATCAAAGAGGGCTGTTTGGTATGAGAGCAATTTGGGGTTTTTGTTTGGTTTGGGCGTTACTTTTGTGGAGTGGTGATGCGAGTGCGGGGGTTTTGGGCGATCGCATATCGAGCTTCCCAAATTGGGATAGCAAACCTCCTATCGCTGTAGCTAAGGGAGATTTGGTGTATCCAGACTGGATGGCGGGAAATTGGAATGTTGCGAGCACTTTGGTGGATTTAGCGGCACCTTTAGCCCCAAAGATTATCACTCCTGGATTTGAGGGAAATCGGCGCTATTTGCAGCAGCCGGTTTTATTTAAAGTACGGTTTCAACCTGAGAGAAATATTGGGTTTATCTCTAATTATACATCTAAAATAGCTCAGAAAATTGTAGCCGATCGCACTTTTAATGGTTTCAATATCGCTAAGGCTTATTTGGGCGATGGCGCTGTACTTTCGGTGAAAGTCGATCGGACCAATCCCAACCGCCAAATTACTGTTTTGAAAGGGGAAAAGCAACTCATTTCAATTGTGACAGGCCGGGGAACCGAGACACCAAATCCCGACCGATTTGTGTCTACAGAGATTTCCCAGCAGGTGTTTCGGGGAGAATCGGATATTTATTTAAATGAAGTGGAAACAACTACGGCTTATCGATTTGTTGGGGGCGACGACAATAGCGATTCTGCAACTATAAAAATTGAAGCCGATCAGGTCACAGCGATTTATTTATCGCCACAAGACCCTGATTATTTTGCTGCTAAGGGGCATCCTGTCGCTTTGTACCGATATCGCTTGGAGTTGGCGCCAGCATAACACACAGCAACCAATCCCCTACATAAGCCCTGCTTATAAGCCTCATCAGTTTAACTGTCGTTACACCCCTTTACAAATCGTAGTGATAGCCGTAATAATAGAGACATCATCCGAACATTGAAAACCAAATAAAGCAATCATAAAACCATGACAACAACCTTACAACAGCGCGAAAGCGCCAACGTCTGGGAACGGTTCTGCGAGTGGGTCACAAGCACAGACAACCGGATTTATATCGGTTGGTTCGGCGTCTTGATGATTCCTACCCTCTTAACTGCCACCATCTGCTACATCGTT
>RDXH01000338.1 GCA_004292745.1 Oscillatoriales cyanobacterium | reverse complement strand
CATCAAACCGCTAGCATCTTTGACTAAACTGACGAAGCTCTGGCTCAGTGGCGATCGGATCGCCGATATCAAACCGCTAGCATCCTTGACTAACCTGACCAATCTCTGGCTCAAGGGAAATCAGAGCGGCGATATCAAACCGCTAGCATCCTTGACTAACCTGACCAATCTCTCGCTCGAAGGAAATCAGAGCGGCGATATCAAACCGCTAGCATCCTTGACTAACCTGAAGCAACTCGTCCTCAGGGACAATCAGATCCGCGACATCAAACCGCTAGAATCCTTGACTAACCTGACTCGGCTCATCCTCAATGGAAATAAAATCAGGGACATCAAACCGCTAGAATCTTTGACCAACCTGAAGCAACTCGTCCTCAGCAACAATCAAATCAACGACATCAAACCATTGCAATCTTTGACTAACCTGACTGCGCTTGGTCTCAACAACAATAAAATTAGCGACATCAAACCCTTACAATCTTTGACTAACCTGACTGTGCTCAACCTCGAAGACAATAAAATCAGAGACATCAAACCGCTAGAATCTTTGACTAACCTGACTGAACTCTACCTTCGCGAAAATCCGATCGCCCCCAAAACTTGCCCTCTTAAACCAGAATCTATCTGTAACTGGTAACTCTGAAATTAAATGTTCAAACTTTTATGAATTTGCTTGTTTTTTCAAACGCGATCGATCGTTCAACCGTATATTACCAGCGATCGATCGTACCTAATATTAAATGCCTTTATTCAGACCTGATGTAAGTACCTAAAAATTCCAGTTGATTCATCATTTCTTCAGCAGACTTGCTACCAATCAAATTCAACAAACCGCGCAACTGTTCGCCGACAGAATAACTTTGTCGGGGCGCAACAATAATTCCGGCATGACTTCTACCTACTGCGAGAAAGCTCCCGTGCAGCCGACAGAAATCTCGACCATTAAAAGTATAAATGACTCGACTTTGCTCTGTTGCCCATATCAATTGTTCTTCATCTATACGTCCTAAATTATTGGCATCTGAGACAGTTACTACATCAATCCCATTTTCTCGCAAGGCTGGCACGAAAGCTTTCTGGGCGTATCTTCGTCTAAATACAAGCGAATCTGGCTCATTAAATTCTCCCAGCCCTGCGATCGGCTTCCAATCGCTCGTAGTCAGCTAATTCGGCTGCTAAATCAGCCTCAATTTCCTTGCGGTTAGCGTGATAGTAAGATAGCGCTGCATAAATTTGTGCTAAATTTAAATAGGAAATTTCTTCAAGTATTGCTTCTGGGCTCATCCCTTGTTGATGCCAAACGGCAATTTGAGCGATAGAAATTCTAGTTCCCGCTATGCGGGGACGCCCTCCACAGGTTTCAGGCGTACTGACAACCAGCGTGCCGATGTCGATCGCAGTTGTTGACATACTTACCTCTTACGAAAAACTCAAATAAGCCAAAATATCCTGTTGTGTGAAATAGGGGAAATTATCTAGGATTTCTCGATCGTTCATCCCAGAAGCAAAATATTCCAACAGGTTATGAACCGTAATTCTCATGGCTGGAATACAAGGTTTACCATATCGCTTACCAGGTTCGATCGTGACGATATTAGCGATGTCTTGTTTTGACATGGCCTTTTTCCTTTAAATTCTGTTCTCAATTTTAGCACAAACAGGACTTACGCATAGGTGTTTTGCAGTCATCGAAAAAGAGAAGCTGGATTTCTGGTGTCTCGTCAGTCATCAATACCATCCCACAGTTCAGAAATAGGATGCAATTTGCCTTCTTTAATTTGTTGCACGGAGTTACGCAAGCTAGCTAGAATTAGTTCCGGTGGCTCGTCATCGGGATCTGCGGGCGGGCTGAGGATATGGCGATCGCTTAATAGTTGGTAGAACTCGTCCACAGACATTACAGCAAGTTGAGCGGCTTTATCTAGATGTAAGTTGTGCTGCTGATAAAGTACGATCGCGAGTTCGAGTCGCACATCGGCTTCAGTCAGGGGGAGATTGTCGGGAAGGTCGATCGTAATTTGCATGATTTAAGGTACTTTTTAATTTCAGATATTTGATATACTCCCCGCCGTAGATTGGTTGACAATTTGTGCAGGAAGTGGGTGCGAGTATCTGTTATTTTATTGTGTTGCTTAGCTATCCGAATCACTGAGTTCAACCTTGGCGGAAATCCGATCGCTCCCAAAATTTCCCCGATCGAGCTAGAGTCTATCTGTAAGTGGGAACCACCAACTCAACCATAAAACTTTACAGCCTGGTCAGAATAGGTAAACTTTCAATAATTTGCCATAATAAAAATACACTTTTTTACCGCCGATCGATCGCCCTGAAACATCAAGCAATGAAATATTCTGCATCCACTCCCAGAAGCCATAGCACAACCTCTCGCTTTGACGGTTTATCTTTAGACGATCGCAATCCCGAATTCATTAAACTGATGTTGCCGATCTGGGAGTGGCTATACCGCTACTATTTTCGCGTAGAAAGCGACGGCTGGCAATACGTCCCAGCGAGCGGCAAAATGCTGGTTGTGGGTTCTCACAACGGCGGAATTGTGGCACCAGATATGTTTATGTTCCTATACGAATGGTTCCACAGGTACGGCACCGAAAGGTTAGCCTATGGATTAATGCACCCGACGGTTTGGAAAGTTTCTCCTGAGCTTGCTAGCATGGCAGTGCAGTGTGGTGCGATCAAGGCCCATCCTAAAATGGCGATCGCAGCTTTGCGCAAAAATATTCCAGTGCTAGTCTATCCAGGCGGCGCAGAAGATACTTTCCGTCCCTATCACTTACGCGATAAAATTTACTTTGCTGGACGCAAAGGATTTATTAAATTAGCCCTGCGAGAAGAAGTTCCCATTGTACCAATTATCTCCCACGGTGCCCACGATACTTTGATGGTACTGGGAGATTTTTATCAGGAAGTAAAGCAATTGCATGAATGGGGGATGCCGTGGTTATTTGGCATCGATCCGGTGGTGTTTCCGGTGTATTTAGGATTGCCTTGGGGATTGAGTTTTGGGCCTTTGCCCCATCTACCTTTGCCCATACAAATTCGGACTCGCGTGTGCAAACCCATCGTATTTGAGAGGTATGGTGCGGATGCTGCGGGCGATCGCGATTATGTTGATGCTTGTTTCGATTTAGTTACAATGCAAATGCAACAGGAATTAGACCGTTTAATTGGTAGTTGACAAAGTGGTAGGCGGGTGGGCGATGGCTGGGATTCCTACGATTATTTGGGGTAGGGAAACGGCACTGCCCATTGGTGTCAACTTAAGACTAAAATCCTTGAGAAATCCCGTTTTTACCCTAGTGTAGATCCCCCTCGCATCCCCACCCCCCCAGCCCCCCCAAGGGGAGATGGGGGATGGGGGAAGGGGGACTTTGAGCAAGTTCTTGTTCCCCCCTTCTTAAGGGGGGCTAGGGCGTGTTTTCAAACTACTCCTTAAGATTTAGATCCCCCTAAATCCCCCTTAAAAAGGGGGACTTAAAGACTCTTTCCCCCCCCTTTTTAAGGGGGGTTGGGGGGGATCTCCGGGGAGAGAAAACACGCCCTAGGGGGGATCTAGATTTAATAGTTAAACAGCAGTCTGTGACTGGGTTAGAAGTTAAGTTGACACCTAGGGGCACGCTTGAGTGTCCTCCGTTGCTAGGTATCAGCCAAATTATTCAACCTGCCAATTACAAAATCCTTCGGTATCTTTTCCTGTTCTAAACGAATGGTTTGGTTCGACAAATCAACAAATAAATCAT